>DASZUU010000056.1:0-58548 GCA_035547425.1 Alloacidobacterium sp. | reverse complement strand
GCGGAACTTGTTGTTCGGATTATGCTTCGACAACACCTTCGTGATCGCCGCCGTCAACGTCGTCTTACCGTGATCGATATGTCCGATCGTCCCCACATTTACGTGCGGCTTCGACCGGTCAAATTTCTCCTTCGCCATTGCGAATTCTCCTATTTACTCGGAGGGAAATGCGCCAATCCGGCGCTCCCATTCCGTTAATCCCGCCAATTTCACATCCAGCGTCTCGTAGCTTTCGGAATAATCAAGCCGGAAGCCCTCATACGCCTTGCGCGAGGTCCACGCATCCAGAGTGAAATACCGCATCGGATGCTTGACGCTCCGCACCAACTCCACACCCAGAAACTCCGGCGACTTCCGGAAGAGACGGGCCCAAACTCCATCCGAGGCATACGCTTCAAGAAAGGCCGCCTCGCAGCCTTCGCGCACTTCAAACTCCCACATCACCACGTAAACGTTCGGTTCAGAAGCCTGCGCGAATGCAAATTCCTCAGTAATACGCGTACACCTTCAAATACTTCTTGCGCAGCTCCGGCGCCACCTTCTCCACCAGCCGGAGATACATCTCGCGCACCTGGCCGCGGTCGGAATCACCCAACGAGCCGTAAAGCGCAGGTGTCTTCGCGCCCAGAAATCCATGCGTCAGGATCGCCTCAAACTGACGGGCGCGTAGTCCTGCTTTATCCACCTGGCGAAGAAACTTCGCCGCATTTGCTGGCGAAAAAGCATCCTGCAGCGCCTTCTCCACCTCGGCAAAAGTCTTTTCATCCTGAATCGGAAGAACTGCCTGCTCGAACATGCTTGCCACGAAACTCCGCTTACCTGCTTAATTTCTGGAGCGGGAGACGGGAATCGAACCCGCGACCAACAGCTTGGAAGGCTGTGACTCTACCACTGAGTTACTCCCGCAACCACTTCGGGCCAAGCCTGCCTGCCTTCGGCAGAAGCGAGTCAGCAAGCCAGCCCAAATCCCGCCGACCTGCTGACTCGCTCATCTACTGACTTGCCCTAAAAATCCTGGAGCTGATGACCGGGATTGAACCGGTGACCTCTCCCTTACCAAGGGAGTGCTCTACCAACTGAGCTACATCAGCCCTACAAACCCTACCGCGGCCCCTCTTCTTCATCGTACCGCCGACCGGCAGTCAGCAGAATCCGAAGAGCGAATCCGCCAAGCAAAACGAAGACCAGCATACGCACCCTGCCGGCATCCATCGTGCTCCAGGCCAGACCAGCGAGCATCGCCAAAACGAGGAGAGCGACCAACTTCCGCTGCCAACCTCGAACCCGCATACAAACTCGCTTCCAGCCAACCTTAAAGTGGTGCACAGGGAAGGATTCGAACCTTCGTAGCTCCTTGGAGCGGCAGATTTACAGTCTGCTGCCATTAACCACTCGGCCACCTGTGCATCCCGTCATTGATGCGAACTTTTCCACTTCGTCAGGACACCAGACATCCTTTCAGAGCCTCAAAAATGCTCCGTCTGAAACAGGACGCTGTCAGGTGGAATGACTGCGGATGGCTCGCGCCAATCGAAACCTTTTACTACGGCGAGGCTTTTGGACTCTGGAGCTGGCGAAGGGACTTGAACCCCCGACCGTCTGATTACAAATCAGATGCTCTACCAGCTGAGCTACGCCAGCCCTCACAACCTCATACTCCTGCTTTCAAAGACACCGGGGCGCCGAATAAAAGAGGGGTACAGATTGAAAGATTAACACACGCAGAGACGCTCTGCAACGCAATGGAAGCAGAATATCAAAGCGAAAAAAGAACGCCCCTTGCTTATGAAAACAAGAGGCGTTCAGGAGAGACTTTTGCGCCCGTTTCGAGCGTTTTTCCGTCCTTTTTTGTCCTAGAACTGGTAGCGCAGGCTGAACTGCATCTGCCGCTCCGACGGATAGGTATTGCCCTTCTGCGTCACTTCGCCAAAAGTGCCGCTGGTGGGGTTGCTGTCCGGCGTATCCAGGTTCGGGTGATTGGTAAAGTTAAATGCTTCCGCCTTAAACGAGAGCTGATGGTTATCATGCCCCGGAATCACGTGGAAGCTCTTCTGCATGGCGATATTCCAGCTCTGGAAGCCCGGCCCATAGATCGCGTTGCGGGTTCCGCGCGGCGCCAGTGTTCCCGCAGCCGGAGCTACGAAGACCGAGGGATCGAACCACTTGCCAGTGCCATTGTTTCCGGCAAACTTCTTGGAAACAATCGGCGTACCCGTCATATCCCAGACCTGGTTCCCCGCGCCCAGACCAACGCCGGCAAAGTCGTCGCCGGTGCTGACGGTAAACGGTTCGCCCGTCTGCGCCTGGGTCGTGCCGGAAACCTCCCAGTTGCCGAGAGTTCCGCGTACCAGCCGATTGCTGGCATGCGAAGCATACGGGATATCCCATACGTAATTGATTACCAATACGTTGCGGATATCGAAGTCGCTGGGGCCCCAGTTCGGGCTCTTGTCATACACGTTCGGCAGTTCATAGCCGGGGCTGGAGCCGTAATCCATGCTCTTGGACCAGGTATAAGCCACACCGAACAACAGGTTTTTCGTCATACGGCGCTTCAGGTTGACCTGCATGGCGTTATACATCGAGCTTCCGCCATTCGCGTCCTGCAGAATGGCCGAGAAGCCCCGATACGGACGCAGCGCGTCATCCTGCACTCCCGGATTCGCCTGCTTGGTGCCCGGCTGCAGCTGGTTAATGTTCTCAATCTGCGAGAGATGCAGGCCGCGACGGCCCACATACTGAATAGTGAATGTGGCGAAATTCGGGATCTCCTGCTCTACAGCCGCGTTCCAGCTCCAGGCATTCGGATCAGGAAATACCAGCGCTTGCGAAGAAAGCGCCAGCGGTAGATTGTTTGCGCCGATGGCGCCCGGATTGTCCACCGATCCAGCCGTCACCGTCGTGCTGGGCTGGAAAGGAGCGTTGCCGCCAAGCTGCACCGAATCGCTGATACCGATGCGTTGCACAAAGCGTCCGGCGCCGGCACGGATCACCGTCAGAGGAGAAATCTGGTAGGTAAAGCCGACACGCGGCTGGATATTGCTCCAGGTGGTATGCGAGTAGCCCGGACCAAAACCCCGGAATAGCCGGTTGTACTGGCCATTCAGGATGTCATCCGGCACATGTCCGCGTGCCGAGCTGGGGAATCCGCTGCCCGGAATCACCACGCCGTTATACGGGTCGCCGCCGGAGATCAGATCGGTTACCGGATCGACCGTCGGAGCCAGTGAAGCCTGCCACGAGCCGGGATCGAAGACCGACTGGTTGCGCCACGCCGCTGTGTAAGGCAGCATCACGCTGTAACGCACGCCGTATTCCAGCACCAGCTTGGGCGTTGCCCGCCACGTATCCTGCGCGAAGCCTTCATACATCTGGCCGCGGAAGAGCGTGTAGGACTTCTGCCCGATTTCACCGTACGTATCGAAGAGGCCGAGCGCCGCATTGCCGACCGCCGCATTCGATGTCGGGTGGCCGCTGCGGGTATCGCTGAAGTTGAACTGGCCGTTCTGGTTGTTGGTTGCGCCGGGAGTCGTGCTGCTCACGTCGATCTGGTCGAAGTTATTCTCACCGGACCACTGCCACAGGAAACCGGCCTTCAGAGTGTGGTTGCCGATCACCTTGGTAATGTTATCGGCAAGGTTTACGATCGGGCCGCCCGAGTGCGACGGATACGGGCCGCCGTCGAGCGTGGTGAAGTTTGCCAGGTCAATCGTCGGGATTTTGTTGGGAACAAGCTTTGTATCGACCGAATAAATGTAGGGAAAATTGATTCCATACAGATCGCGGTTGTACAGGCCGTTCGATGTGTCATAGCTGATGGTGATGTGATCGGCTGAGGCGGATGCCGTGAAGTCATTCACCATCGTCGGGCTGATCGTCCAGGTATAGTGCAGCACGCCCACCTGGTTCGGCCAGTGCCACTTCTGCGGCGTACGGTTAAAGTTGCCCGCAAAAGGATTAGTGTAATCGTAGTTGTAATTCAGCAGGCTGAAGCGGAAGTGGTGCGCATCCGCCGGTATGTAATCGAGAACCAGCGTATCTTTTCTCTGGTTCTGCGGATACGGCGCCTGGTCCTGCCAGTTGAAGCCGCTGTTGTTTGTATTCGGCGTGGGATACGCATTCAGGAGCGCCAAGCCGTTCGGGCTAAGCTGGTCCTGAGGAATCACGTTGTTTGCATACTGCGTGCCGGTGTTAGGGTTCACCAACTGCACCGGGCTCTGGAAGATGTTATTGCTCAGCAATTCGCTGAAGTTGCCCTGGCGCATCAGCATGGTCGGCACTTTGCCGGTCTGCGTCACCGTCAACCGATAGCGAAGATATTCCTGCCCGGCAAGGAAAAAGAGCTTCTGCTTCGACGTGTTGAAAACATGCGGAATGTAAATCGGGCCGCCGAGGTTCCAACCGAACTGGTTATAGCGGAAGGATTCCGGGTGATCGCGCAGCGCCGGCTGATCGGAATTGTTGCGCCCCCAGGTATTGGCATCGAAAAATGAATTGCGCAGATATTCATACGCGCTGCCGTGGAACTCACTGGTGCCGCTCTTCGGAACCATGCGAATCTGGCCGCCCGACGTGCCGCCGTACTCGGCCGGATAGCCGGTGGTGAGAATCTGCACCTGCGAAGTGGCATCCACGTCCGAGACGCCAATCTGCGTGCCGTTGGCGCGGGTGCGCACCATCGGAGCGCCATCCAGCGTGATCAGGCTTTCGTTGCCGCGCGCGCCGTTAATCGTGGGCCCGCTGAAGTCCGGCGCAAAGTTGAACGAGGAAATGGCCGCATTGCGCGTCACACCCGGCTCAAGCTGAGACAAGTACATCGGATTGCGCCCGTTCAGCTGGATCGTCTTTACCTGGTCGCTGGTCACAAGCTGCCCTGCGGCTGCCGACTCGGTCTGAAGCGTATTGGCATCGGCCTGGACCGTGACGGTAGTAGTATTGCTGCCCGCCTCTAACGTCACATCGATCTTGCTGCCGATATTCGGGTCGAGGTGATTCCCGCTACGTACCGCCGTCTGAAACCCGGGAGCTTCAATATGAATGGTATAAGAGCCGGGCGGAAGGTTAGTAACTGTGTAATAGCCGCTGCTATTGGAAGTAACCGTGCGTTCCGCGCCGGTTGCATCGTTGTGAATCACTACTTTTGCATTCGGCACGACTGCGCCGGTGGAATCCGTAACTGTTCCGGAAGCTGATGAGGTATCGGCCTGCCCGTAAACAAAGGATGGGTGGAAGACTACGACTGCCGCGAAAAGCAACCACAAGGAAAGTGCGAGGCGCGTTTTGCAACGAACTGCCATTTGGCCTCCTGAGGGGAGTGAGTTTTTCAAACGCATCATGTTTATGGAAACGAATAAGTGGAATCGTTACCACAATCTACCTTTTTATTGCCGCTTTCGTTAATTGTCAAATCGGTAAATAGATTTACTTCTGAGGCAACACTTGGCCTCGAATCCGGCTCTAAGAGCCTGCTTTTTGCGATCTGCAAGATTGTCGTTGCACTCCCGCATCGCAAATGCCACAATGCGTCGACTCCCTCCCCCGGAGCAGATTGCGAAACGAAGGTAACGATATGTTGCGATCCCGGCGCTTCCGGGCAGTCTTTCTCTGCATGGCGCTTTGCCTCCCTGCAGTCTCCTGCAAAACCTCCGATGATGCGAAAATGCTGGCCGGCAGGCTTACGACCGCCGCGGCCAATCTGGGCGATTACTATGCCACGCTCTCCGGCATCGCCTCAGAAAACGTTAAACTGGAGCGGCTGCAACAAGCGACCATGGGTGTTCCTTTCGGTAAGCAGGATCAGGCGCAGCTGCAGGATGTGCAGAACGAATTGCAGAAACGAGCGGATGCCGCGCATGCTCTCGCCGATCTTGGGATGGCCTTTTCCGGCCTGACGGGCTCGACGGCGCCTGCGGATGTCGCCGCATCCGCGGGCAACCTGGGAACCGAGCTTTCTGCCGTTCAGCAGCTGCCGGGTGCGTCCTATGCGCCCATCGCGCTGCAAAAGGCGGGCCAGCTTCTCACGCAATTTGCGCAGGAGCGCGATGAGCGCAAAATGGTCAGACAGATGGAGCCGACGTTGAACGCGCTCTCCGAGACCTTCTCGCGGGAAAAGGACGCCTATAACTCCATCAACCGAACCTATATCGAGCTGGCACAGGCAATTGCGCTCGACCTGGTGAACAAGAATCAGGTGGATCCGGGCAGCCTGGTCGAGCCTGCGCTCAAACCCTTCGGGCTGACATCGCGCATGCCGTCGGCCACTGTCCCGCAGGGACTGCAGGACTATGCGAAAGAGCAGATTCAGAACGAAGGCCAGGCCCAGATTGCCGCGCACGCGAAAGCGTCGGATGCGTTAGAAACTACATTGAAGAATCTGGCTCAGAATGCGCATGAAGTTGCAAGCGGCCAGCCAATTACAAAGCACAGCCTGAAGTTGTCGACCGTCGAATCCTGGATACAGATGAATTCCGATTCAGGGAAACATAGCCACTAAGAGACGTGAAGGAGCTTTATGGGACCGTCGCTGCAAAGCCTGGAAGACCAATACATGCTACTGACGGCGAACCTGTCGAAGATGCAGGATGCCTGCTCGACGCAGTCGGAACGCGATCAGCTCATGACGCAGTATGTCACCTCGCGCAGAAACTATTGGAGCAGCATCCAGAAGGTTTTTCACGATGACGATCCACAAGTCGAGGTGCTGGTGAAAGAGATGCGCAATGAGCAGCAGGCCATCAAGGATGCCACCGCGCACCTGGAGAACATCGCAAAGGTCATCGACATCGTTACCGACGCGGTGAGTGTAGGAACAGCCCTGGCGGCAAAAGCCGTTTAGTCCTGTCTCTCGGTCCGGTATTGCCGGTACACATCCTTCTTGACAGCCTTGGAAATGCAGCCGTAAAGTCTGTTTGCTTTTGATAGCGGATCCAATTCCACCCGCAATGAAAACGGTTGCATCACCTAAAATCCCGCACCTATGGAGATCATCCCCCATGTATTCCTCTATCCTTCATCGAAGCCGGAGCCTTTTCAAACGCTCCGCTCTTCCCCTTATGCTGGTCGCAGGCTCATTGGCTTTCGGTCAGGCGAATGGCGTTGGGCAAAAGCCTTATCTCGGCTGGAGCAGCTTCAGCGAACAGACGATCAACGGCAGTTTTCTCACGCAGGCAAATATCAGAGCGCAATCTGACGCGCTGGCAGCATCCGGGCTTCAATCCCACGGCTTCCGCTACATCAACATCGACTCCGGCTGGATGGGCAGCTTCGACGCAAACGGACGCCCCATCCCCAACACCGCAACCTTCCCCGATATCAAGGCGCTGATCGATCATATTCACCGGAATGGACAGAAAGCGGGCATCTACTGGATTCCGGGTGTGGAACAACCCGCTGTACAGGCAAACTACCCGATTCTCGGCACGCAATATCATATTCAGGACATCCTGACTGTGCCTTACACGGCGGGTAATGCCTTTGGCGGCCCCGGAACTTCGCCGTATCACTACAAAATTGACTTCACCAAACCCGGCGCGCAGGAATACATGAACTCTGTGGTGGCGCTTTTCGCTTCATGGGACGTGGATTTCATCAAGCTCGACGGGGTTACGCCGGGATCATACAGCGATGGACTTTCCATCGATAATCGCGCCGATGTCGCCGCCTGGTCGAAGGCCATCGCACTCACCGGAAAGCCTATCTGGCTCACCATTTCATGGGCCATCGATCAGGATTACCTCAACGACTTCCTGCCTTACCAGAATGCGCGACGCACTGAAGACGATATCGAATGCGAAGGCCGCTGCGGCACGCTCACCGACTGGCAGCGCATCTATCAGCGCTTCCGCGACCTGCCCGGATGGCAAAACTCCGCCGGCCCGTCGATGGGTTGGAATGATCTTGATTCGCTCGATGTCGGCGACGGCGCGCTCGATGGCCCGACCAACGACGAGAAGCGCACCGCCGTCTCGCTCTGGGCAATGGCAAATGCGCCTATGTACCTTGGCGGCGATCTCACGCATCTGGACAGCTTCGCCCGGCAGATTCTCAGCAACGACGAAGTGATTGTGGTGAATCAATCCGGCAAGCCCGCAAAGCAAGTCCTTGGCGGCAATCAGCCTGTCTGGGTCACCAATCTCGGCAACCACACATATTACGTAGCCCTATTCAATCTCAATGCAACTCCGGCCGTCGTTCATCTTCCCTGGAATTTGCTGGGCGTAAATGGCGCGCTGCAGGTACGCGATCTCTGGAATCATCGCAACCTTGGGCCTTCGCTACTGCCATTTGCCACTGTCCTGAAAGGTCACGATGTGCGCCTGCTCAAAGTGGTCGCCTACGGAAACGCCGCGCCAACGCCTTCGACCAGCTATGAGGCAGAATCCGCTGTGCTCGGCGGTTCAGCTTCCATTGCATCCTGCGCACCATGCTCGGGTGGCGAGAAAGTGGGCAATCTGGGACTGGGGCCAAACAATACCGTCACCTTCAACAATGTGTACGTGCGCCGCGCCGGAGTCTACCTGATGCAGGTGGATTCGATGACACAGGGGTTGCGCTCGTATCTTTACCGTGTGAACGATGGCCCCTTCCAGACACTCAACTCCGGGGGCGGCAGCTTCCTTATTCCTTCCAGCACCACCATTCCCGTGAAGCTGGAAAAGGGCATGAACTCGATCCAGTTCGGAAGCCCGGTAAGCTATCCGCCGGACCTCGACCGCATCGTTATCAGCGGGAACGGAGATGCTCCGCTGCCGACAGCGACCGAGTATGAAGCCGAAGTGGCCACTCTCAGCGGCAGCGTCACCGGAGGCTTCAGCAACTATGCTTCGGGATTGGCGAAAGCGGGAAACATTGGCGGCGGCGCGGGCAATGCCGTGACCTTCTCCAACGTCACGGTTCCATCGAGCGGCACGTATCTGCTGGAAGTCGACTATGCGACCAGCGGGCCGCGCTCGTTCTTCCTGACCGTCAATGACGGCACCCCGCAGGAGCTCGACCTGAACGGCAGCACCTTCGACGAGCCGGCAAATACCGTGCTTCAAGTACAACTACACGCGGGAGTCAACACACTGCGATTCGATAATTCCACCAGCTATGCGCCCGATCTCGATCGCATTGTGGTGGCCCCTGTCATCGCCGGCGACTAGTTCCAACCTCAGTAATTCACCTATGGGATGGCTTGTTTTATGCCATCCCATAATGTGTTTACGTAGTATGCAACAAAGTACAGCGCGGGGTGAGATGATGGAGGGGTCGCTAAGGAGTGCTGCTTGAGAATTCGCCGCCGCACCAGGATCACGATTGCCATCGTCGTGGTCATTCTGCTGCTTCTGGCCATTGCTGTTTACCTGCGAAAGAAGGCTCCGCCCGAGGCTGCCCGCCTGCTTCCGGAATCTGACGGAATTGTTTACCTCAATCTGCGTCCATTGCGAGCGGTCACGCACTTCGATCAGCATCCGGTTGCGCATGATCCCGATTATCAAAAATTCATCGACGCCACCGGGATACAGTTCGAGCGCGACCTGGATGCTGTCGCCTTTGCGCTGCATCGCATGTCGAACCCCGAAGGCCCCAATGGGCCGGTAGCCTTTTCCGAAGTCTTTGAAGGGCATTTTGACGGGCGCAAGCTCACGCAGTATCTCGAAGGCCTTTCCGCCGCGCAGGAGAGCTATGCCGGCCACACCATCTACAGTATTCCCAGCGATGGGCGCACCGTGCGCGTCACCCTGCTTGGATACGACATGGTGGCCGTCAGCAATACGCCGACAGCCGAGCAGATTCACTCGATCCTCGATCGGTATCGATCCGCGGCGCTTCCCTTTTCCGGCTCCAGCCTTCTCACCGAACATTACGAAGACGTGCCGCTTCTGTCGCTTGCCTGGGGAATCGGCCAGATCGGCCTGCCGTTCGGAGACAGCGGCGAAGTCAGCGTGATGGGCATTCGTCTGCCGGTAAACTTTGACTCGATGTTTATTGCATCGGTTCGCTGGACCGGCGCGCTCCGTTTACGGCTGGAAGAGATTGCGCCCACAGACGAAGCCGCCGCTACCTCCGCCGATTCCGTCAAGACGCTCGTCAGTCTCGTGCGCAACGCCCAGGGAGTGATCCCCGACATGACAGATGCCGACCTGAAACCGCTCCTCGACAGCATCCAGATCGATCACCATAGAAATCGGGCCATTCTGCGTGCCACAGTGCCGCCGCAGTTGCTGGAACGAATCGTTGTTCCCGGAAAACTTTCTCCTCCCGCAAGCGATAAGAAATAGTTGCGGCTATCATGTTTTCGAGGTTGCAGCTGGAGTGGTTAGACCACTCCGGCCTGATTTTCAACCATCACAGTGGCTGGAGGCTTGGTACTTATGTATAGACAATTTCCCCGTGTTGTCGCCGCAACCGCAGCGCTTGCCGCCTTTGCGATCCTCGTCGATGGTCACGCAGTCGCTCAGGTCATTACCGGCAAGGCGGCGTTCACCGATTACACGCAGGAAAAACCGGGCACCCGCCGCCACATCACCGTAGCCGACCTGCCGGAGCCGTACGCCACCAAAGGTGTCGATAACGGCGCGAACATGGTAGCGCGCCCCAATGGCACATGGCCGCAGGCGCCAGCCGGGTTCAAGGTCACGCTTTATGCGGAAGGGCTCCATGCTCCGCGCTTGATTCGCAAAGCGCCCAACGGCGATTTATTCGTCGCCATGAGCTCCAGCAATGAAGTGCTGGTCTTCCGCGGCCTTGGCCCCGACGGCAAGTACAAGCAGATGGAAAAGTTTGCCGAGGGACTGAGCGAGCCCTTCGGCATTGCCTTCTATCCTGCCGGACCAAACCCGAAATGGGTGTACATCGGTAACACCGATTCCGTGGTTCGCTTTCCCTACAAAAATGGCGACCTCAAAGCCAGCGGGCCCGCGCAAAAACTTGCCGATCTTCCCGGCGGCGGACGCCTGCGCGGCGGCGGCCATTGGACCCGCGATATCGCCTTCTCCAAAGACGGTACCCGGATGTTCGTCTCGGTTGGCTCGCACTCGAATATCGATGACCCGGATACGCACCCGGAAGAATTTCACCGCGCCGACGTGCTCGAGTTCACGCCCGAAGGCAAATTCGTCAAGGTCTATGCCTACGGCATCCGCAACTGCGTTGGCGAGACCATCAATCCAACCACCGGACAGCTATGGTGCTCCACCAACGAGCGCGACATGCTCGGCGACAACCTCGTTCCCGACTACATTACACACATCGAGGAAGGCGGATTCTATGGTTGGCCGTGGTGGTACATAGGCGGGCACCAGGACCCGCGCCATCAAGGCAAGCATCCCGAACTGAAAGCCAAGGTCATCACACCTGACGTTCTGCTGCAACCCCATTTCGCTTCCCTGGAAATGCTCTTCTACGAAGGCGCGCAGTTCCCGGCAGAGTACAAAGGCGATGCCTTCGCTGCCGAACACGGCTCGTGGAACAAATCGAAGCGCGTGGGCTACGAGGTGATCCGCGTGCCTATGCGCAACGGCAAAGCCACCGGCGAATACGAGGACTTCCTCACTGGCTTCACCACGCCGGACGGCAATGTCTGGGGACGACCTGTAGGGGTTGCCGTCGGAGACGATGGCTCGCTCTTCGTAACTGACGACGGCTCCGGCTCGATCTGGCACGTAACCTACACCGGAAAATAACTCGACCGCCTTATCAGAAGATATAGCTCCAAGAAGAAAGGCGTGATCCGCGGATCACGCCTTTCTTGTGTCTTCTGTGGAATTAGTGCATTCCACCGGCAGTAGTGGACGTATTAGCCGCAGCCAGTTGCTGCATCGTATCGCGAAGATACTTGTGCGGGTTCACCGGCGTATTGCGAATGCGAACCTCATAGTGAAGGTGTGGTCCCGTGCTGCGGCCCGTGGTGCCGACGTATCCGATGATCTGGCCCCGAGTCACCTGCTGCCCTTCGGTCACGGCAAAACCGGAAAGATGCCCATAGAGTGTTTTCACCCCATAACCGTGGTCAATGACTATCTCGCGCCCATAACCGGTAGCTCTACCCGCCGTCTCAACAGTGCCGTCTGCCGTCGCACGGACCGGCTCGCCAAAATGGGAAGAAATATCGATGCCGGCGTGGAAGGCGCCTTCACCATTGAAGGGATCTTCGCGCTCGCCGAAAGAGCTGGTCACAGGGCCAACTACCGGCCAAAGCGACGGCGCATTCGCCAGGTTCAGCGTATCGTCCAGTCCCCCAAATGGATGACGGGAAGAGAGATTCAACTGCTGATATACCTGCCCGGAAAGTGCCGTACGGCGCAGCGCATAAAGCTGATCCAGTGACCGGGAATATGCCTGCTGGCTGAAATCATCCGCGGTATCGGTAAGCACGGGCGCCGCGGCTCCGGATGCCGTCTTGGCAGAAGTCAGCTTGTTCTGGCGCAAACCATAGAGAGCGGAAACTTCATTCGCCAAAGAACCAAGCGAAGCGGCCTGCACTTCTTTCTCATGCGCCACCTGCTCCATGTGGGCGTAGTCTTTGCGAAGAGCCTCACGCTGCGAGCGAACCTGATTGAAGCTCGCTGTTTTCAGCAACATGCGCGAATAAGAACCAGCCATGCCTGTAATCGTAAAAGCGCCTACAATTGCAGCTGCGACAAAGATATACGCATAGTGCAAAGGAACAGGAATCTTCCTGAGGCGTCCATCTTCTTCTCTGGCTACAAAAATAATGTAATAACGTTTACGCAAATCTGTTCCCTTTACAGGGCTCTGAATTTAGGTATGGAACAATTCACATCCAAAACAACAACATGTTGAACCAGTTAAGAGGTGAGCGGGTTCTCTGAATGACCCTAACAGGTTGACCGTTCTGAGGTCAACCAAAGTTCACTTTTCAGCATCCATTGGTAACCGCCGCTAAAATTGATAGTGACAGCCGATGCCTGAATCATGACAAGCGGCGGTATGCTGTACAGCGTGCCCCGGAAAGCAAAAACTTTAAGACCTACTGGAGAGCGGGCGCTGATTACAGCGATTCGCCGGCGCACATCGAAACAATCCGGGTCCCTGCGGCTCGGCATTGGCGATGATTGCGCATTATTGCGTCCTCCTCGCAATCATGAGATTGCCGTTACCACTGATTTCTCACTGGAGCAGGTTCATTTCCGCCGCGACTGGCATGCGCCGGAATCCGTCGGGCACCGCTGCCTCGCTCGCGGCCTCAGCGATCTGGCGGCCATGGGCGCACAACCTATGGCTGCTTTTCTGTCGCTTGCCGTGCCTGCGGAATTGACCGTATCCGAGCGCGGGTCCAGTTGGGTGGAGCGCTTTCTCGATGGCCTGCTGGCCCTCGCCGATCGCTGCCGGGTTCCTTTGGCCGGCGGAGACACAGCGCAATCCCCGCTGTTCGACGAATCCGGCTCCCGGCAAACCGGAATGGTTTCCGCCGACATCGTGCTAATGGGGTCGGCACCCCGCGGACAGGCGCTTCTGCGCTCCGGAGCGCAACCGGGAGACATTCTGTACGTTACCGGGGCACTCGGCGGAGCAGAAGCCGAACTGCTGGCCCTCGGACGCAATCCCGGAAAATTCGGCAGGTTAACCCGCGCTATGCAGGAGCATCCCCACCTGTACCCGGAGCCGAGACTGGCCGTGGGCAAAAAACTGCGAGAGCTGAAGGCTTCCGCCGCCATCGATGTGAGCGATGGACTGTCCACCGATCTGGCACATCTGTGCGAAGAGTCCGGCGTCTCTGCAGAAATCGACGCCGCCGTCCTCCCTATTCATCCTCTGGCGCGAAAAGCCGAACAGGATGGCTGGATTCCCTCGGCGCTGCACCTGGCCCTGCATGGCGGCGAGGATTACGAGCTGCTTTTTGCCGCCCCTCCGCGCATCAAAGTGCCGCAGAAGATCGCCGGCGTGCCCATCCATGTAATCGGCGGCTTAAAACGGCATCGCAAAGGCATGCCATTGATCGAAATCACCAGCCGGGATGGCCGGCGTACTCCTTTGGCCGCCGGCGGGTGGGAACATTTCAAATAGGCTTTGCTTGGGCTCACGGGATAACGCCTGCGGTGTTGGAAGAACAGTCATATCTTCCAGTGAAGAGATGATTGCCCGGCTCTCTTTTGAAACTTGATACCCTCGAAATAGCTATGGATACGAAAACAACGCGCGTTCGCTTTGCGCCTTCGCCCACCGGATTGCTGCACGTCGGCAATGCCCGCACGGCGCTCTACAACTGGCTGGTGGCCCGGCATACGGGTGGAAAGTATGTGCTTCGCATTGAAGACACTGACGTCGAGCGCAGCAAGGAAGAGCACGAAACGCAGCTGATAGAGGACCTGCACTGGCTGGGGCTGGAATGGGATGAAGGCCCAGAAATCGGCGGACCGCATGCCCCATACCGGCAGTCAGAGCGGCTGGAGATATACCGCGAGCACACAGAAAAGCTGCTCGCCGAGAGCAAGGCGTATCGCTGCTTCTGCACTGCGGAAGAGCTGGAAGCCGAACGTCAGAAGGCAGTCGCGGAGCATCGCCCGCAGGTGTATTCGGGCAAATGCCGCGCCATCCCGAAATCTGATTCTGCCGCCCGCGCCGCTGCGGGCGAGCCGTTTGCCGTGCGACTGCAGATTCCTGAAAAGCCTCTGCGCTTTCATGACATTGTGCGCGGCGACGTCGAGTTTTCGAGCGAGACGGTGAGCGATCCGATCCTGGTGCGGTCGAGTGGCGTGCCCGTCTATAACTACGTCGTCACCGTCGACGATGCGCTCATGGAAATCACGCACGTCATCCGCGGCGACGACCACATCTCGAATACGCCAAAGCAGGTGGCGATCTACGAAGCCTTCGGCTGGCCGGTGCCGCAGTTTGCGCACCTGTCCACTATCCTGGGCAGCGACCGCGAGCGCCTCTCAAAACGCCATGGAGCCACTTCCATTGCCAGCTTCCGCGAGATGGGCATTCTGCCCGAAGCGCTGGTGAACTACCTGGCGCTGCTTGGCTGGGGCGCGAAGGACGGCACCAGCGAGACGTTCACGCCACAAGAGCTGATCGCCGAGTTTGAACTGGAGCGGGTCACCGCCTCCCCCGCAGTCTTCGATTTCGACAAGCTGCACTGGCTGAACCGGCATTATCTGAAGACTGCTGAACCGGCGCGTGTTCTGGAACTCGCATGGCCATACTTAGAGAAGGCCGGCCTGCTTCCTGCGCGCTCAACTGCAAATGACGAAGTGGTGAGCTGGTTCGGCAAGCTGATAGCGCTGTTCCTGCCGTCCGTTGACAGGCTCGACCAGTTGCCGGAGAAAGCGCATTTTGTCTTCCGCTACGATGCCGCTGCGGCAAGAAGTCACGAAGAGAACGCCACAATTTTGCAATCGGAAGCAGCGCAAAAAGTGCTCGTCGCATTTGAGCGCCGCATCCAGGCATGGACCGGCGAAGTCACTCCTGCGGAATTCAAACAGTGGATGAATGAAATCAAAACCGAAACAGGCGCAAAGGGCAAAGACCTGTTTCATCCGGTGCGCATCGCGCTCACCGGCGCACACTCAGGGCCGGAGTTCGACAAGCTGATTCCGATTTTCGAGGAAGGCAGCCGGTTGCCGCTTCCGACACATGTAGCAAGCGTGCGCGAGCGCGTGGAACAGTTCGTCGCACAATGACAACCGATTTCAGCTTCGCGCATAGCTGGACAGTAGAAGTGCTGGAAAAGCGCCCACTCATCGCTCCGGCACGCCAATTTGTCTATCCCAAACAGGCCGAAGAAGTAGAGCGCGGCGCCCTCGAATTGCTGCTCAAGCCAGCCGAGGGCGCCGCTTTTCTAGCGACCTGCGCCTTGGGCTTTGCCGATCCGAATGCGCCGAACGGCATCTGGAGTTGCCCGCATCCCGACTGGCTCTGCGCTGTTTCCGGCGGCTACGCATATCTCATCGACACACGCAATCCGCAACAGTGGAACATGATCCCTTATCGGCCCGTGCTTGCTGTGCATGCGCTGCCGGAACAGCAACTGCTGCTTTTCGTAGGGCACCACTCCATACTGGCCTGGGGACGCAAGGGGCAGGCGTGGCAAACGGAACGTCTCTCATCCGAAGGCGTGAAGATCGTCTCTGTCACCGACGATACCCTGCGCGGTCTGGGATGGGATCTGATGACCGACCGCGATGTACCGTTCGTTCTTGATCTGCGTACAGGGGAGCGGCTGGAGTAAATTCCTTATTCTGCCTCCCATTAAGAGAAAAGCAGGTCCTTCGGCTGCGCCCCAGGATGAAACATTGTGAGTGGCCTAAGCAGTTTTCTTCTTGCGGATGGCAGATTTCAGCGTCTTGTCGATGCGCGTCTGCCAGCCCGGGCCTTGAGATTTGAAATAATCCAGCACCTCAGGCGAAAGACGCAAAGAAACCAGCTGCTTGGTCGGCGTCTTTTGCGGTCCGCGATGACCCAGGCCGCGCGTGATGATGGCCTCTGACAGATACTTTTCCGTGGCTTCCTCATCATTTGGATCGTAAGGACCGTCTTCCGGATCGTAGGGAATAGGCGCATTTGAATCGTAATTTCTTTTCACGCGTTCCCAATCGGATTCACTTTTCCGCATGAGCTTTGCCATAGGCTTTCCTTTCCACACGAGAGGATGGGCGAAACGAAATTGCGCGAATATTTTCGCCGCGTTCCACATAAACAAGCGTTAGCGCGCGACCTTGCATTTCAACAATCGCCACATCGAGCTTGCGCTCTTCCGCATTGCGTGGCGATATAAATGTCACCTTCTCCGGATTCTCATAGACCAGATGAGCGTCAGCGAAATCGAGGCCATGCTTCTTCAAATTAGCCTGGCGCTTCGCCTCATCCCATACGATCACATATTTAATTGTAGCTACAATTAAGTCTGGCTGCCAGATGTATTTCTGTAAAAACTAAGCGCAGCGTCGCCTTGCTCCAGCAAGCGATAACGCTCAAGCTTCCCGTACCTGTCGTCCAGCGGCTGCTTGCGGTGATGCTCCGCGACAACAACGCCGTCGCCAGCCGGCAACGCCGCGCCATCCTTCCCCAAAAAGCTCATCGTCAGCGCATATTCTTCCGCGGCTTGATAAGGCGGATCAAGAAATACGATATCGAAATTTTTTGCCTGTTCTGTAAGGCGTTTCAGAACCGCCTCAACGCTGCGTGTTTCCAGCTGATAGTCTCCAACGATACCCAGCGCCTTCAAATTCGCGCGAACAGCAGCCACAGCCGGAGCAGCTTTTTCTACAAAAACAACCGAAGCAGCGCCGCGGCTCAATGCTTCGATTCCATTCGCACCTGAGCCCGCATATAAATCGAGAAACCGAGCGCCCTCGATTCGCGGCGCAAGCACATTGAAGAGCGTTTCGCGCAGACGGTCGCTGGTCGGGCGCGTGTCCAGCCCCTTCGGAGCCGTCAGTGTACGGGAGCGAAATTTTCCAGCGATGACGCGCATTCTCTTGATCGTAACGCACGCGAATCTTCGCTTTTCATCCGCAGAAAACGGTATGCGACATGCCGAACCACTACAATGGCAGAAGCAAGTCTCAAGGAACGAGGACGAACAAGCAAATGCGCGGCTGGTCATTTCCCCTGGGTCGCTGGATGGGCGTCGATTTACGCATCCATACATTTTTCCTGCTTCTCTTCGGCCTCTGTCTGCTCGCTACAAACGTTGCCAACATCGCCTCGTGGCGCGCGATTATGCTGTGGCTCATCCTGCTGCTCGCCGTTGTCGTTCGCGAAATTGCGCGCGTCATTGCAGCCGCATATCACGGCGTGCAGTTGCGCAGCATTCTGTTGTTGCCCATCGGCGGGCTATTTTCCTACGCCAACCCGGATAGCACAGAGCGCGCCAGCCAGGGCAGCGCTCAAACTTCCATGGCCATCGTAGGGCCTCTGGCAAATTTCGGCTTTGCCCTTGCCGTCGGATGCCTGATTGCCGGAGCATCGCCGCATGTCGAGCTTTTCGCCAAGCCCTGGGTAACGCCCACGCATCTCATGCGCTCTACCGTCTGGCTGAATGTTATCCTTGGCATCTTAAACTTCATCCCGGCCTATCCGCTCGATGCGGGCCGCATGCTGCGCGGCGGCTTCAGCCGGACGCGAGGCGCGGCACAGGCCACCCGAGCAGCCTCTGGATTAGGGCAGATTCTCGGGCTTATAACCGTATTAGCCGGTATAGCTCTGCTCTTTGTTCCCAATTCCGGCCTGGGCAGCAGCCTGAGCCCCTGGCTCATCATGGGCGGCTTCTTTATTTTCATTGGAGCTCAGCTGGAAGATCAGGGATTGGTATTCCAATCCGTCGTCGATACGGTCACCATGCGCGATGTCATGCTGACCGACTTCTCCACCCTCTCGCCCTCGGACACGCTGGAAGACGCGCTCTACAAGTCAATCCACAGCCTCCAGGATGAGTTCCCGGTCGTGCGTGGCGCAAATCTCGTTGGCGTGGTTTCCCGGCAGGGCATTCTGGAAGCTCTGCGCAGCGAGGGCAACGGCTACGTGCAGGGCGTCATGTCCCGCACCTTCCAGGTAGCGCAACCATCCGACTCGCTCGGCGCCATGATTCGCCGCATGGCGGGAGGGCGCATGTCGCTGATTCCGGTCACGGAAGGCGACAGGATCATCGGCATCGTTACGCTGCAAAACCTGATGCACTCCATGGGCATGCTGGCCGAGCATCGGCGACTGAAGCGCGAGAACTAGCAATGCCGGGCGACGACACAGAATCTCTCAGCCAGGAACAGGCAAAGCAACTGCTGGCTCCCGGCCTCTATCTCGTCGGCACGCCTATCGGCAATCTTGAAGACATCACATTTCGCGCATTGCGCGTGCTGCGCTCCGTGGACCGCATCGGTTGCGAAGACACGCGCCAGACGCAGAAGCTGCTGAACCACTTCGGCATCTCCACTCCCACCATCAGTTGCCACGAGCACAACGAGGCGGAGCGCATTCCCGAATTTCTCGCCGCCATCCAAAAAGGCGAGCGCATCGCAATCGTTTCCGATGCCGGGATGCCCGGCATCTCCGATCCCGGAATGAGATTGGCCGCCGCTGCCATCGAAGCAGGCATCGCCGTTCATCCAATTCCGGGTGCAAATGCTGCCCTTAGCGCGCTCGTTGCTTCGGGCTTAAATACCGGGCGCTTTCTCTACATGGGATTCCTGCCGCCTAAGGCAGGCGCCCGCCGCCAGGCGCTCGAAGAGCTGGCAGCAAAAGTGGAAGACCGAACCACCCTCATCTTCTACGAAGCGCCACATCGCATTCTCGAAACTCTCAGCGACGTGCAATCCGTGTGGGGCAAGGATTGCCGCGTTGTCGTAGCCCGCGAGCTGACCAAGCTGTATGAAGAGTTTTTGCGCGGCACCGTAGCTGAGGTTGCCGCCGAGATGACACAGCGCGACCGCATTCGCGGCGAAATCACCCTGCTGGTGGAAGCGCGAACATTAACAGGAGAATCTGCTTCCGTCAGCATCGCGCAGCGCATCGCGGAACTGCAGCAATCCGAGAGCCTCGATGAAAAAGATGCGTTGAAGCGCATCGCCCGCGAGCGCGGACTATCCAAAAGCGATGTCTACCGCGAGCTGCAGCGCGAGCGCGCCCGCCGCTGAACCTCATCTTTGTGCAGATACTCTTCGCAGCTGAATCGCTATCAGGCCGTCGCGTTGCTTCGTTTCCTGCGCTGATAAGCGGCTACTTTCTGCTTGTTGCCGCAAATATTCATGCTGCACCACCTGCGCGAGCCTTTCTTGCTGGTGTCGAAAAAATGAACGACGCATGATTCGCATTTCCGAATACGCTTGCCCTCCGGTTCACTGAACAAATCCGCGGCGGCCTCGAAAAACGGCGCCCATAAATCTTCCGGCTGTTGCGGCTCGAACAGCGGTTCCCGTACAACCTGCCCCTCACGCTTGCGCAGCACCGTCACCGATGGATGCCGCACCAGGCCCGCATTGATTTCCTGAAGAAACTCCTCGGATGGCGCGGAGCCCGCTTCCAGGCGCAGAACCGCGCTGCGCAGCCGCTCCCGGAATGCAATTAGCTCCTTGAGAAATGATGCCGCCTTTGGCAAGTGCCGCCAGCTGCGCAAAAGGCTCTTCGTCCTGGCCGAATGCACAATCCCCGCAGCGATCAACCACCGCTCGAGCGCCTGAAAATCTGTAAGCAACTCTGTTGGCTCTTGCTGCAAAACCGGCCTGGTGTTCAAAAAGTCGAGAATGGGCCGATTGGCAACGAAGAGAAATCCGTCGTTCCATTCGCCCGGCTGTTGCGGATCAGTGCGCATAAAGTTCTTACTTCAAAATAATTCAAGGAAATCATAACACCGTTATTGACATTTTTAACGGTGTCTAATACTCTTCCTCCATCGGCGCCTCCCCGCCGCAAATTCGCTTCTGAAGGAAAATGGTCATGCAAACCTTTCAATACGCTACCGTCCGCGGCCTTAAGCTCTTTTACCGTGAAGCCGGCTCCAGGGAATCCCCTACCATCGTGCTGCTGCATGGCTTTCCCAGCTCGTCGCATATGTTCCGGGACCTCATTCCAAAGCTTGCCGACAACTTTCACATCATCGCGCCGGATTATCCAGGCTTCGGCTACAGCGACGCTCCCGATGTAAGCGAATTTGAATATACCTTCGACAATCTTGCGACTTATATCGACGATCTGCTGTTCGATGTTCTGGGGCTTAAAAAGTTCAGCATCTATGTACAGGACTACGGCGCGCCCATCGGCTATCGCGTTGCTTTCAAGCATCAGGACGCAATCGAAGGCATCATCGTCCAGAACGGGAACGCCTATGCCGAAGGAATCGGCGGCGGCTTCGATCCATTAAAGCCGTATTGGACAAATCGCACGCCGGAAACCGAAGCTCCGGTGCGATCGGCACTCACGCTCCAGGCCACCACCTTCCAGTACACTCATGGCGTGAAGGACGCGAGCCGGATCAACCCGGACTCCTACACCTTCGATCAGCATTTCCTCGATCGCCTTGGCAATGATGCGATTCAGCTCAACCTGCTGCACAATTACCAGGCGAATCTCGCCCATTATGGCGAGTGGCAAGCATTCTTCCGCGCCAAACAACCAAAGACTTTAATCGTCTGGGGCAAGCATGACCCCTTCTTTACTGTCGAAGGCGCTCAGGCGTATTTGCGCGACATTCCCGGTGCGGAACTGCACCTGCTGGATACGGGACACTTCGCCCTCGAAGACTCCTGCGACTTTATAGCTCAAAAAATCGTAGACCGTTTCGCATAAAGCATCGCCCGCATGGCTTCACGCCTGTGGCGACGACGCGCAAAACTAGAAAGGCTTGGCGCCGGAAGTAACCGCTGCCTGTCCGGAGCGTTGCACCCAGTCTTTATTCTGCTTTTCGAGATAAATCCATTCGCCGTGGCTGCTCAGGCTGCCTGACCAGTTCAGCATGTAGACGAGCGCGGCATTGCGGTGCGTGCTGAAATACACATCGCTGAAATACGTGATGCCGCCACAGTTGGCCGAACTTCCCGACCCGCCGGCGGCGGAAACACCCGTACGCCCCGCGCGAAAATCGGCGGCTTCCTGCAAGGTCAGCAATGGATTGGACGCGCTGTGAGGAATATGCGTAATCGTCTGCCGCTGATATTTGTGCGCGTTGTAATCGGCCAGCGCTTCCTCAAACGGCTTGGGATCGTAGCTCGGCGGCTTGAGCGCCGCATCCGGCGCGATAGCCGGATTCATGTCGTCGATATTGATCGTTCGATTCACAATGCCCCAGCATTGCCCGGGCCGCCGGCCCAATGCCTGGAACGCGGGCCCCTGCATCAACACCGAGTAAATCGCGGAAACGTCATCCTGCCTGGAAGGCGGCTGCGCAAACAGCGTCCATGCGGCGAACAGGAGTGAAATCAGTGCTGCTCGCCGCATGCCCATGGTTAATGCGCGTCCGGAGAATCCCACGGCGCGGGAGAGCGCAGAATCGGCTTGGTATCGCGCCCCTTCAGGCGATCGTAAAAATAATCGTCGCTGGTCGTGCCGATGGATTCGTTATAGAGGCTGGGTTTGCCGGCAATCTCCTTCAGCTCCTCGCTGAAACGGTGTATCGCCTTGAGGTGATCGGTCGTCGCCGCAATTTCCAACTTATTGGTTTTAAGCATCTTCTGGAAACCGCGGTCCAGCAGGTGAGCGATATCGCCGCCCAGGATAAATCCGGGACCGGCCACAAAGGAAAGTCCTTTGCCCTCACTGCCGCGAACGACAATTGCGCCGCAGCCGTACTTCTCAATGCGATATTGCCCTGCGACCTTGGGCACATCTCTCACATCAAATTGAGAACCGCGAAGGTTCGAGACGATTTCATCGAAGGTAAGCTGCTTTGTTTTTCCAGGCATAGCGATAAGGGGCGGCAAAGGCTAAACTGGTAATAGGCTGCCGCGTACCTTCACTCTCGCACATTCTAGCGGCAGGCTGCAACGCACACTATGGCTACAGATTCGGTATTGACCCCCTCGCTGGGCACCACACTTTTTGACCGCATCGGCAATACGCCCCTCCTGCGCCTGGATCGCCTGACGGCTCATCTTCCCGGCATACAGGTTCTGGGCAAGGCCGAATGGGTGAATCCCGGCGGGTCGGTGAAAGACCGCGCCGCCTCCGGAGTCGTGCTGGCCGCCATGAAGCAGGGCAAGCTCGGCAGCGGGCAGCACCTGCTCGACGCCACCAGCGGCAACACCGGCATCGCCTATGCCATGCTGGGCGCCGCGCTCGGATTTCCCGTAACCCTTTGCGTCCCCGCCAACGTTTCACCGGAGCGCAAGCGTATTCTCAGCGCCTATGGCGCCAATGTGATCTGGACCGACCCCAACGACGGCTCCGATGGAGCCATCCGCAAGGCCCGCGAGTTGGCCGCAACCGAGCCTGACAAGTTTTACTATGCCGACCAGTACGGCAACGACGCTAACTGGCAGGCGCATTACCGAACCACCGCCAACGAAATCTGGAAGCAGACCGAAGGCCAGATCACGCACTTCGTAGCCGGTCTCGGCACCAGCGGAACCTTCATCGGCACCACCCGCCGCCTGAAAGAGCTCAATCCGCGCATCCAGTGCATCTCCATGCAGCCCGATTCGCCATTTAACGGCCTGGAAGGCCTCAAGCACATGGCAACAGCCATTGTTCCGAAGATTTACGACGCCGCCCTCGCCGACCGCGATGTGGAGCTTGCCACCGAACTCGCGTATCGTATGGCTAAGAGGCTTGCGCGGACCGAAGGCCTGCTGGTCGGGGTTTCCGCAGCCGGAGCTGTCGCCGCTTCGCTGCAGATCGCCGAAGAAGAAGCTGCGGCAAAACGCGAAGCTGTGATCGTAACCATTCTGCCCGATTCGGCAGACAAATATTTAAGTGAGCGCTTCTGGGAGGAAGAACAGTCCAATGCTTAAGCTCAGCGAACAAGTCTACAACGCACTGCGGAAACATGGGGAAGAGACCTATCCGCACGAGTGTTGTGGCGTGCTGCTGGGCCGCTCACAGGATGGCGTAAACGCCGTCGAAGACGCCGTGCGCGCAGGCAATACACGCACCGATTCGGCGCACAACCGCTACCACATTGCCCCGCAGGAGCTCGTAAAGATCCAGCGGCAAGGGCGCGAACGCGGGCTCGATATCGTCGGCTTTTACCATTCGCACCCCGATCATCCGGCGCAGTGGTCGAAGACCGATTTCGCCGAGGCCCATTGGCTCGGCTGCTCGTATGTCATCACGGCAGTAGCAAAAGGAGTGGCCGAACAGACCAACTCCTTCCTGTTGACAGGAACGACGGAAGAAGACAAATCCTTTGAGGACGAAACCATTCAGGTGGAGGAGCTGGTAGCCGGGCGATGTTGACCGCCGGTTTGCCCGCTCGTGACGGCCAGGCATAGGCCCGGCTTCGTCGACCCCTCATCGATTTCGTATTGCGAAAGGATTCTTTTATGAAAATTTTTATCCCGACTCCGTTGCGCGTGTATGTCAATAAACAGGACGCCGTGCAGGTCAAAGCTCAAACCGTAGGCGAAGCCCTCGACGCATTAACTGTGCAGCATCCGGACCTCAAGAAGCATCTTTACTCCGACGAAGGCAAGCTGCGGGCATTCGTCAATGTCTATCTGAACGACGAAGATGTTCGCTATCTGCCGGAAAAAGAGGCAACTACCGTATCGGAAACGGATTCGCTATCGATCATCCCGTCGATCGCCGGCGGATACTAACCTTTCTCTCTTCGTCATTCTGACGGCTAGAGAGCGAGTTCCCCTGAGCGAAGTCAAAGGGAAGAGTCTCCGAGAGACGAAGGGCAGAAACACCGGCACGACAAAGGGTAGAAGCACCGACCTAACGAAGGGTAGAAGCACCGGGCTAAAGCCCGGTGAAAAAAGAATTTAGAAAGAGGGCCTTTAGGCCCGGGTCATTCAAAGCAGAATGACAATGGAAACTGGAGATCGAAATGGCAACTCTAACAGATGAAACTGTGGCTCTGCCGCAGCTTGAGAATGCAGAAATCGCTCGCTACTCGCGGCACCTGATCCTGCCCGAGGTGGGCCTCGAAGGCCAGCAGAAGCTGAAAGCCGCCAAGGTGCTTTGCGTGGGCACCGGCGGGCTCGGCGCGCCGCTTACCTACTACCTGGCAGCAGCCGGCGTAGGCACCATTGGCCTCGTTGACTTCGATGTAGTCGATGAGAGCAATCTGCAGCGCCAGATCATCCACAGCACCAAGGACGTGGGCCGCCCCAAGATCGACTCTGCCGCAGAGAAGCTTGAGGCTCTCAATCCATACACCAGGATCGTAAAGCACGAAACCATGCTCACCAGCGCCAACGCGCTTGAGATCATCAAGGACTACGACATCGTCGCCGACGGCACCGACAACTTCCCCACGCGCTATCTGGTCAACGATGCCTGCGTGCTCAGCGGCAACAAGCCGAACGCCTACGCCTCGATCTTCCGCTTTGAAGGACAGGCAAGCGTCTTCGCCACCGAAGACGGCCCCTGCTATCGTTGCCTCTATCCCGAACCGCCACCGCCGGGCCTGGTTCCCTCCTGCGCCGAAGGCGGCGTGCTCGGCATTCTGCCCGGTCTGCTGGGCGTCATTCAGGCGACGGAAGTCATCAAGCTGATCCTAGGCCAGGGCGACCCGCTCATCGGGCGCCTGCTTCTGGTCGACTCGCTGAACATGAAGTTCCGCGAGCTGAAGCTGCGCAAGAACCCCGATTGCCCGGTCTGCGGAACGCATCCGACCGTGAAGAAACTCATCGACTATCAACAGTTCTGCGGAATTTTCCCGGAAGAAAAGGCGGCACCCGTGCAAAATGGCATTCCCCAGGTAACTCCTGCCGAGCTGAAGAAGCGTCTCGATGCGGGGGACAACGTTTTCGTTCTCGATGTGCGCGAGCCGCACGAATATCAGATCGTGAACATCGGCGCGCCGCTGATTCCGCTTGGCGACTTGCCAAACCGCATCAACGAGCTCGATCCGAACCGCGAGATCATCGTCCACTGCAAGTCTGGCGCGCGCAGCCAGCGTGCTGCCGAGCTTCTGCAGAAGAGCGGCTTCAAGAACGTCTCGAACCTCGCCGGCGGCATCACTGCCTGGGCCACGGACATCGATCCCACGCTGCCGAAATATTGAACCAGGCCGATTTACGATAACGGCGCGCTTTCGGGCGCGCCGTTCTTCTTTGGCGTATAGTATTGGCCATGTTGCGCTGGGGTTTATGGTCATCTGTACTTGCCACGGCTTTTCTTACCGGTGTCTTGGCTGCCGTTGCGCAAACTGCCAATCCGGCTTTACCGAATAGCACACCACCCAAAGCAGGTATCTCTGCGCAGCCAGCGCAGGCGTATTCTGCGAAACCGGCTGCCCCCCTGCAAGGCCGGCAGTGGACATAAACGGAAATCAATGGCAAGAAGATTTCTCCAGATACTGGCAATCGCGTACCTTACCTCAAATTTGCCGTGAAAGGAACTCAGCTCGCCGGCTACGATGGCTGCAATCATCTGATGGGCACCTACAAAAAAGCCGGAAGCAGCCTTACGATTCACATGGTGGCGGCGACCCTGATGGCCTGTGCGGTGCTGGACGGCGGTCCATCTGGGTTTAACGATGCGCTGGGCAAGACCGACAGCTATCGCATCTACGGCAATACGCTCACGCTTCTCGAGGGGAAGACCGTTCTGGCGCAGTTCCAATCCGGAACAGGTAATCCACAGAATACAAATCCATAATCAACCTTTGCCCGAAGAGCACCGCCATGCGTATACTCCCATGGTGCCGGGCGCAGCTTCTTTTTTTCATACTTAAAACTACGCCTGACAGATCGTTCCTTTTCTGGGGGCTCCGGTTCGTATGGACCTCATTTTCATACGCATTCTTTTCGTCCTGATTCTCGCCGCTGTTTGCTACTTCCTTCGCCTGGTGGATTTTCCGGCGTGGCTTTCCGCCCTCACCGGGGCGGGAGCAGCAGCGCTGATCATCATCTTTGAGCAGCGCGTGCGCGCGCTCAGCCTGAAGCGCCTGATCGGCGCTGTCATCGGCAGTATTCTGGGCATTCTTGGCGCCTTCCTCTTCAGCCTCGTGCTGGCCAACAGCCTCCCTGCCGGAAACATGCGCAGCCTCGTGCAGATTTTCGTCCTCTTGCTGATGACCTACGTGGGACTGGTGGTCGGTACCAGCAAAGGCGACCTGCTCAACCTCTCCGCCCTCGGCGACCTCTTCAGCGGCGAACGGCAATCCAAACGCAATATCAAACTTCTCGATACCAGCGCCATTATCGACGGACGCATTGCCGACATGTCCGACACCGGCTTTCTCGACGGCGCGCTGGTTGTGCCGGCATTTGTGCTGCACGAGTTACAAATGGTCGCCGACTCTTCCGACGCCTCCAAGCGCCAGCGCGGCAGGCGCGGGCTCGATGTCCTCCAGCGCATGCAGTCCAATTCCCTCCTCAGTGTGCAGATCATGGAAGAGGACTTTCCCCATATTCGGGAAGTGGACTTAAAGCTGATCGAATTGGCCAAGCAGATGGACGCAAAGATCGTCACCAATGACTTCAACCTGAACAAAGTCGCGCATCTGCACCACGTTCAGGTTCTGAACATCAACGATCTCGCCAACGCGCTGAAACCCGTCGTGCTGCCCGGCGAAAAGATGAACATCGTCATCCTGAAAGAAGGCAAAGAATATAACCAGGGCGTCGGCTACCTGGACGATGGAACCATGGTCGTCGTCGATCATGCTCGCCGCATGATCGGTCGCTCCATCGAAATCAGCGTGACCTCAGTCCTCCAAACCGCTTCCGGAAAAATGATCTTCGGCAAAATGGAAGACGGCCTGCGCGTCACCACAGAAATCCGCGAAGTCTCCGGCTAAGAGAAAAGAATTGTCATCCTGAAGCCCTCGCGCGGGCGCCCCCATTTAAGCCCGGTTCTGACTGAGTGGGGTAGCTATCACAATTCAGTAACACCCCACATCCCTTCGAGATACGGAATCCCGATGTCAAGCCCCAAGCTTACTAACTCCCATAAAATGGGCATGATACCCGCGCGGGGAATTACGTATGAACTTGATAAATGGAAAAAGGAGGACAATTTTCCCGAATCTTCTCGTAAATTACTGAAAAAGGCCCCCCGTACAAAATCGATTTCGTAAGCAATTGAAAATAAAGGATCTCCGTACAGAATAGAGGAGGGGGCTAACCGATGGGAAACAGGGTTATTTTTCTACGGGCGTAATCGAAGTGATGTGGATCGCGTTATTCGACAGGCTCCCGGTAACCTGCACATTTTCCGCGGCAAATTTGGCGGCTTCCGCCTGCGGCTCCAGCACGTAGACGTGCGTACCGGAAGTAAGCGCGTATTTCGCTCCCTGCTTCACGCAACGATGAACGCAGTCACGGTCCGGTGTCATTTTGTTGCGCTGGCAGTGGGTTCCGCAATGTGTGTCGGACACATAGCCCTTCCAGGTCTCAGGCTCGCCAGCGCGAGCAAAAACCACCGGGCTCGATAGTACAAGCAATGTTATCGCCAACAGCTTTTTCATGACTTCCTCGGGTTTCAGTGGAAGCCTACCACAGCCTGCCGCAGGCTGGCTTTCATTTTTACCCCGGCATCAACCAGAAATTACGGAAGTCTTACAAGATAGAACGCTTATTCCGACTATGGTGGTAGTTGGGACTTTGAATTTATGCCAGTACTCACATCCGCTCCGCCGCAGACCGAAAAAACCACCTACTCCGTGGAAACAGAGCTCTTCCTACAGAAGCCCTCTCACAAGTTCAACTGGGTTTTCGGCATCTGGATCGCGATCTTTCACATCGGTGCTATCGCCGCTCTCTTCTTCTTCAACTGGTCGGCATTGGCGGTCTATGCAGTGACCTGGGTGCTGGGACAGAACGTCGGTATTGCCATGAGCTACCACCGGCAGCTCACGCATCGCGGCTTCACCACTCCCAAGTGGGTGGAATACGCCATGGCCATCTGCGGCACTCTATCCTTGCAGGGCGGCCCGCTCTACTGGGTAGCCGTCCACCGCCTGCACCACCAGCTTACCGACAAACCGGGTGACCCCCATTCCCCCCGCGATGGCGGCTGGTGGTCCCACATCGGCTGGATTCTTTACGGATCGCTGCACAACGACGATCTGGCATTGTTGAGCCGCTACGCGCCTGATCTGGCAAAAGACAGGTTCTATATCTGGCTCAGCAAATATCATTGGGTGCCGGTTACGGTTCTGGGCGCGGCGCTCTTCGCCTTCGGTGGATGGCCTTGGCTGCTCTGGGGAGTTTTCTTCCGCGTCGCCCTTGGCCTGCACGTCACCTGGCTGGTAAACTCCGCCACCCATATGTGGGGCTCAAAACGCTTCCCCACTCGCGATGACTCGCGCAACCTGTGGTGGGTGGCCCTGCTCTCCGGCGGGGAAGGCTGGCACAACAACCACCATGCGCATCCCGTTTCCGCCAGCCATGGCATGGCCTGGTATGAGATTGACTTCAACTACTGGTGCATCCGGTTGCTCGGCATGGTTGGACTGGCAAAAAAGATCAAGGTGCAGGGACCGGAAGGCGGCGCAGCCCGCATCCTGCACGGATAAGAACGCACTGGATTCGTAGTGAAGTCCATAGCCCCGCCCCATGGCGGGGCTATCTTTATGGCTTCTGCCCGATTCCCGCAGCCGCAATCAAGGCGTCGAGCGCCGACGTCTGACTGGCGGCTGTCGCTTCGCGGAAAGGCCCGGACCACACTTCATCGAATTGATGGTTCGGCCCCTGCGCATTTTTCCAGATGCTGTCGGCATTCGCTTCGACGAACTTGCGATATCCGGGATCAGGAGCAGCGCTGTTGAGATAGCCCAGATTCCGCACGAAAATGCCTTTGAACTGCACGCCATCGGCTCCGCACTTTGGCTCACAGGTGTCGTGCAGAATGCCATTCTTGTCGGTAAGGTGCTCAATCGCGGCTTCGGCGATAGCGTGCGCCGTCGAAAGCAGCACCGGATCAGGAGCGGCATGGTTCAATTCAGCCAGGCCGCCAAGAACAACGCCCTGGTTATAGGTCCAGGTCGTTTTCTGGTTGTTCTTGCAGGCATCATCAAGGCCATCGTTGATGAGATGTTGCGCATTGATCATGCCGGTATTGGAGAACCATGCCCATTCCTTGTGCGCCCATTCAAGATATTCTGCGCGCTGCTTTAGATCCGTGGCGCGGTTGGCGAGATGCGCAGCCACGGAGAGAAACAGCTCGTTGGCAATGGCATTTTTGTATTTGCGGTCTTTGCTCCACCAGATGCCGCCTCCGCAAGTGGAATCCCAGCTGTGCGCCATGTCGGTAAAAATGGACCGCGCCATGGTAAGGTACTGCCGCTGATGGGTGAGGTCGTAGACATCGATCCAGGCCAATGCCCACCACCCCTCATCGTCGTAATAATCGTTGAGGAACCCTGCAGATGTTTCCTGTGCCTGCACGAAGGTATTGGCAAAAACAGGCTGATACTCGCTGCTGTGAGTGGCCCGGGAGTAATCCGCCAGAGCAGTGATGGAATTGGCGGAGTTCCACCAGCCGGTAGTTTCATAAAGGCCGGTTTTCTGGGTGTACCAGGTCTGTAGAGCTTTTACACCGTCTGCGGCCTTTGAAACAAAGCCGGACTGTCCATATGCAGCGATGGCTGAGAAAAGAAAAGCGAGGGGGAGGGCAATTTTCCGAAACATGTGTGATCAAGCCTCAAAATGGTAGCGTTTCCATTTATACATAAATCCCGTTGACTTGAGAATAACGGGGCTCTACTTGTCAGCCAGCAACAGCTTGGCAATCGTCGCCAGCTGCATATTTGAGGTGCCTTCGTAAATCTTGCCGATCTTGGCGTCGCGATAAAACTTCTCTACCGGATAGTCTTTGACAAAGCCGTAGCCGCCATAGATTTCAACTGCCTGGCTGGCAACTTTCTCCGCTACCTGCGAAGCAAAATATTTCGCCATCGCAGCCTCGCGAATGTAGCTGGCCTTGGCATCTTTCAGGCGCGCAGCGTTGTAGACAAGCAATCGCGCAGCTTCGATCTCAGTTGCCAGTTCCGCAAGCGCAAACTGCACAGCCTGAAACTCGGCAATAGGTTTCCCGAACTGCTTGCGTTCCTTCGCATATTTTGCGGCACAGTTCCATGCCCCCTGCGACAGGCCAAGCATTTGCGCGCCAATCCCGATGCGGCCTTCGTTCAATGTTTCAATGGCAATCTTATAGCCCTTTCCCGGTTCGCCGAGAACGCGCTCTTTGGGCACGCGACAATCTTCGAGAATCAGCTCACAGGTCGATGAGGCGCGGATGCCGAGCTTGTCTTCTTTCTTGCCGACAGAAAAGCCTAGCGTATCTTTGTCGACGATGAATGCGGTGATGCCTTTGTAGCCTGCAGCAGGATCGAGCGTGGCAAAAACAATGAAGATTCCAGCTTCTTTCGCATTGGTAATCCACAGCTTCTGGCCATTCAAAATATACTGGTCGCCGCGCAGCTCGGCGCGAGTCTGCAAGGCGAAGGCGTCGGAACCGGAGGCGGCCTCTGACAATGCGTAAGCGCCAACGGTATCAACCGCCATCCGCGAAAGGTACTGCTGTTTCTGCTCCGGCGTTCCCCAGCGCAGAAAGGCATTCACGCAGAGGGTATTCTGCACATCGACAAGAACCCCTACTGCCGGATCGATAGCCGATATCTCTTCGACCGCAAGGATGGACTCGAAAAATGTACCGCCGCTGCCGCCATATTCAACGGGGACTTCAATACCCATAAGCCCGAGGCTGAAAAGCTGAGGCAACAATTCGGGAGCGAAGTGTTGCTCTTCATCCATCTGGCGAACAAGCGGGCCAATGCTCTGCCGTGAGAATTCGCGCACAGTAGATTGGAAAAGCTGCTCATCTTCATTGAGCTGGGTAAGCGGCGGCGTGTGAGACATGCGAAACCTCGAAAACACTTGAGTGTAGCAGAGCGCAATTGTTGCAACTATGTGGATCGCAGGAAATCGAATAAGATCAATGGAACACGAGATGACATCCTCACTGCATATTGTTGCCACTGGGATTTTCTGTGCCTGCTTTTTGCTGGTTACGCTGGCGGGTTTTTGGGCTGCAAACTGGAAACGCGGCGACCTGAACAGCCTGGAAGAATGGGGACTGGCCGGACGCCGCTTCGGCACCCTGATTACATGGTTCCTGATTGGCGGTGATTTCTACACGGCTTACACCGTCATCGCTGTTCCAGCCGCACTGTATGGAACGGGCGCGCCGGGATTCTTTGCGATCCCCTACTGCATTCTGCTGTATCCCTACATGATGCTTGTGCTGCCGCGCCTATGGCAGGTATGCCACCGCCATGGTTATGTCACACTGGCAGACTTTGTGCGCGGGCGCTTTGGCAGCCGATCACTTTCCATCGCGATTGCGCTCACCGGCATTCTGGCGACGATGCCGTATATCGCGCTGCAACTCGTCGGCATGCGTGAAGTCATCGCCGCGCTCGGCATCCATGGCGAGTGGCCGTTAGTTGCAGCCTTCGTAATTCTGGCAGCCTACACCTATTCCAGCGGATTGCGTGCGCCTGCTGTCATTGCCATCGTCAAGGACATCATGCTCTACATCATGGTACTGGCAGCGATCATCATTATTCCTATTAAGCTGGGTGGGTATGCGCATATTTTTGCCGCCGCCGGTACAGCACTGGCTCACAAGAAACCAGCCGCGTCCATTATCCTGCAACCCTCGCAATACTGGAGTTATGCAACGCTGGCCTTTGGATCGGCCATTGCGATTGTGCTGTATCCGCACACGGCAACGGGCGTGCTCAGTTCCTCGAGCGGCAATGTGCTAAAGCGCAATGCTGCGCTGCTGCCAGCGTATAACCTGCTATTGGCATTGCTGGCGCTGCTCGGCTTTGTTGCTATTGCCGCGGGAATTCACACGGCAAATTCATCGAGCGCTGTGCCGTTGCTCTTCATACAGGAATTTCCCGAATGGTTCTCCGGCTTCTGCCTTGCTGCCATCGGAATCGGCGCATTGGTTCCGGCAGCGATTATGTCCATCGCTTCGGCAAACCTGTTCACGCGGAATCTCTACGGTGAGTTGTGGCATCGCTCCATGACTCCGAAACAAGAAGCAACCCAGGCGAAACTGGTGTCGCTCTTTATCAAAGTTGGCGCGCTGGTTTTTGTGCTGTTCGTAAAAGCGCAGTACGCCATTGAATTGCAACTGCTGGGCGGCATCTGGATCGCACAGCTCTTTCCGTCCGTTGTCTGCGGATTATTCACGCGCTGGCTGCATGGCCGCGCACTCTTGTGCGGCTGGGTCGCTGGAATGGCAACCGGCACAGGAATGGCTTTGGCGCGTGACCTGAAAAGCTCCATTTACCCAATCCATTTTGGCGGGCACGTCCTGACAATGTATGCAGCGATTCCCGCTTTGCTGGCAAATCTTCTGGTTTCGGTGCTGGTTACCGCAGCGCTGGACATGATGGGCCAAGAACGCGGCATAGACGCAACTCTCGAAGCCGACTACGTGGCAGAACAGGCGTGAACTGCTAGGATACTGGCGTGGCTTCCCCTTCTGTCTTTCCGGTTCTGAACAACACACAGCACCCTCACGAAAGCTTTTCCGCTTCGCGTGAATTAGAACAAAAGCTGCGCTCTATCATTCGAGGCGAAGTTCGTTTCGATGCAGGCGCACGCGCGCTTTATGCGACGGATGCCTCGAATTATCGGCAGGTTCCGATCGGGCTTGTGATTCCTCGCGACAAAGAGGATGTGATTGCAGCCGTGGCAGCTTGCCGGGAGTTCGACGCCCCGGTGCTCGCACGCGGAGGCGGCACAAGTCTTGCCGGGCAGTGCTGCAATGTTGCGGTCGTGCTCGACTTCTCGAAGTACATGCGGTCCATCAAGTGGCTCGATCCGGAAAAGAAGCTGGCATATGTGCAGCCGGGAATCGTGCTGGATCGTGTGCGCGAAGCAGCGGAAAAACATCACCTGACCTTTGCTCCCGATCCGGCGACACACAGCCGCTGCACGCTTGGCGGCATGATCGGAAACAACTCCTGCGGCGTGCATGCGCTGATGGGCGGCAAGACCGTCGATAATATTCACTCGCTGGATATTCTGCTTCATGACGGTACGCAGATGACGGTGGGCGCGACGACGGATGACGAGCTCAGCGCCATCATCGCCGCCGGAGGTCGCCGTGGTGAAATTTATGCTGGATTGCGGCGCATTCGCGATCAGTATGCAGAACTGGTGCGGCAGAGATTCCCGCGCATTCCACGTCGCGTTTCCGGATACAACCTCGATGAGCTATTGCCGGAAAACGGCTTCCATGTTGCCCGCGCTCTGGTGGGCACGGAAGGTACCTGCGCAACTGTGCTGGGCGCAACACTGCATTTAAAGGACAGCCCGCCGCATCGCAGGCTGGTTGCGTTGGGATTTGAGAGCCCATTTATCGCGGCGGATCACGTGCCTGAGGTGCTGCAGTATAAGCCGATTGGCCTTGAAGGCTTCGATGGCATGCTGGTGGATTTCATGCAGCGCAAAAAGCTGGCAGTCGATGACGTTGCACTGTTGCCGGAAGGCCGCGGGCACCTGCTGGTGGAATTCGGCGGATGGTCGGATGAAGAAGCCGATGCCCAAGTAGAGCGATTTGTGCAGGGCATAGCAAAAACGCCGGCAGCCGTCCGGCGCTATAGCGGAGAAGAAGCCCCGCGCGTGTGGCATGTGCGCGAATCGGCGCTTGGGTCGACAGTATTTGTTCCCGGAGAGCCGCATGGATGGGAAGGCTGGGAGGATGCGGCTGTTCCCCCGGAAAAGCTCGGCTCCTACCTGCGTGAATTTTTTCATCTGATGGATGAGTTTGGATATCGCAGCCCTATGTACGGCCACTTCGGGCAAGGCTGCGTTCATATGCGCATCAACTTCGATCTGGAGAGCGAGCCGGGTATCCGCAAATTTCGCGCATTTCTGGATCGCGCAACGGACGTCGTCATAGCACATGGTGGATCCATCTCAGGCGAGCACGGCGACGGACAGTCCCGCGCAGCTCTGCTGCCGAAGATGTTTGGCGACGAGCTGATGCAGGCTTTCCGCGAGTTCAAAGCGTTATGGGATCCGCAGAACAAAATGAACCCCGGCAAGCTGGTCGACCCTATAAATGTATACGAACCGCATGAAAACCTGCGTTTAGGCGCGGGATACGTATCAGAGAAGACAGATTCCTATTTTCAGTTTCCGGAAGACAAAGGCTCGCTCGCCGAGGCAACACTGCGTTGCGTAGGCGTGGGCGCATGCCGCAAGCAGGGTGCCGGAACCATGTGCCCGAGCTACATGGCCACGAAAGAGGAACAGCATTCGACACGTGGACGCGCTCACCTGCTGTGGGAGATGCTGGAGGGCTATGTCCTTCAGCGTGATTGGAACAGCGAGCCGGTACACGAAGCGCTTGATCTGTGTTTGTCTTGCAAGGCATGCAAGAGCGAGTGCCCGGTAAATGTAGACATAGCGACTTACAAGGCCGAATTTCTGGCGCACTATCACGAGACGCATCGACATGCGCTGCGCGACTACGCCTTTGCCTTCATGGATCGATGGGCGCACCTGGCATCTGCGATCCCCGGCGTAACGACACGGCTCGCTAATCTGCCTATGCGGATTCCCGGGCTGCGCGATGCAGCCAAAGCAATGTTAGGCATTGCGCCACAGCGCACGCTGCCTCAATTTGCCCCGCGCAGCTACCAAAGCACTCTGCGCAATGCAGCCACAACTTCGCAGGTGCTGCTGTGGCCGGACACCTGGAACAATTACTACCACCCGCATGTCTTGGAATCAGCCAGAGACGTGCTTACCGATGCAGGATTCACACCTTACACGCCGAAGAAGCATATATGTTGCGGAAGGCCGTTGTACGATTTCGGATTTCTCAAGGAAGCGCGAGAGTACCTGGAAAAAATCCTGCATGACTTTGCTCCACAGATTGGAACCGGGACGGCCTTTGTTTTTCTTGAACCGAGCTGCGCCAGTGTCTTCCGCGATGAATTACTGAACTTCTTCCCGAAGAACGAGCGCGCGAAACAACTCAGCAATCAGACTTTTTTGTTAAGCGAATTTCTTACGCGCCGCGCGCCGAATTATCAGCCTCCATCCCTTGTTGGACAGCGTATTGTCCTGCACGGACACTGCCATCATAAGTCGCTCTTCAAAATGAAGGATGAGCTCGCCATTCTGCAAGCCACCGGCGCGCAGGTAGAATCTCTCGATTCCGGATGCTGCGGCATGGCTGGGCCTTTCGGCTTCGAGAAGGAAAAATTTGACGTATCGCAGGCCTTGGGAGAACGCGTACTGCTGCCCGCCGCGCGCAGCGCTTCCCCGGAAACACTGCTGGTTTCAGACGGCTTCAGCTGCCGCGAACAGATCGCTCAAAACACGAGCAGGCGGGCACTGCATTTTGCCGAGGTCATCAATAGTCGCCGTGCACGACGTTCTGCAACGGCTCGCCATTGATGTAACGACGTACTTGCGCGCCTACCAGATCGAACGCACGCGGCATGAAAAGCGGGCTGGAACCTCCGACATGCGGCGTGAGCAACAGGTTCGGCGCGCTCCACAACGGATGCCCCTCCGGTAAAGGCTCAGGATCGGTAACATCGAGCGCAGCGCGTATGCGCTTCTCTGTCAGCGCCTGCACCAGCGCATCGGTATCGACGACGGGCCCGCGGGCGGCATTCACCAATACCGCGCCCTGCTTCATGAGCGCGAAAGCTTTTGCATCGATCAGGTGTCGCGTTTCTGCGGTAAGCGGAACGATCAGCACAATGATATCGGCTGCGGGCAGCAGTTCTGCAAGCCTGCTCACCGGTTCCACGCCCTCTTTTGCCGAGCGGGCGATGCGCACAACGTTTACTCCGAAAGGAGCGAGCAGCTCTTCGATCGATTTACCAATAGAACCGTATCCAACGATCAGAACCGTTTTGCCTTCGAGCTCTTCGATGAGAACCGGAGGATAGGTGTGACGGTCCGTTCGATAAAGCGCTCGATAATTCTCATCCGCAACTTCGCGTGAAACCCATTTTCCCGCTCGTTGCAGGTCGAAATAAAAGGGCAGAAACTTGGTCATGGCAAGAATCGCAGTGACTGCCCATTCAGATGTCGCCACATTGTGAACGCCCTGTGCATCGCAAAGAATAGCGCCAGGCGGCACAAAATTGCGCTGCCAGTCGACGCCTGCCTGTAACGATTGCACGACTTGAATGCCGCGCAGAAAAGGCGCGACCGGTTTTGCATCTTTCTGAAAGAGAGGAGCCACCCAAAAATCGATTTCCACCGGCCCCGAAAGCGCTTTGGGCAATACGACGATCTCTGCTTCGCTGGGAATTTTTACAGTCAATGACGCGTCGGCCCAATGAGGAACGCCAACTTTTATCCTTGATTTCCGGCTCATATAAACAGGGTATAGCAATCGAAACTATCTGCCCAAGGCTTGCGATAGCCGTACATGCGCTGGCCCGAAGATCAGCGCATGTGTCCCCTACTGCTTTTGATGGAAAACCGTGTTGTTAATATCAGGCCAGAATTCTTTGAAGATGAAGGTCATCCCATCGAGACTTACATCTGTAAGCCAATGCTGGCCAACCTTGGTCCAGGTGCGGTCGCGGCCGGGATAGTAGAGGCTGGAAATGCCGGAGGCTGCGCCTGCGCCGACTATCTCGGAAGCATTGAATGTTTCGTTCCCCGCATTTGTGCGCGTGATCAGCACACGCGAAAAAGAATATCCGGCGCGCTTTATCAAGCCTCCGCGGCCTAAGGTGTAGTAGCGCGAATCCTGCTGAAGCAGGGTGGGAAAAATAAATTCCACGTTGTAATTTTCAACTGCCTGATCAGCAAAAGTATGCCAATAGTAGCGACCATACCCTGCCGCTCCCTGGTGAAACTCAGGATAGGAATTTTCAGCCTGGCTAACACCGGCAAGAATGCCCGCAAAAATAAACGCCGAATAATCGAAGCTGTCCTGTGTTGTGGTGGTGAACTTGTCTTTCACCGACTGCGGGGGCAGCTTCTCATCGGCGGAGACGGCGCGAAAATTCGGTATGATGCCGAGGATGCGCTTGGTCTGTTTGCCTTGCGCGCTTGCCGTCTGGGCTTCCGAGGTGTTCTGGCTGGTGCTTTGCAGGCGCGCGGAAGCCGCATCCGGAGCGTCAGGTATGTTGTCCTGTGATTGCGCATTGGCAGTGAAAAATGCTGCAAACAGGACGAAAAAAGCGAATGTGGGAAGAAATCTTCGTCGGTGCATGATGCTTTAGACGAAAGATATGGCGTTGTGGATATAGAAATGCTCTTCGCTTCTCACTACTTCATGAATTTTTGCAAAGCTTCAATTCCAGCCTCTATCGACTGCAACGGCACAGAATAGCCGAAACGCACCTTGCCTTCGCCCTGTGCGCCGAAAACAACGCCCGGGATTGTGGCAACATGTGCCTTTTCGAGAAGAAGCGCAGCGGCTTTGCGGCTGTCTTTATTGATCTTGGCCACATTCGGGAAAGCATAGAATGCTCCCTCCGGCATTTCGCATGTCAATCCGAGCGAATTTAATGCATTCACCAGAAGATCGCGTCGCTGGCGGTACTCTTTTTTGCGCTCTTCCAGAAAGCTTGCCGGCATGGCAAGCGCTTCCAGTGCGGCCCACTGGGACGGAGTGGAGACGCCATTGACCGAATACAGCACAAGCTTGCGCAGCCCGGTCATAAACGGTTCTTTCGCAACAACATACCCAATGCGCCAGCCGGTCATCCCATAGCTTTTGGAAAAGGTATACGTGGTGATCGTGCGCTCGGCCATGCCCGGAAGCGAAGCAATAGAAACGTGCTCGTCGTCGTAAACCAGGTCTTCATAAGCTTCGTCCGCAATGACGATAAGGTTGTGTTTCTTTGCGAATTCGGCCACCTCTTCCGCTTCTTTGCGCGAAAAGACGACGCCGGATGGATTTTGCGGCGTGTTGTAATAAATGGCTTTTGTGTGGGGCGTAGAAAACTGTTCCAGAGTTGCGGCAATGCCGTTGCGGCGAGCGCTGGCCGTAGGAACCAGCAGAGGACGCGCCCGCGTACCGGTCACCATATCGCGGATCGGAGTCCAATACGGCGAGAACAGCAGCATATCGTCGCCGGCGTCGAGCACTACCTGAAAAGCCACATACAGGGCATGCGCTCCGCCTGCAGTAATTAATACGTCATCAAGCTTTACGTCAAGATGATTGCGGGTTCGCAGCTTTTCGACCAGCGCTTCCCGCAGCGGAATGATGCCGGAAGAAGGCGCGTACTTTGTCTTGTTTTCCACCAGAGCACGCACCATTGCATATTTAACAGGCTCGGGCGTTTCAAAAAAAGGCTCACCGCCATGAAAGGCGTGGACAAGCTCACCGGCGCTTCGCAATTCGATAACTTTATTGCGAATCTGCACAATGTCAGAGAAACCTACCTCATCCAAACGTTTTGCCAGGCGGAATTCGCTTTTCTTCGTGACCATTTTTGCACCAATCGTTGGCGTATTGCGATTTGGAGGAGCGCCGAACTATTTAGCTTAATCGAACTTAGGATTTTGCAGGGCGGAATGGCAGCTTTTTTAAAAGCAATTACGGCTTTTTCCGGACAGGAACCATCTCATATGCGGACACGTATGATTCAGCAAGCGAATATGACAAACCCGTGGATGACCCAAAGCCTGACCGATGAGCAAAGAGCTGTTTTCTATGCCCAGATATCTGCCGTGCAAAAGGATGAAGTCGTTGGCGTCCTTTTAGCTTTATTTCTCGGCACCTTCGGCGCGCACCATTTTTATCTGCGCAGAAACGGGCTGGGTATTCTCTATGTTTTATTTTGCTGGACGGGAATTCCAAGCCTGGCCAGCCTGGTGGAGTGCTTCTTTATGCCGCGGCGAGTCAGGCAGTTTAACGCGGAACAGGCAGCGATCCTGGCAGCAACTCTACAGTACCCGGTTGTACCAGTATTGCCGGGAACATCAAAGGCATGTGCTTCATGCGGCACGCCGCTGCCGGCTGGAGTAAAGTTCTGCAGCCGCTGCGGAGCGGCTGCAGAATAAGCTAGTGCTTGCTGACCATATCCATCACATCTTTGCGGAGTTCCAACCGGCTGGATTCGCGCGTATAAAACATATGCCCTCCGGGATATTCGCGGACGGCGACTCGTGTAGTATCAGTTCCCATCAGCGGCATCTGGTTCACGGTAAGAATAGACCCCATGAAAGGGCAGGAAAGATCATTCCACCCGTGAGCAATAATGACTCGCAGCTTGGGATCCGCGGCAACGGCTTGCCTCAGGTCTTCTACGGATCCCTTCCGCAATTCATCTCCGCCATCCCATTGACGATTTACCTCGTACGAGAGCGCATTGTAGCGAGCATCGACCTTCCAGCCAACCGTGCGCGTTACGAAATCAACCATCGCGGTTGTTGTCGGAGCAATCAGCGTTTCCAGCAACGGATCATTCGAGCGCTGATCCGGCGAGTAGGGAAATGGATCATACGAAGTTACGTTCGAGTCGTAAACCGAGCCTATCTTTCCCTCTTCGCGGAAAACCTCCCGAAGATAAGCGCCTGTTTCAAGACGGCCTCCGGAATGCTTCACAAATTCGGGATCGAGACCCGTCATTTCCGTTACCCGCTTCACAACGCGATCCGTCGCCTGCGGGTCAGTGCGTCCTTTAAAAATATCGGTGGCATAATCGCCCATCGTATAGGCGATGACGTCCTTCATAGCCTGGGGCGTAAGCTTATGCTCGCGCTCAAGATGAGCCGCCGTGATCGAGGGTAAGGTTACCATCCATGGAATCGGGGAAAGATCGCCATTGTCTTCGATGGTGGGGTTGAGATATGGCGACACCAGCACCACCCCATTCATTGCTACCCCAAGCTGTGACTGCAGATAGTGGGTGATGCGGGGACCGCGGAAGCCGCCATAGCTTTCACCTACAAGATATTTTCGTGAGGTTAGCCGGCCATTCTTCACCAGCCAGTCATAAACGGCGCGAGACAAATACTCGATATCTGCTTGCGTGCTATAGAAAAGCTTCCTGGTTTCAGCTTCGGAAACAGAAGAGCGACTGAAACCTGTACCGATGGGGTCGATAAAGACAAGGTCTGTGAAGTCGAGCCATGTGCCTGGATTATCAACCAGTGTTGCCGGGTCAGAAGGGCTGTCGCCTTCATTGCCCACATTGGCAAGATGCTTGGGGCCGATCGCTCCAAGATTCAGATAAACAGAAGATGCGCCGGGACCACCGTTGAAGGCAAAAGTCACAGGGCGATTTGCTCCCTCGACCGTGTACGCAGTATAGACAACCTGGCCGGCTTCCTTGCCTTCTTTATCGCGCGCTACTAAAGTGCCGACCGTGACGGTATAACGTAGCGTTTTACCATTCAACTCTATGCTCTGCTGCGTGTGAGCATCGGGAGGAAGCGGTGGAAGACTTTTGTCGGGTTTGTCACTCTTATCAGAGGCAGCTTTATCGGCAGGCTTATCTTTGTCCGCCTGGGCGATTGCTGATGAAATGGGCATTGCAAAAAGGCAGACTGCGGCCAGAGCCAGCATACCGCCGGCGTTACGAATCTTGTGGAAGTCCATGAGCAATACAATACATGCGCGATAGCCAAAAAACACATTGCCGCATTGGTTTGTGCCTGAAATGATGACGATCCTCATTACGAAACACACAAATTTCGCAACTGAACCGCTGCCCGTCGCGTCTAGTGAATGTTTTTGGACATCTCACTCCGAGGTTTATGCCGCATGCGTACTTGCCGGATTCTCATTTTTTGTTGTGCTGTTCTGCTCACGGCGTCTGCGCTTACTGCGCAGGTACATCGCCCCCGGCATTCGCGCTATCCCAATTCGCCATCTAACGATCCGCAGCTGGAAATCCCGACAGATCAGGCCCAGTCATGCTTTAACCCCGACAGCAATTTAAGCGGATACGAGCAGTTTCAGCAGTTCGACACCTTTCCCCAGCCCGCAAGCAAGGGCTACCTCTGCATCCATATCCCGCCCGGACGGACTTTCGTGATAGATCACCTTTTCGCCGAAGCAGATTACGAAGCTCCGTTGCCTACCGGAGCCGAATGGTATCTGGACACGGCTGTTGGTCGGTATGAACAGGCAACGGGATTTGCGGCAACGCAGGTGGGCGCCTCAACACACTATCCGCACTATGTGCTGTCGCAACCCGTTCATCTCGGCGTGCTGGAGGAACAACAGTCACGCTCATCATGCACGGCTACTTTACAAATACAACTAATTCCATCGAGGAAGTACCCGGCACTGCCAGTCTCTCTTTAATTGGGCATTGGGAGTAATCCCCATAAAGCTCGCGCCAGACAATGGCTCCCACAGTAAGGCGTAATCTTAAGGAAGCAGAATATTTCCTGAAGGAGTGTTACTGTGCCTACATCTGAAGAGGTTGAGAAATTGAAGCATGCCCCTGCTGTGCCCGGAGTGGAAGACCTATTTCTGCGCCGCTGGAGCCCCCGCGCTTTCGCCGATAAAGATGTTTCCAATGAGGACTTGAGGAAGATATTTGAAGCCGCGCGCTGGGCCGCATCTTCTTATAACGAGCAGCCCTGGCGCTTTTTTCTTGGCCGGCGAGGCGACGACACTTACAAGAAAATTTTCGATGCATTAGTTGAGTTCAATCAGGGCTGGGCCGGGAGCGCGCCGGTACTGATCCTGTCAGTCGCGAGCAACAAGTTTCTCCATAACGGAAGCCCGAATCAATACGCTCTTCATGATACGGGCGCAGCAACAATTTCTATCGCACTGCAGGCAACTGCTTTGGGATTGCACACGCACTCCATGGCCGGCTTTAGCCATGAGAAAGCTCGCAAAGCCTTCAATGTTCCCGCAGATTACGATATTGGCGCAGTGACAGCCCTCGGGTACTTCGGCGATCCAGCTACTCTGCGCGATCAGATGCGGGCCACTGAAGAATCTCCAAGACGGAGAAAGCCACTCAGTGAGATTGTTCTTGCCGATTGGGATAAGCCGGCTTTATAAGCTTTTACTGCACCTGAGCGTCAAACGTCGCGGTTTCTACAGCGGCGCCATGCTTCATTTGCACAAAGATGCGGTAATTGCCGGGCGTCGGAAATCCGTATGGGAAGCTGACAGTATTGGGAATGGGCTGAGAGTTATCGCTCATGTCCATTCCCGGCATGTCTTTCATATCAGCCATGCTGCTTGCAGAGTTCCGGTTCTGTGACTGCGCCATCATCAGGGCAGCCATCGATACCGTTCCGGATGGATGGATATGCGCAAAAACAGTGCCATCCGTCTTTACGAAAGCTGCATGGCCCGCCATTCCCATGTAAAGCTGCATATCCTTCGGTGGATTGCCTTGCGCGTCGAGCAGGGTAAAGGTGAAATCTTCCGGCGCTTTGGCTGTCAGCGATGCAGGCCGCTTCCATGTCATGGTATAGCCGTCAGGCAGTTTATAAATCGCGCTGGTTTCCGTGCCTCCGCCATTCCATTTCAGCGCCGTTGCTGTTCCTTCTGCATCATCTCCTGCAAGTTCGCGTCCGCGAATAAAAGGCAGCTTGGCCGATGTCACAAGCGTTTCCGGGAACCCGTTGGCATGGACAACATCTGCATAAAGCCGATATGTCCCCGCAGGCATTGTGGGCAGGGCAAGTTGGAAATCGCCAGTCCCAACCTGATCTGGATGAAGATGAAACACGACATCCATAGCCGGCCAGCGAACAGCATAGAGATGCATCAAGTGGTTGTGATCAGGCACAAAGTCATCAAGCTTGCGGCCATGCAGCCAGCCCGGATCGCTCATCTTCAAATCGAGCACTTCACCCGGTTGCATGGACGCCTTCATCTGCAAAGGCTTGTAAATGTTTGAAGCATAATTGGCGGCTTCCGCATTCCACCATTTGCCGCCCAGAATAATTCCTAGAATCAGAACAACGAATGTAACCGACATCGCTACATAAGCGCGCTGGCGGTTTTGCCGAGGTGCTTTTTCGCCCGGTGCAATCTGAGCCTCGCGCGTAGCCGCGCCAATAATGCCGACCATGCCCACTATAAGAATGACACCGAGCGCTGCCAGCATAAACCCCATGCCGCTCTGCATTTTCCGCGTACCGATAGCCGTAGCCGGAACCGGTATAGAGATGGCTCCCTGCCCCTGATTGCCTTCAACTGAAAAGCGCACTTGCCAGGAACCGGTTGCCATAATCCAGAGATGGCCGGTAAAGAATTGCTCATCTCCGGAAGGCTTAACCATAGTGTCCGGTACAGGTGGATGCTTGGATGCTTCCCCGGTAAGCAGCATGGGCGCGATCGTGATCCTGCTTACGCCCGGCGTGCTCGATCGTACTTCAATCTCCGCCACCCCGGGAATGACTAGAGGCGGGCGAATCACAACGAAAAGCTTATATGGCCCCGCATCTCCCTGCGCATAGACATCAGGGCTCCCAACGTGGGCGAGAGCAGGCAATGAAAAACCGGTTACCAGGCAGAGTAAAAATAGAAATCTAAAACCGCGCATCAGCGTTGCACCTTCCGCATCCATTTGCCGAGTGCCAGGCCAAGCCATGTGCTGAGAGCAGCATAAAGCATGGCAAAAAACAGACCCTTCCAGAGTTCAAGCCCGCTTTCTACATTGATGAACTGGCGCAGGGCCATGTGCGACCACGACGGCGTTGAGTAATCGAGATAGCCTGCGCCAAAAAATCGATTCTTCGCGGCATTCGTCATGAGAAAGCTGGCGAAGGGCCACTCAGCAGCGACCAGAGACAGCACCAATACCGGCCCAGCGATGAGCGAAATAAGCCACGACTTCCACTCCTGCGTTTTCTGCAGGAGCAGGTCGGTAAGGAAAGCCGGAACAATCAACAGAAGCGGAAAAAGCGGCGGAATAAACTGATGCACCGGCTCATACACGGGACCAAGCTTCGGCTCCGCAGGGAAAAGCGGCAGAATGAGAATCAATCCAATGAGAAACAAACTATAAAAAGCCGCCGAAATGGTTGCGGCCCATCGATGCCGTGAACACTCCCACAGCATGGCGAAATACGTAGGCACGCCAAGCGCAACAGCAATATAGGCGCCGGAAGAATGCAGCTTGATATCCCATGTATATTCAATGCGGAAAAACATTGTGAGTATCAGCATCAATCCGCCCAGATAGAGCAACATCCACTGCAGCTTTTTAAATAGAGCGCCGTCAGCGCGATTCATGGCCGCGGTAATGAGAAAAAACGAGCCAACCTCAACCGCGAAGATGCCCAGCATCAGCAATGTATGCGGTGGACTGATGATCTTTACATCGAGGCCGTAAGCATTATGCCACCAGTTGTCGAATGGTGCAGATGTAAGCATCGCCACTCCGCCCCATGCCGCAAGAAAAGCCCCCAGGGGCGCGCGAAAGCCAAAAACACTAACAGAGAATCCGCGCAAGGTTGACGCGCCGTAAAACGTAGCATTCAGGATCAAATATCCGCAACAGATTCCGGCCAGAACCCCGCATGCATAAATTGCCATATGCGCAGGCGTCCAAAAGGTGTCACGACCAATGGAACGGTGCCATGAAACATCCCAGTGCGCGCCAATCGTGACGGATGTGACAGCGAGCGCCGCACACCATAAATACCAGGGAATGCGGCGGCGAGCATCAGCGTTGTAGAGAGTTGCATCTGCAGTTGTCGTAGCGGCCATCGTCAATGCCTCAAAAAACGGCTTTTCTTTTCAGAATACGCTTGGGACCGTGAAATTTTCGTCCAATCAGCGTCAAGGGATGTGAATAGCTTGACATAACTAAACTGAACGGTTCAGTATTGTTGATGCACAGGAAGGTCTTCATGATTCGTGTCGACAATCTGATTAAGACATTCGGAGATTTCACCGCCGTCAAAGGCATTTCCTTTGAAGTACAGCAAGGGGAAATTTTCGCCTTTTTAGGACCGAACGGCGCAGGCAAGACCACAACAATCAAGATGCTGACTACCCTGCTGAAACCAACCAGCGGGACCATTGAGTTGGACGGACTGAACCCCATGGTGCAGCAGAAAGAGGCGCGGCAGCGCTTCGGTATCGTCTTCCAGGACCCCAGCCTCGACGGCGAACAAACAGCCTACGAAAATATGGAGCTGCACGGTGTCCTTTATCGCGTTCCAAGAAAAACACGAGCAGAACGCATTGAACATTTGCTGCGATTGTTTGAGCTGTGGGACCGGCGCGACAACTACGTGAAAGAGTTTTCCGGCGGCATGAAGCGGCGTCTGGAAATCGCACGCGGATTTTTGCATACGCCTAAAATTCTGTTCCTCGATGAGCCGACGCTGGGGCTTGATCCGCAAAGCCGCAACCAGTTGTGGACACATGTAAAGCGTCTCAACGAAACAGAAAAAACCACCGTATTTTTGACAACGCATTACATGGATGAAGCCGATCGCGTGGCGCACCGTATCGCCATCGTCGATCATGGACAACTGATCGCTCAGGGCACATCAGCAGAGCTGAAAAGCAAGACCAACAGCGACTCGCTGGAAGGCGCATTCCTTGCATTGACCGGCGAATCGCTGCGCGATGAGAGCGCGAGTTCAGCAGAAGGCATGCGCCAGATGGCGCGGATGTGGAGGAGATAAGGATGAATGCAATTTATATTCTCTGGCTGCGCGAATTAAAACGCTATACGCGTTCACGCGTGCAAATCATTGCTTCGCTTGGGCAGCCCGTGCTTTATCTCCTGGCGCTCGGTTTTGGATTTGGGCCGGTCTTTGCCCGCGCCGGCAATGGGAGCTATTTGCAATTCATGGCTCCCGGCGTGGTCGGCATGTCCATCCTGTTCATGTGCGTTTTTTCCGGAATCTCGATTCTGTGGGACAGGCAGTTTGGTTTCCTGAAGGAAACGCTGGTAGCTCCCGTATCGCGCATGCAAATTATGCTTGGCCGCACTCTCGGGTCAGCTACTGTTGCCACATTCCAGGGCATTCTCGTGCTGCTCATTTGCCTCGCAGCAGGATTGCGTCCGCATAACTGGTTGCATGCCGTTCCGCAAGCATTCGTATTTATGGCGATGGTGGCAATTACCTTTGCTGCGCTGGGCACAGCTTTCGGCTCCATCATCAAGGACATGCAAGGCTTCCCCATTGTGATGAATTTCATGGTGATGCCGATGTTTTTTCTATCCGGGGCACTGTATCCGCTGGCGAATCTACCGAAAGTGCTCTCTGTTATTACACGGATCGATCCCTTGACCTACGGCATCGACGGATTGCGCGGAGCCCTGACAGGAGCCTGGCATTTCAATTTCACATTAGACCTTGCCGTAATGGGCGTGATTGCAGCAGCATTTCTGAGCCTCGGCGCATATTTCTTTTCCAAGATTCAGATTTGAGCAATGGCACGAACCAGAAGCGCTATCGCACACCATAACATTCTTGAAGCCGCGCTCCATCTTTTTGCGGAGCGCGGTATTGAAGCCACCAGCATGGATGCCATTGCTGAAGCGGCCGGCGTCAGCAAAGCCACCATTTACAACCATTGGCGAGACAAAAGCAAGCTATGCCTCGAGGTTCTTGGCTATCTCCACGGAGCCGATGAGCCTCAACCGGTTTTCGACTCCGGAGATCTGCGCGCCGACATGATTGCGCAGCTGAATTACCAGCCTGCGGCTCATCGCAAGGATATGAAAGAGCGCATTCTGCCGCATCTGATGGCCTATGCTGCCCGCAATCGCGCCTTTGGCGAACAATGGCGGGCTCGCGCGCTGGAGCAGCCGCGCGCCAGTCTGCGCGAAATGATAAAGCGCGGCATTGCGCAGGGTAAGCTCATCAAATCGCTCGATCCTGAAATCGGCATCGCTTTGTTAATCGGGCCAATGATGTATCGCCGTATTTTCGTTAATAGATTTGGCGGAAAGCTGCCTGCCGATCTTGCGACCCATGTGGCAGATACCTTTCTTGCCGCATATGAAGTAAAGCAACAAAAGCCCGCGCTAAAACGCGGGCTTTTACGCTAGATCTGCCTTATTGCACCTGGCCCATATAGACGCCGAAAGGCGGCAGTTGCACGCTGTCGAGAGATGAGGGGTCGCTCGATCCCGGCGTCTTCATCAGCGTCTTTGCCTGCTTGCTGGAAATACCCTGCGCTGCAAGGTCCAGACTGATTTTCCTTGGCTGATCGGTAAAGTTACAGGCCACAACCACGGCAGGCTGCCCGGGAGCGATGCGCAGCCACGATAAAACATTACTGTCATTTGTGTTCAGCATGACATTTTTTCCATCGCGCAGCGCTGGAACGGAACGGCGCAGCTCGATAAGCTGCTTATACCAATTCAGCATCGAGTCGAAATCCATGACCTGGTTCTTCACGTTTACGGTCTTATAGCTATCGGGTATTGGAAGCCATGGCTTTACGTTTGGCCCGGTGAAGCCTGCGTTTGGGCCGTCATCCCATTGCATGGGCGTGCGTTCGCCATCGCGGCCTTTATTTTTAGGCCAGCCCGTAAGGCCTACGGGATCTTTCACGTCTTCCTTTCGCGTTGGCGGCGTCGTCACCATGCCGATTTCATCGCCATAATAGAAAAGCGCGCTGCCGCGTGTTGCAAACAGAATGGTAGCGATAACCCGACCGATGTCCTGATTGTGCTTTCCATCTCCATAACGGTCCCATCGAGGGTTGTCGTGGTTATCGAAAACGAGCATCGGCTCATTGCCGTTGATGTCGTTCTCTACCTCATCGATGCGCTGGCGAAAAAGGTTGACGTCGAGTTTGTTGATGAAGCCAACCTGCATATCCATCGGCAGCTGCAGCTCATCGTTATTGGCGCCATACATCTTCTTCAGATCGTTAATGCTGCTCAGGTATGTTTCGCCGATCAGCACAACGTCGCGGCCTTTATAGCTATTCGCTACCTGCCGAAGTTCGCGCAGAACGTCGTTTACCTGAGGCAAATTATTTGTCATTGCGTCATCAAGCTGAACATCGCCGAATTCATTTGTCTTGGAATTCCCGTTTGCATCTTTACGTACAGCGTCATCCCGCCATTGCGGATCTTCAAAGAGCGTCGTAATAGCGTCCAGGCGAAAACCGGCGACGCCGCGGTTGATCCAGAAGCGCTCAACATCGTACATAGCCTTGCGCACCGCAGGATTGGTCCAGTTCAGATCGGGCTGCTGAATATAAAACTTGTGATAGTAGTATTGATTCGTTTTCGGATCGAATTGCCAGGCCGAATGCCCGAAGTCGGACTGCCAGTTGTTAGGCGGCTGGCCCGGGCCTTTGCCGTCGCGCCAGACATACCAATCCCGCTTGGGATTTGTCTTGGAACTGCGCGATTCGATGAACCATGGATGCTTATCCGATGTGTGGTTCAGCACTAGGTCCATGATGATGCGGATGTTGCGCTTTTTCGCTTCCGCAACCAGGCGATCGAAGTCTTTCAGCGTGCCGTATTGCGGGTCGATGCCTTCGTAGTCGGAGATGTCATAGCCGAAATCGACCTGGGGCGATGGATAAATAGGTGAAAGCCAGATGGCATCCACACCCAGCACCTTCAGATAATCCAGCCGCTGCGTGATCCCGTTCAGATCGCCGATTCCGTCATTATTAGAATCCTGAAAGCTGCGCGGATAGATTTCGTAGAAAACCGCGCCTTTCCACCAAGGCTGCGGTGACGGAGCAGCCGCAGTCTGCGCCCAAAGACCACTGGCGAGCACAAGAATGCATAATGCAAACAAACTTTTGATCGACGCGCGTTTCATCTTTTTCTCCTCAAACAATGCCTGCACCGCGCAACCCGCGGACGCGATGATATTTGATCTCGATTGAGAACCTATCACATTCCGCATAGCGCTGACCGATCCTACTGGTTGTTCTTTCCATTCTGGCCTGCATTCTTATCATTGCCTTTGTGCTTGAAATCAAGGCCGAATTTCGGCTCGGAGCGTGTGCCGGTAATAGAGATGGGTACTTCCGTACCCGCTCCGTTCTTCGAGAAGAAAGGATCGACTGGCTTTAGCAGCAGGGACTTCCATCCCGTCATAAGCTGGGAGACTTTGGCGTCTAAGCGCGCTTTGCCATGAAAATCAAATTGATTGCCGTCAAGGCTATATAGGCCGTTCAAGGCGATATCGGCGCCGGGCACATTGTATCGGAGACTGCTGAATGTCAATTTGCCGTCCCCCAGCATAAACTGACCACGCATTTGCGACTCAATCGAATCCGGATTCTGCTTGTCGATCTTCTTTGCTTCTTTTGCACGGTTCTGGCTGCGCAGGCTCAACTCATCTACTTTTGTCTGCACCTTGTCATTCGTAAACGTAGCGTTCTCGACCTCAAACGTTCCCTTCAAGTGCAGTTTCTGTGAAACAGAAGTCTTCCCGGGAGGAAGAAAGAATTTGGTCTTGAGCTTGAGCACTCCGTTCACAATCGGGGGCGATGTCTTCACCACGAGCCGCAGCATATCTTCGATGCGCGCCGGGCCAACCGTCACATCGAGCGTAATGTTATGGCCGCCTTGCGGGACGCGCACAACGTCACCCGCCGCAATAATGTGTGAATGCAGAAGCTGCGCATCGACTGGCTGCAGGTAAGTGTCGCCATTTGTGCCATCTACAATGGCATGGAATTTTGTGTGCAGCGGCATCGGGTAATTCGCAGAATCAAGGCTGAAATTAGGTGTATCTGTCTCGCCATCGACTTCAATATGGTTGAGGGCGCCCTGGTACTGGCCTGTGGAAGAGAGCATGCCGCCGATTCCCTTGATGGTATTGAGATCCGCATGGCTAAAGCTGTATTCGCCTCGTACCGGTGAATCCCCCGGCTGCTCTGCATTGAATGGACCGAAGTAGCCGGTCGAATCAATATCGCCGATAGGCTTCGGATTTGTAAGAATCGCATGAAACTTCATCGGCTGATTCGCGCCAACAGATTGCAGTGTCAGGTGGCTAATCTCAAAATCCATCGGCAATTTTCCCGGCTTATTGGTTTCAAGCACGAGAGCCGCATTTTCAACCTGAATTTCTCCGACAGTAATTTTGATCTTTCCCTTGCCGCCGCCCTGATTTAATTTAGGCATATTTTGGCGCTCGCTTTTCGGCGGCATATGGATCCTCATCCCCTTGAGGTTCACCCGATCGACATACATGGGCGAATGCAACAGGCCATGCCATGTAGTGCGAAAAGAAAAGTCGTCGATAGCAAAAAGCGGCTGGTCCATCGGGAGATGGTTGGGATACAGCTTCAGGCCGGAGCCCGAAACCTGAAAGCCATCCAAAAAATAAACATGGAAATGTTCCAGCTCTACCCTGCTATCGAAACGAGTGCTCAACGTATCGATCACGCGAGCGCGAAGGGTCGGCTCTGCTCGACGAAGCGCCACCTGCACTGCGATAAACCCGGCTATCACAAGAATGAAAAAAATACCGCCAATCCATAGCAAGATGCGCTTCAAGCGGCTATTCTTCTGTGTTGTTCCATTCGAACTGGTGGGTGACAGATGAGTATGATCTTGCACGTGCAATGCCTTTCAATACAAAAGGGTGAGCTATGAGCTTAGAGGCATATTTCCGCTTGTGCGTTGGTTGCCAATATATTTCTGCTGCAAAACGTTGTATTGCGGCAATCGCCATCGCGACACTCAGTTGTACCATCCTTGCGGCGCAAACCGCACCCGTCGCACCGCCTTCGGCTCCGCCGTCTACCAGCATCGATCAGTACATTCATCGAGCTTGGGACACATTGGCTCGATCCATGACGGACTGCAATTCGCTCATCGATCCCAAGCTCAAAACAGCTCCCGTACTGTACCTCCCCAAAGAACTGCCCGAGCCTCCACAAGTAGCAACTCTGCACGCTCAATGCGGGGTCAGGATTGAACGGCTGCCCCGTCGCATCACTCACATTGGCGACATCGATCCACGCTCTATCAAGGTTCCCGGCCTTCTCTATTTACCAAACAAATACGTAGTGCCCGGCGGGCGTTTTAACGAAATGTATGGATGGGACAGTTATTTCATCCTGCTGGGTCTTCTCAAAGATGGACACGTCGATCTTGCGCGCGGCATGGTGGAGAACTTTTTCTTCGAAATCGAGCACTACGGCAGCATTCTCAACGCGAACCGGACATACTATCTCACTCGCTCACAGCCTCCGTTCCTCTCTTCGATGATTCGCGATGTTTACGAGGCTCAACTTCTTGAGAAGGACAGCGAGAAAAGCCAAAATGACGCGTGGCTGGCTCGCGCCTATGGATTTGCCGTGCGCGACCATAACTTGTGGTTAAGCGATTTTCACCGTGCCGGCGATACTGGGCTGGCCCGCTACTTCGATCTGGGCGAAGGTCCAGTGCCGGAGCAGGAAGACGACAGCACGTATTATCCCGATATCATCCGCTGGCTCCTGGCCCATCCCAACGTAAAAACTGATTACCTTGTAACCGGACCGGATCAACCAAACGATGAACAGAAGAAAAAGCTGGCGAAGACGAGCTGTGATGTAAGCGTCTCAACCGTTTGCGCCCGCGCGCATGTAGACGGCCATTGGCTTTCGGCGGATTATTACCGCGGCGATCGCGCCATGCGCGAATCAGGCTACGATCCAAGCTTTCGCTTTGGTCCTTTCAGTGGCTGGACGCATCACGATGCGCCAATTTGCCTCAACAGCCTGCTTTACAAATACGAGCGCGATCTTGCCTGGATGGCAACCAGGCTCGGAAAGACAAGCGAAGCGAAAGAATGGAACGCGCAGGCCGAATCTCGCAAAGCCGCCATTAACAAATATCTCTGGAATGCGAAAGAAGGCATGTACTTCGATTACGACTACATGGAGCACAAGCAGTCCACCTATCGCTATCTAACGACCTTCTATCCATTGTGGGCCGGCGTAGCCGACGAGCAACAGATACAGGGAGTAGAGAAGGCTCTGCACTGGTTTGAGCAGCCGGGCGGGCTGGCCATGAGCACATACAATTCCGGCACACAGTGGGACTTGCCCTTTGGCTGGGCGCCGCCCTCCTGGATTGCCATCGCAGGATTGGAAAAGGCAGGCGACATAAAAGATGCGCGCCGTCTTTCCGAAAAATTCAGCGCCACCATAAAAGCCAATTACGATCACGATCACACCATTCGAGAAAAGTACGATGTTGTGAGCGGATCATCACAACTCGATGTGGCTACCGGTTATAAAACAAACGAAGTCGGTTTTGGCTGGACAAACGCGGCCTACCTGAAGATGCAGGAGCTATTGGGGGATACTGGAAACAAACAGTGAGTGACAACCGAAAACTAATTGTCGGCCTTGGCGAGTTGCTCTGGGATCTACTTCCCGATGGAAAGCAGCTAGGCGGCGCGCCTGCAAATTTTGCCGTAATGTCAGCGCGTCTCGGCAACCACGGAGCAATCGCCAGCAGCATCGGGCGCGACAGCTTGGGCAATGAGACTCTGACGACTCTGGCATCGCTTCCTGTCGATATCAGCTATCTGCAAACAGATGAGGGCCACCCAACCGGCAGCGTCTCTGTGACTCTCAAAGACGGACAGCCCGAATATGTGATTCATCGCCCGGTAGCGTGGGACTTTATGCAGCAGACATCACAGTGGAAGAATCTCGCCCAACGCGCCGATGCTGTCTGCTTTGGCACCCTGGCCCAGCGCGACGAGGCCTCCCGGGCAACCATTCAATCTTTTTTGGCTGCAACCGGTGAGCGCTGCGTGCGCGTCTTCGATGTGAACCTGCGCAGTCCTTTTTATTCCGGCTCAATAATAAGGGAATCCCTGCATCGCGCCACTCTGGTCAAGCTGAATGAAATCGAAATGCCGATCGTCATGTCTCTGCTTGGAATCAGGGAGAATGCCGGATCGGATGAGACTTCTCTCCTTCAATGTGCGCGCTTGCTGCTTGATATGTTTCCGCCGCAGCTTATCTGCATCACGATGGGCTCCCAGGGGAGCCTGCTGGTAAATCGAACGGAACACCACCGCCATCACGGAATCAAAACGAAAATAGCCGATACTGTAGGCGCAGGCGATGCTTTTACGGCTGCATTGGTGCGCGGATATCTGCAAAATGAGCCTCTGGCTGTGCTCAATGAATCTGGCAATCGCTGGGGATCGTGGGTAGCATCGCAGCATGGCGCAATGCCCGCCTTGTCAAACGAAACGCAGGTTGAGATCGAAGACCGGATTCGGCGGGAGCAGGAGCAATGACGGAGGTCGGCAGGTTGAAACAGCCAACAAAATCACAAGAGCGGCGCGCGATGGGCCAGCTTCGCCGGAAGCAGGTACGCAGGCAGGATCATTGTCTCTGGTATCCGAAAGAGCGGCAGCACAGCCCCGTCACCTTGATTGAAGAATCCATGCGCGGCCGCGTTCCTTCGCTTATCGCTTTGAAATATGAGCGTATGGCGGCATCTCCTTTTGGATTTTTTCGCGGAGCCGTTCCCGTTATGGCCGCCGACCTCTCGTTGCTACCTCACACCGGAATTGTGAACCAGATTTGCGGAGACGCGCATGTACGCAATCTTGGCGCATATGCCGCGCCTGATGGCCGCCTCGTATTCGACATCAATGATTTCGATGAAACCGTTCGCGGCCCCTTTGAATGGGACCTCAAGCGGCTTGCTACCAGCCTTGTGCTCGCCGGACGCGAAATCGGAATCAGGAACACACAGTGCGAAGAATCGGTTCACGCATTCATCGCCCGCTACCATAAATATGTCGAAATGTTTTCGCGCATGCCGGTATTGGAAATGGCGCGTTATCAGGTGCACCGTCTGCAGCGCATCACTCCCGTCTCGACGGCATTATTAAAAGCGGAAAGATCTACGCCGGTGCATACGCTGGAGCAATTGACGATTCCGGAAAAAATCAGGGGAAAGGAAACCGGTAGGCGCATCTTCAAAGAAGAAAAGCCCGTTTTGAGCCGCCTCACGACTGCGCAGGCGCGTCCCGTGCTGGCAGCCCTGCATGAATACAAAAGAAGTCTTCTGCCGGAACGCCAGCATTTTCTATCGCAGTACCAGCCCGTCGATGTGGGCTTCAAGGTTGTCGGAACCGGCTCTGTAGGGCTTCGCGATTATCTTGTCTACTTTGAAGGGAACGGCCCCGGCGACCCCCTATTTCTTCAAATGAAAGAGGAGCCCGCGTCAGCATACGCCAGGTACATCGAGTATCACGGCGCACACCACCAGGGCCAGCGAGTTGCAGAAGGTCAGCGCGCCATGCAGTTTCTCTCAGACCCATTTCTGGGCTGGACAACCATCGGCCATCGTCAATATCTGGTCCGTCAACTGAATGACCATAAAGCGAGCATCGACCTTCTGGAGCTGCAAGGCACCGGCTTAGTGGAATATGCAGAAATGTGCGGAGAGTTGCTGGCCCGCGGTCATTCGCGTTCCGGAGACGCGTGCACTCTTGCCGGTTACATCGGCAATGGCAAACGATTTGCCGAAGCCATCGCCAAATTTGCCGACGCTTATGCCGATCAGACAGAAAAAGACTGGGAGACGCTGCGTAAATCGCGTCATGCGCCCCGAAAATCAGCGCAAATAGCCAGCTAAAATAGATTACATGCTGCAACTCGCCGGAGCCGGCAAGCGATTCGGCCCGAAACTTCTTTTTGAAAATGCCAACTGGCTGATTACCGCGAATGAACGCACGGCCCTCGTCGGCGCGAACGGCACAGGGAAATCAACCCTGCTAAAGACCCTGGCCGGTCTCGATACGCTGGACTACGGCAGCCTGCAACGCACGCGCGGTATGAGCATCGGCTATTTGCCGCAGGATGGGCTGTCTCTCTCCGGGCGTACCGTTTTTGAAGAATGCCTTTCCGTCTTCGATGAGCTGCGCAGCATCGAGCAGGAATTGGAAGGACTGGCAGCATCGCTTGCCGAGCTGCCCCCGGAAAGCAGCGCCTACGCGGCTGCCGCCGAACGCTACTCCAATCTTGGAGCGCGCTTTCACGCGCACGACGGCTACGCGCTCGACGCGCAGGTCGGCTCCGTCCTTGGTGGGCTCGGCTTCAGCAAAGAAGATTGGTTGAAGGACACAAAGGAATTTTCCGGCGGCTGGCAGATGCGGATTGCGCTCGCCAAACTGCTACTTCAGAAGCCAAACCTCCTGCTGCTCGACGAGCCGACCAACCATCTCGATCTGGAAACGCGCAACTGGCTCGAAGAATACCTGCGCAGCTATCCAAACGGGTTCATCCTCATCTCGCATGACCGCTACTTTCTCGATGTAACGGTGAACAAGATTGTCGAAATATGGAATAAGGGCCTGCATTTTTATTCCGGCAATTACGAAAAATATCTGCAACAAAAAGATGATCGCCGCGCGCAACTGGAAGCCGCTTATCGCAATCAGCGGGAGCGCATCGAGCATCTTGAGGCCTTCATCAATCGGTTCCGCTACCAGGCCACGAAAGCAAAGCAGGTACAAAGCCGCATCAAGGAGCTCGAAAAAATCGAGCGGATCGAGATTCCGCAGGAAGAACAGGTCATCCATTTCACTTTCCCGCAGCCGCCGCCTTCGGGCCGCACCGTTGTTGAAGTCACCGGCCTCAGTAAGGCTTACGGACCAAAGCAGGTGCTCAATGACGTCAGCTTCACCATCGATCGCGGCGACCGCATCGCACTCGTGGGAGCAAACGGCGCCGGCAAATCGACGCTCATCCGCATGCTCTCCGCTCAGGAACAGCCGACATCCGGCGTGCTGAAGCTAGGCCATAATGTGCTGCCGGATTACTTCGCCCAGGACCAATACAAGGTACTCGACGGAACCGCGCGCATGCTCGACGATATTGGCCGCATCGCTCCCCGAGTTCCGGAAACCGACCTGCGTAGTCTCCTCGGCTGTTTTCTTTTTTCCGGCGATGACGTTTTCAAGCCCCTGGGCGTGCTTTCCGGCGGCGAACGTAATCGTTACGCGCTGGCCCGAATTCTGGTAAGCCCTGCGAACTTTTTACTACTCGACGAGCCCACGAACCATCTCGACCTGCGCGCCAAAGACGTGCTCCTCGATGCCGTCAACAAATTCACCGGAACCGTCATCTTCGTCTCGCACGATCGCTACTTTATCGACAGGCTGGCTACCCGTGTCTTCGAGGTTGAAGGCGGTCATGTGCATGTGTATCCCGGCAATTACGAAGATTATCTCTGGCGCAAAGAAGGCCGTGATGCAGCTCCCGCCACAGTAGCAACCGTCGCAGATCCCATCACCGTAGAAGAGAGCCCGTCCACAGCTTCTGTCCCGGTCGAAAAAGAAAAGGTGCGCCGCCTGAATCCGATACGTCTGCGCCAGATGCAGGAGCGCCTCGTCTTCGTGGAAGAAGAAATTCCCCGTATCGAAGCCTCCATCGCAGATACGGAACACTCGCTGGGAAATTTCGTAAGCGTCGAAGAAACCGAGCGCCTCACCCATCAGCTCGCCTCCCTGCGCGAGCAGCAGGATTCTCTGAGCACAGAATGGGAAGATTTGATGTTGCAACTCGAAGAACAGCAGGTGAACAGCAACTGAGCCGTGAGTTTTTTGCGATGCCGTGCGGCGCAAGCGCCGTGACAACGCATCCTCCTGCATAATCAATGTATGCCTCTCCTTTGGAAACCTGAAAGCTGGTCGCAGCGCCTGGCGGAACTGGAAGCGCGCACCGGCGACTTGAAAGAAGCGCCTTTGCGGCGCGATGTTCGCTCGTTGGGCATGCTGTTGGGCGAAGTCCTGCGCGAGCAGGCCGGTGATGCTCTCTACGAAAAAGTGGAAGAGCTGCGGCTGTCCGCCATTCGTCGGCGCGAAGCCCAGGCCGCCGGCGATACCGACGAAGCCGAAAATCTGCTGCAACAAACCGTTCTCAGCATCAGCACCTTGCCGGTCGAGCAGGCATACAAACTGAGCCGCGCCTTCGCTTTTTATTTCGAGCTGATCAATCTGGCCGAGACAAATCACCGCAAACGCCGCCGTCTCTCGTTACAGCTCAGCGGCGAAGGCGCCCAACAGCGAGGTTCCTTGCGAGGCACGCTGCGCGAGATGCGCCGCGTGGGCATCACCGCAACCGAAGCCCTCGATTGGCTCCGCAAAATTTTCATTGTTCCGGTCTTCACAGCGCATCCCACCGAGATCGCGCGCCGCTCCGTACTCTTCAAGCGCCGCCGCATCGGCGAATTCCTCGAAAGCCTGGACCGCATCCCGGTCGCCGACGAAGAAATTTCCCGCCTGCAGGAACAGCTCACTGCCGAAATTACGGCCCTCTGGCAAACCGATGAGGTCCGCAGCCGTCGCCCCTCCGTCACTGACGAGATCAAGATGGGCCTCGATTATTACGATGTCTCCATCTTCGCCACCTTGCCGAAGCTCTATGAAGAAGTATCCGCGGCATTAGCCAGCGAGTACGGTCTCAACATCGACATCTCCGATCTGCCCCTGCTCCTCGGCTTCGGCTCCTGGATCGGAGGCGACCGCGACGGCAACCCCTTTGTCACCCCCGATGTCACCCGTGAAGCCATCCGAGCCGCGCGCTCGCGCCTGTTGGCTTACTACGAAAAGCAGGCGCAGCTCATCATCGATCTGCTCACAACATCGGCGCAGCAGCTTCCAATCAGCGAAGAACTCAGCCAGCGCCTCCACGGGTACATGACCGAGCTGCGCAGCGGCACGCAACATCTCTTCGGCGCGCGCTTCGAGTTCGAGCTGTACCGCCGCTTCATGGTCTGCGTCCATGCCCGCCTGTTGCGCACAGCAGGCGAGCCCGCGCGCGATGCGGATAGCCTCGAAGCCGCCCTCAGCGCTCTTCCCGCATACTGCAGCGCGCAGGAATTTCTCGAGGATCTCAAGATTCTCCGCCGCAGCCTTGCGGAAAATCAGGGTCTGCGCCTGGCAAAAACCCTCATCGATCCGCTCATCCTGCTGGTTCGCACCTTCGGGCTGCACCTGCATACCCTCGATATCCGGCAGCACGCAAAGCTGCACAAAAAAGCCCTGCAGGAGGCGTCCGGGTGGTGCGCAGGCAATGCTGAAGCCGTGCCCCAGAACCTGAGCCCGGAGAGCGCCGGCATCATCGAAACCC
>DASZUU010000055.1:0-120206 GCA_035547425.1 Alloacidobacterium sp. | reverse complement strand
AGCGCGCTTTTTAAAAAGAACAAGTTACGAGCGTAAAGCTTTTTCTTCCACCACCGGGGTGGCTTCCGTTCCACCCATGCGGTTCTCATAACTTGCCCGAATAAACCGGCTGAAAAGCGGATGCGGCTCAAGCGGCTTCGATTTAAATTCCGGATGGAACTGGCAGCCCAGGAAGTATGGATGGTCGGGAATCTCAACAATTTCCACATAGGTTGCGTCCGGCGTGGTTCCGGTAATGCGCAATCCGGCTCCGGTCAGCAACGCTTCATATTCGCGGTTGAACTCATACCGATGCCGATGACGCTCGCTGATTTCAGTAGAGCCGTAAGCATTGTAAGCCAGCGAATCAGGCTGCAGGATGCAGGTCCATGCTCCCAGGCGCATGGTGCCGCCCATCTCTTCCACGCCGGTAAGCTCGCGCAGCTTGTAAATCACGCGATGCGGCGTCGCCGGGTCAAATTCGCTGGAGTTCGCTGCGTTCAGCCCGCAGACATTCCGGGCAAACTCGATGCAGGCGGTCTGCATGCCGAGACAAATGCCGAAGTATGGCACTTTATTCTCGCGCGCGTAACGAATCGCATTGAGCATGCCTTCAATACCGCGCTTGCCGAAGCCGCCGGGAACCAGAATTCCATCGAATCCCTTCAGCTGCTCTGCGTAGTTTGCGGCCTCCAGCCCCTCGGCCTCGATCCACGTCACTTTCAGCTTCAAATTATGTGCCAGCGAACCGTGGACCAGCGCTTCTTTCAGAGACTTGTAGCTGTCTTCGTACTCGACATATTTGCCGACGATTCCGATGGAAACCTCATCCTTCGGGTTGTAGCAGCGCTCCACCAGTTCTTTCCAGCGGCTCAGATTCGGATCGCCGGCGGCAATATGCAGGTACTTGAGCACCAGCGCATCGACGCCTTCCTGCGAAAAACTGAGCGGAACTTCATAAATAGAAGCGACATCTCGCGCGGCGATCACTGCCTTTTCTTCCACGTTGCAAAAGAGCGCAATTTTGCCCTTCATCTCATGCGAAAGCGGACGGTCGCAGCGGCAAAGCAGGATATCGGGCTGGATTCCGATAGATAGCATTTCTTTCACGGAATGTTGCGTCGGCTTGGTCTTCAATTCCTGTGCCGCGCTGATCCATGGCACCAGTGTGACGTGAACAAAGACGGTATTCTCACGCCCAAGTTCCTGCCGCATCTGACGAATCGCTTCGAGGAAGGGAAGGGATTCAATATCGCCGACTGTGCCGCCAATTTCCACAATAACGACATCCGTATCAGCCGCCACCTTGCGCATGGCATTCTTGATTTCGTTGGTGACGTGTGGAATGACCTGGACAGTTTTGCCGAGATAATCTCCACGGCGCTCTTTCGTGATGATTTGTTCGTAGATGCGTCCGGTAGTGAGATTATTGTCGCGGGTCAGGCGAGCGTGGGTGAAGCGTTCATAATGGCCGAGGTCGAGATCGGTTTCGGCGCCGTCGTCGGTCACGAAGACTTCGCCGTGCTGGAACGGCGACATGGTTCCTGGATCGACATTGAGATAGGGGTCAAACTTCATCAGGTTGACCTTCAACCCTCGTGCTTCCAGCAGGCAGCCGATCGATGCCGCGGCTAAACCCTTTCCTAAGCTGGATACAACTCCGCCGGTCACAAAGATGTACTTTGCGGACATCGCTGCTTCACCTTTTTCTTGTGGTTTTGATTGGCGTACCAGGTAGGCACAATTGATTTTATCCGGAATTTGATAAGAAAGAAAGTGGGCATTCAGAGTGCGGTATAACAGAGTGGTACGCTCTTACGTCTAAAAGGGCGGCCTATGAAATATCTGGCTCTCATTCTTGCAGTAATTCTACTGGGTCCCTCCGGGGGAGCCTACGCCCAGGGCGGCGATAAACGCCTGATTCTAAAAGACGGCTCCTACCAGATTGTTACCCAGTACGAGGTGAAGGGAGATCGGGTTCGCTACCGCAGCGCCGAACGCGGCGGTGACTGGGAAGAAATCCCGAATGCTTTGATCGATTGGCCTGCGACCGATAAATGGAACAAGGAACACGCTCCGGATGTGTTGGCAGCTGCAGAAGCTGCCCGTGAACAATCGCAGCAGAACGAAGCTGCTGAAATCGACAAGGAAGAGCAGCAGGAACGCGACGCCGAGAAGGCTCGCATGCCCGTTGTGGCAACCGGATTGAGGCTTCCCGACGAAAGCGGTGTCTGGGTATTGGACACCTTTCAGGGAACTCCGGAATTAGTTCGTTTGGAGCAAAGTAACGGCGATCTGAATAAAGACCTGGGCCACAACATTCTGAAGGCAACCCTTAATCCCATGGGCGGCACCAAACAGCTCATCCAGATCGATGGAGCGCGCGCGAAGGTGCAACTGCATGTCGGCCAGCCGGAGCTCTATGTCGCTCTTGATGTAAATGCCGACGACACCGTGCCCGATGACGCGCTGAAAGTCGATACCCATGGAGCCAGCGCAAAAATAGACAAAAACAACTACAGTTCTCCGAACAGCCAATATGTAATTGTCCGCGTGCAGCAGCGGCGTAATTTACGAGTTGTCGCAGCTATGAATATCAGCATGCTGGGCAAAGTATCGCACTCGGAAAACATTGTGCAGACTACAACACAGGTTATGCCCGGCGGCCGCTGGATGAAAGTTGTGCCCCGGGAGCAGCTCAGCTTCGGCGAATACGCGCTCATGGAAGTGCTTTCTCCGCAGGAAGTGAACCTCGATGTCTGGGACTTCGGCGTGGACCCACGCTCGCCCGAAAATAAGCACACACTGACCCCCATCGTGGCGTCAAAGTGAAACACTCATATCTATCGTTCATCTCGCAGCATCGAATACAGTAGATATCAGCTGATGGCAGCAACCCTCACCAGTCCCGTCCGCAGCACGCGCCTCATCGACAAGCATGGTCGCGCCATCACCGATCTTCGGGTATCGGTGACGGATCGCTGCAATTATAGGTGCGTCTACTGCCGTACCGGAAATGACGGCGCGCAATATTCCGAGCTTCCAATTTCCGACTACCTGCGCATTGTCAGCCTCTTCGTCAACCTTGGAATTGAAAAAGTCAGGCTTACCGGAGGCGAGCCTCTGCTGCGAAAAGAGCTGCCGGAACTTGTATCGCAGCTGGCAAAGTTACGAACCGCGGCAGAGAATCAGCCGCTCGACCTTGCCCTCACGACGAATGGCCATCTGTTGGCAGAATTGGCGCAGCCGTTGAAAGATGCGGGCCTGACCCGCGTAACCGTGAGCATGGATGCGGTAGACCCGGGCACGTTTGAGCGCATCACTCGCGTTCCCGGCAGCTTTCAGAAAGTGTTGGCTGGTATTCGTGCCGCGCAAAAAGCGGCGCTCGGCCCAATCAAGGTGAATTGCGTGCTATTGCGCGGTTTCAACGAAGACCAGATCGTGCCATTCGCAAAGTTTGCACGTGATGAAGGTGTCATCGTGCGCTTTATCGAGTTCATGCCGCTCGAAGAAGACCGCCTGTGGACACCTGCATCGGTGATTCCAGTCAATGAACTGCTCAAGCGATTGAGCGTGTTTCGCCCTGTCGTGCCGCTGCAAGCAAACACAATCAGCGAGACAGCGCAGCGCTACACCTTCGATGACGGCCTCGGTGAAATCGGCATCATTGCACCGGTTTCAAGGGCGTTTTGCGGACATTGCAGCCGCATCCGTCTTACCTCCGACGGAAAAATCCGTACCTGCCTCTTTTCTCAATTCGATCACGATTTATATCGCCGCATGCGCGCGGGAGCGGACGATGCGGCTTTGGCTGATTTTATCCACGCTACGGTAGAACGGAAAGAAGCTCGTCATCATATCGGAGAGCCGGGGTTTCTCAAGCCTTCACGCAGCATGGTGCATATTGGCGGTTGAAATTAAGGGTGTTTGGCGGCTATGGATTTTCGCGGATGCAGGCGCAAGCTAAATCCACCGGAATAAAAGCGATTTCCGCAAACTCTGCAACGGTAAGGCCGCTGGCCAATGATGTAGCGCGGCCAATCGTGAAAACGTCGGTGTGAGCGTCGGATTGACGTCAGTTCCGAACAGGAGGGGCAGGAAATATGAGCCATACAGACTCCAGTCATTCATAATTGTACGCTGGGTTCTCTTGCTGGAACCACAGATATTAGCGTTACCATCGCACAACTTTTACCGGCACGCAAATGCCGACGGTCGGTAACTTTGCTTGAATCATGCTTTAGAAGGCTCAGAAGTTTCTTTTCCAATTGGAATCTCGCTGATAATTTCCACCTTCATGCCCGTTATGAAATACTTTCCAAGTTAACGGGGGCGATTGCCATGGAAGAACGTGATTTTTTCAACGAACAGAATGAGCAGCGCACCCACACGCTTACCTGTCCACATTGCGGAAAGGCAGAGGAGTATCAGCTTGCATGGCTGGTGCGCCGCAAGAGAAATGCTCTGCCGCGCCACGCAGATGAGCGTGACCGGGCGCGTTTTGCCAAGGCGCAATCTTATATGGTTCGCAAAGACGACATGGTGGCGTGCAAGAATATCCGGTGCCGCAAGCGGTTTGAAGTAGCAGGCGTGCAGTCGGTGGCCTTTTTGCAGTCAGCCTGAATTGCAGGATCGGCCGAGTGACTTTCATGCATTGCCGCTGCTGCCGTTTCTTTCTCTTCATCTCGCTTCTTTTCATCGCGCTGTCTGCCTGCTTTGCGCAAACGGATACACTTTCTACGCTGCGCCGTCAATTCCAGAACCCTCCGGATGATGCACGCGTGATGATGCGCTGGTGGTGGTTTGGCCCGTCCGTAGAAAACGCGGAGCTGGCGCGAGAGCTGCAAATCATGAAGGATGGCGGCATCGGCGGAGTCGAGATTCAGCCGGTCTATGCCCTGGCGCTCGATGATCCGGAAAAGGGGATCAGCAACACGCCCTATCTCTCCGATGACTTTCTGCGTGCCGTAAGCTTTGCTAACCAGACAGCACACCAGCTCGGATTGCGTGTCAGCATCACCCTGGGCAGTGGCTGGCCCTATGGCGGCCCGCATGTCCCCATCACGGAAGCAGCAGGAAAGCTGCGGCTGGAGAAAACAGCTCTGCCTGCGGGCGCAAGCCGAGTACCTCTTCCATCGCTTGAAAACGGCGAGGCGCTCCTGGCTGCCTTTGTTGTCTCCGGCGAGCTCGCAACCTACGACCCCGCAGCCGCCAAACAAATACCATTGCCGATTGGAGAGACAACGCATTTTCTGAACATCCCGGCAAGCGATTCCAATCGCACAATCCTCCTCTTCATAAGCAGCCGAACCGGGCAGCAGGTGAAGCGCTCTGCTGTAGGCGCAGAAGGTTTTGTACTGGATCACTTCGACCGCAGCGCCATTGAGCATCACCTGCAATATGCCGGCGACCGGCTGATGCAGGCATTCGACGATCAGCCGCCATACTCCGTCTTCAGCGATAGTCTTGAAGTCTACGGCTCGGACTGGACGCCGAACTTCCTCGCTGAGTTCAGGAAACGCCGCGGATACGATCTGACGCCGTATCTGCCCGAGCTGTTTGCCGGAAAAGATGAGCCTGCTCGCAGCGTGCGGCATGACTGGGGCAAGACTCTAGGCGAGCTGGTGGATGAGAACTACCTTGCTCCGCTAACGGAATGGGCACACCAGCATCACACTCGGTTTCGCTCGCAGACCTATGGCGACCCAGCCGTCACCCTATCCAGCAATGCTCTGGTCGACCTGCCCGAGGGTGAAGGCCCGCGGTGGCGAAGCTTTTCTTACACGCGATGGGCCACATCGGCGAGTCATCTGTATAACCGCAATGTTACTTCTGCCGAGTCCTGGACATGGCTGCACTCGCCGGCTTTTCGCGCCGTACCGCTGGATATGAAGGCGGAGGCGGACAGGTTTTTCCTCGAAGGCGTAAACCAGCTTGTGGGACACGGGTGGCCCTATTCGCCCGCCTATGCCGGCGAGCCGGGGTATGCCTTTTACGCTGCCGCTGTCTTCAATCAGCACAATCCATGGTGGCCGGTCATGCCAGAGATCACGCGTTATCTGCAGCGAGTAAGCTTTCTGCTGCGGCAAGGTGAGCCCGCAAATCAGGTGGCAGTCTATCTTCCAACTGACGATGCGCAGGCCGACTTCACACCGGGGCATGTCGGCGTGTCTGAAGAAATGCCCCGCTACATTACTCCCGCGCTGACCGCGAGCATTCTCGACGCCGGATATAATTTCGATTACATCGATGCGGATGCCATCAGCAAGCTGGGTATTCGATATCCCGTACTGGTGATTCCGCATGCGGAACGCATTCCTTTGGAGACGTACCGCAGGATCGAAGAATATCTTCAGCAAGGCGGCAAGATCGTTGTCGTGGGAAAACTTCCGCGGCGCGCTCCCGGACTGAGCGAAGCAAAGAACGATGCAACTTCGATTACTGCAATTTCACAACAGCTTTCGCAAAATCATAAAGTCCTTCAGGCGGCCAATGACGAAGAAACCGGAGCCCTTCTCCAGAAACTCGTCGAGCCCGACATGCAGCTCACTGCATCTGCTCCCCAGGTCGGATATATTCGCCGAAAGCTATCGGATGCGGACATCTACTTCGTGGCAAACACCGGCAACCATGCAGTCTCCACACAGGTACGTTTTCACACGCAATGGACAGCAGCGGAAGAATGGGATGCATTCTCCGGCAGAGCCTGCCGATCCAATGCCGAAGCAATTGATTTGCATCTCGCTCCCTATGCATCGCGTATCTTCATCTTTCACAACGGGCCTATCTCTTTGCCTGAACCATGGCAGGGAAGTCCGGTGCCCAAAGAAATAATTGACCTGAGCCGCAATTGGCAGCTTTCCTTTCCTTCGCTGCATCGAACAATGCCGCTGCCAACATTGCGCTCGTGGACAGACGAAGAAGCAACCCGCTATTTCTCCGGCACGGCCATCTACACCAAGGATTTCAAGCTACCAGAGAAAACTCTGGCGCACGGGCGTCATCTCTTTCTCGATTTCGGCAAAGGCACGCCGCTGCCGCCCTCCGATCCCAATAAGCCCGGCATGCACGCGCTGTTAGAGAGCCCCATCCGTGAGATTGCGATTATTTCCATCAATGGCAAAAAGGCAGGTTCCATCTGGATGCCGCCCTACCGCCTGGATATAACGCCATATCTGCATCCGGGGAGCAATCATCTGGAAATAGAAGTGGCGAATACAGCGATCAATACCCTTGCGGGTCAGGCGCGTCCGGATTATCGCCTGCTGAACCTGCGCTACGGCGAGAAGTTTTCTCCGCAGGACATGGATCATTTAACGCCGCTGCCATCCGGCATTCTAGGAAACATTTTTCTCGTGCCCGAAGCTCCGGCGCATTAGGCCAGTGCTTTTGGAACCGCCTCTTCCCATCGCCCCTGGGCCTTCAGGATCAGCTCAATCACTTCCCGGGCCGAGCCTTTGCCACCCCCGGCATTCGTCACAAAGTGACACGCAGCCTTCAGCTCTGCTGCCGCATCGGCCACCGCAACCGCCAGCCCGGCGCGCTGTGCCAATGGAATATCCGGGAGATCGTCGCCAAGATAGGCAGTTTCTTCTTCCGTAACTCCGGCTTTCTGCATGCATTCTTCAAATGCAGCGGTTTTCCGCGCCTGGCCTAGATAGACATAATCAACGTGAAGCTCATCGGCGCGCCGCTGCACCGCGGGAGATTTGCGACCGGTAATGAAGCCGGTTTTCATGCCCATGATGTGCGCAAGCGTCAGGCCGGCTCCATCTTTCGCATCGAAAACCTTCATCTCAAGAATTTCGCCGCCGCCTGCGGGCGAAATAAGACAGACGCCTCCGTCGGTGAGGGTGCCGTCTACATCCATAAGAAAAAGCTTGATTTTTTTTGCGCGCTCAAGGAGCGAGGAAGGCCACTGTGGATCGACTGACATATTTTTGATTTTACCTTTCACGCTGCGCACGACGACGGAAATGCAAATTCGATATACTGGCGCGTTCTCTTTATGAAGATTCTTGTTTGCATCAAACAGGTTCCGCAGAAAGACGCCCCGCTGAAACTGAACGAGTCCGGCACCTGGATTCGTGAGGATGTTTCCTACGAAGTCAACGAGCCCGACGCCTACGCACTGGAAGAAGCTCTTCGCCAAAAGGAAAAGCATGGCGGCGAAGTCGTCGTCGTGACAGCCGGCCCGGCGCGAGCGCAACAGGTGCTGCGCGAGGCATTGGCCAAGGGAGCAGACCGCGCCATTCACCTGGAAGACGATAAATTCGTGCAGCTCGATTCGACCAATACCGCGCGCGCCATCGCCGCCGCCATCGCCGAGGAAAATTTCGATCTGATCGTCACCGGCCTGCAATCGGACGACTTCGGCGCAGCCCAGACCGGCGTCCTGCTGGCAGAGATTCTCGGCCTCCCGCACGCAACCATCATTATCGGCATTGAAAAAACCGACTCCGGCCTGCGCCTGAAGCGCGAGTTGGAAGCCGGCCACTACCAGTTCGTCGATTTGCCCACTCCTGCGGTGCTGACCATCCAGAGCGGCATCAACAAGCTGCGGTATGCCAGCCTGATCGGCATTAAACAAGCCAAAAATAAGCCGTTGCGCAAGGTTTCCTGGGCGGAAATCGAGCCGAAACTGAGCAAAAATCTGCAGCAAATCGAGCGGCTATATGTCCCGGTGAAGCAGAAAAAGACCGAAATGGTCGAAGGGCCGCCCGCCGAAGCAGCAAGAAAAATTACGGAGTATCTCAAAAACACCGCGCGCGTGGTTTAATGTTGGCGAGAGAATTTTCGCCGTTTTTATAGACGCTATTTTCCAGGAGATTTCGAGCACCATGGCTAACATGAACATTCCCGCTGAGGAGCGCAACCTGACACCCGACCAGATAGAAGCTCTGGATAAGCGCCGCCAATGGGGTCTGACCTGCCAGATCATTGCCGGTCAATTCGCCTTCTTCGCCATATTGCTGACCATCTGGTCTGGACAGGATGCAACGTATTCTCCCGGCTGGGATCGGCCCATGGTCTACTACAACATCCTGACCGCCGTGCTGGCCGTGGCATTCGGCATTTACGGCACCTATATGAAACGTGGACGCACCGAATTCGCCAGCCTGTAAACTTCATCGAATACTTTAAGTTCTGACACAAGGGGAGCCGCGGCTCCCCTGAGGTGTGTATGGCAGACACCATTCTTGTCGTTGCGGAACAGCGGGAAGGCAAGCTGAACCGCGTCTCGTTGGAAACCATCGCCGCCGCCCAGGCCATCTCGAAAGAAACCGGCTGGCCCGTCGAACTCGTCCTCGCCGGAAACAACCTAAGCTCAATTATCCAGGAGCTTGCAGGAAAAGCCGCCAGTCGTGTCTACGCGCTCGAAGCCCCTGTACTGGCCGCTTATACCGCAGACGCTTACGTATTTGCTCTCAAGCAGTTCATTGCCGAAAAGCAGCCGAAGCTTGTACTTTTCCCGCACACGTATCAGGTGCGCGACTTTGCGCCGCGCCTGGCTCTCGCTCTCGGCCAGACTCTCATCTCCGATGCCATCGGCTATAAATATGAGAACGGCAAGCTCCTGTTTACCCGCCAGATGTTCCAGGGCAAGTTCGCCGCCGATGTTTCCTTCGCCTCCGATGGGCCGTGGCTGGCCACGATCCAGATTGGCGCCTTCCGCGGCGATCAGGCCGAGTCCGGCTCGGCTCCTGTAGAAAATGTAGCCGCCGCTACAGCGGAAGGCACCCCGCGCGTCATCCCGCACGAAGTATTCCAGGAAGCAAAACAGGCCGTCGATCTCTCGCAGTCGGAAGTCATCGTCGCCGTGGGACGCGGTATCAAGGAACAGAAAAATCTCGCTCTTGCCGAAGAGCTTGCGAAAGCTCTAGGCGGCGAAGTCGCCGCATCGCGTCCCATCTGCGACAACGGCTGGCTCCCGCTGGAACGCCAGATCGGCAGCTCCGGCCAGACCGTCGCGCCCAAGCTCTATATCGCATTGGGCATCAGCGGAGCCATCCAGCACATCGTCGGCATGAAAGGCTCGCGCACCATCGTCGCCATCAACAAAGACCCCGAGGCTCCGATTTTTGAGATCGCCGATATCGGCGTGGTGGGGAATCTGTTTGATGTAGTGCCTGCGTTGACGGAAGAGATTAAGAAGGTGAAAGCATAGGTCGATAATGGTCGAATCGGAACGCATTTGGGAAGATCGGTTGCCAACAAGGTGAGCATCGAATACAACTAAGAGTCCTGGTTTTGCGCGAAGCGCGTCTGCCTGGACGGCCAGTCGCCTATGATCACATTCCGCAAACCAATCGAAGGTATCGAGCGCCCGCAGATGGAGGCCGATGTCGTCATCATCGGTGGAGGCCCGGCAGGCATGGCCTGTGCACTGCGTCTCTCGCAGTTAATCGACGAGCACAACGCGAGCCATCCTGACTCGCAACTCACAAAAGACAACATTTACGTCCTTGAAAAAGCCCGCGAAGTAGGCCAGCACTGCCTCTCCGGAGCACTGTTAGATCCGCGCTCGATGCGCGAGCTTCTGCCGGGCTTTGAATCCGAAGCCCCGCTCGACGCCGAGGTTACAAAGGAATCGGTCTATTTCCTCAGCAAAGAAAAAGCGCGCAAGCTGCCGATTGTGCCGCCGCCGCTGCGTGATCACGGCAATTACGTCATCTCGCTCAACAAATTTACAAAGTGGCTCGGCGAAAAAGTAGAAGCAGCGGGCATCACCATCTTCACCGGGTTCGCCGGATCGGAGCTGTTATTCGAAGACGACAGCCGCGACCCGGAAACAGCACGCGTGACCGGCGTTCGCACCGACGACAAGGGCGTCGATAAACAGGGCCAGCCGAAAGCAAACTTCGAGCCCGGATACGACCTGCGCGCGAAGATCACCATCCTCGCCGAAGGCACACGGGGCAACTGCGCCAAGCAACTCATTAACCATTTCGATCTCGAAGATTTTTATCACGCCCAAACCTATGGCGTCGGCATCAAGGAACTATGGGAAATTCCCGCAGGCCGCGTCGCCAAAGGCGAAGTCATCTACACGCTGGGCTATCCGCTGACGACAAAGGAATACGGCGGCGCATGGATCTACGGCATCTCCGACACGCAGCTCTCCATCGGCTATGTCACCGGCCTCGACTACGAAGATCCACGCACCGACCCGCACCACGTCTTTCAGAATTTCAAGGAGCATCCGCTCGCGCGTAAAATTCTTGAAGGCGGCAAGATGATTCGCTATGGCGCGAAAACACTGCCCTATGGAGGGTGGCTCACCATGCCGCGCATCTACGGCAATGGCTGGATGATTCTAGGCGACTCCGCCAGCTTCCTCAATTCGCAACGGCTCAAGGGCATTCATCTCGCTATCAAGAGCGGCATGCTCGCCGCTGAAACTGCGTTCGATGCGCTGCTCTCCGGCGATAGCTCCGCCGATACGCTCAGTGAATACAAGACAGCCGTCGATGCCAGCTGGATCAAAGACGAGCTGTATCCGGTACGCAACTTTCATCAGGCTTTCGAGCATGGCCTCTACGACGGCATGATCAAAGCGGGATTGCAGCAGTTAATGCGCGGCGCGAACCTTGGTCCCGATTCCAGGAATGAAGCCGGATATCTCCGCATGCAACACGCCGATGCGCTAAGCCCATACGGCGACGGACGCATGCACTTCCTCTACAACGCAAAAGGCGACGGTAAGCTGACCTTCGATCGTCTGACCGATGTCTATCATTCCGGCACAAGGCATGATGACGATCAGCCCGTGCATCTTGTCGTGGAAGATCTGAATATCTGCAATGGCCGCTGCGTGAAAGAATTCGGCAATCCCTGCCAATACTTCTGCCCCGCAGCCGTGTACGAAATTGTCGAGTCCAGCGAAACGCATTCCGGCAAGCAGTTGCACATCAACTTTGCTAACTGCGTGCATTGCAAGACATGCGACATTATGGACCCCTACCAGATCATCAACTGGGTGCCTCCTGAAGGCGGAGGCGGTCCCAACTACGACGGAATGTAGCGCACGCTGCCTGTCTCTGCGGTACATTGAAGTGTTATGGCTTCTATCTTTATCCGCGCCGCGAACGCCGACGATGTACCGGCATTGCGCGATCTTATCGAGCGCTCTGTGCGTGAGCTGCAGGTAGATTGGTATTACCCCGAACAGATTGAAGCCGCAGTGCATTCCGTCTTCGGCGTCGATATGCAGCTCATCGAAGACGGCACATATTTCATTGCTGAAATCGGAGGGCAACTCGCGGGCTGCGGTGGATGGAGCAAGCGAGGTACGCTCTACGGTGCCAGCCACTACGACCATTCCCGTCAGGACGTATTACTCGATCCCAGTCGTGATCCCGCGCGCATTCGCGCCTTCTTCACGCACCCAACATTTGCGCGAAAAGGCGTAGGTCGCGCGTTACTACTGCATTGCGAAGAGCAGGCGCGAAAATCCGGCTTTCATAGCATGGAAATGGCGGCGACACTGCCGGGCGTTCCACTGTATGCCGCTCATGGATATGAGGCTCTCGAAACATTCGACGTTCCCTTACCCGGAGGACACTCCATTCCGGTGCAACGCATGGCAAAGCGTCTCACTACTGAAAGCGCATAGCAGGTCATATGCCAAAGAAAAAGATCAAGAAGTTTTCAGCAGTCAAGGCTGTCAAGGCCAATGCGCGAGAACGCGTGGGCCAGCCGAAATCCGAACGGATCATCGAAGACAAGCCCCGTGAAGAGCGCCGGAAGGCAAAGCACAAGCCGACGCTCGCAGAAATGCTTAAAAACGAAGAGTAGCGGACGCGATCAGGATGCGCTCTGCAGTGCTTGCAGCGAATCCTGAATCGTAGGCGATGCGCCTGCCGCCACCTGCTCGCGCCGTATATGGTGGAACTTCGACAGGATCGAATTTGCCTGCGATAAAGCTTCGATGCGCTCTACATAAGTGTCGAGCTTTGCTCCCGGAATAGCAAAGATAGCCGTGTCGTCAGCCAGCGTGTCGAGATAGGCGCGCGCGCCGCAGCATCCCAGGCTCAATGCCGCGCGTCCGGAATTTGCAACCTGGGGCACAACCGCGCATGCGGGCCGGCCCATGGCGGTCGTATTGCCCAGTTCCACCTGCTGCGCCGCTTCCGAAAGAATTAAAGTCTGGCTCGCGTTCACAAACAACAGCACGACATCCGGCGACAGTGGAGTTTCCGCGAGCGGTGCATACATCACGTGCTTCGGCTCTTTTTGCAGAACAGGAATCAGCGCAAGGTCTTCTTCGCGCACATAGCTCAGATCTCCAAACACTTTCAGCGCATCCATCAAATCCGTCTGCTGCGCGGGAGTCGGCTGCAAATGATGCGTATAGATGCCAATCGCGCATAGTTCATGATCGACCGACGAGGTAGCGAAAGCACCCATCGCGCCATCCTGCCAGAAGCGGCATCCCGCCGGCGCTCGCCCCGCATGTGTTTTCACGCCTTCCGGAATGACATCAGTAAAAGAAATAGCCACCGGCGGCTGGCGTAGGCCCAGGCGCGCCGTAAGAGTTGCAGCAATCTTTGCGTAATCCATCATCATCCTGTCGTTATCAGCCTTTATTTTCAGATTCCGCCGTGAATCCCATTTCAGAGATGTAACCCTTCAAATCACCCTCCGTAACCTTGGCAGGATCGTACTTGATCACCACCGAAGCTTCCGGGTAGCTCGCCTTCACCCAGGTCACGCCCTTCTGTTGCTTGAGCAATGTCTCCAGTCCCACAGCACAGGTGATGCACGTGAATCCCTTCACCTTGTACGCGACAGTTTTCGTCTCGCTTGCTTCCAGCGCTTCAAAAGCTGCAACGCTGCTCACGCCTGCTGCTGTCACAAATTGTAGAAATCGTCTGCGCAACATCTTGTCGTTACTCCTGAGAAATTATTTGGCACTAGCGATGCCCGGCTCATACTTCCATGCTGTCTGAATACTCGCCTTATCCGAGAAGCGCGTATCTGTATAATCCGTAAAATTAATTTTCTTGTTCAGAACGCCGGTCTCTATCATCAGATCGCGCACCATATCAAAATCTGCCTTGCGCGGAGCCAGCGGGCTGTACATCACGCGATCCATCGGCTTGGTAAGCGCCCAGCGCAGCAGCGCAGGCTTCTGGTTGTAATAGAAGCGCCCCACAAAATCCGCAGCATCCTCGCGGTAGGGTTTGCCCTTATCCAGCCACAACCCGGAGCGCGCAATCCCATCCACCAGAACCTGCACTGTCTCCGGACGCTTATCGATCAAATCCTGCCTCACCACCAGGATGCAGGACATGTAATCCGGCCAATAATCACGCGCCTGAAAAAGTATCTTGCCGTAGCCGGCCATCTCCGCCTGCGAAGGGAACGGCTCGCCCATCACGAAGCCGTCAATGGCGCCCGCCGCCAGTGCGCCGGAAACATCCGGCGGAGCCATCTCCACCATCTTGATGTCGCCCGGCTTCATCCCCCACACCTTCATTGCGCGAAAAAGAATCAGTCGCTCATCCGAGAAGCGGCTGGGTATGGCAACCGTGCGCCCCTTCAGATCGGAAAATGTCTTTACCGGGCCACCCTTGCGAACGACAAGCGCGCTGCCATAGCGATGCCCAAGATACACAACCTTGATCGGAACTCCCTGCGAAACCAGCGCAATCGCCAGCGGCGCAACAATAAACGCCGCCTGCACTTTGTTGGAAATCAGTGCTTCCTTGATCTCAGGAAATCCCTGGAACATGCGCGGCAGAAATAACTCGCCATTCTCTGAGAACTTCGAAATGTAATCCGTTACCGGACAAGTAAGCTGGCAGGTAACCGGAATATACGCAACCACAATTTTGCGTTTCTCCGGCGGCCGAAAATCATTGAGGACCGCGCCCCAGTTCACATTCAAATATGCATGCAGCGCTGTTATGAGCACCAGCCATCCCACCATGCCGAGCACAACTTTGCTTTTAGGACTCATTGCGGAACCCCCAGCGAACCGAGCGAATCTTCTCCAGCCTGCGGAAGCCGATATCCAGCACCAGCCCAATCGCGCCGATCAACAGCATAGCCGCCACCACCAGATCGTAGCGCTTGCCTGAATTGCGCGAGTCAATCACCAGATAGCCCAGTCCTGAATCAACCGCAATCATCTCTGCCGCCACCACCACCAGCCACGCAATTCCCAGCGCAATGCGCAATCCCACCAGAATCTGCGGCAGCGCTGCCGGAAATATCACACGGCCCAGTAACTGCGGCGAAGTCAGCCCGAAATTGCGCCCGGCCCGCCGAAACATCGAAGGCACATTCGAGACGCCGTTAATGCAGGCCACCACAATCGGAAAAAACGATCCAAGGAAGATAAGAAAAACCGCAGCGCTGTCGCCGACTCCGAAAAAGATGATCGCCACAGGAATCCACGCAATCGGGCTGATAGGCCGTAGTATCTGCATCACCGGGTTCACTACCCGGTTTGCCGCCGGATACCATCCCAGCATCAATCCCACCGGAATGCCCAGGGCAACCGCCGCGCCAAAGCCGATCGCCACCCGCCGCAGCGAGTCATAAATATCGCCCCACAGCACATGGTGCCGCAGCAGCTCCGTCATCCCTCGCTCCACCTCACGCGGAGCAGGGAAGACTTTCGTCGCCGTCCAGATCACCGAGTAATGCCAAAGCGCAAGGAAGGCCCCGGTCGCCAGCAGCGGCCAGAAAAATCTCTCCCACCTGCGGGGCTCAGCCAGCGAATTGCTCATATCTTATGTGCCAGCCCAATCTGCTTAAAGATGCCGTCGCGCAGCTCTAGGTATCGCGCCGAGCTGATATCTCGCGGATGTGGCACATCGATTTCCACAATCTGCTGAATCGTTGCCGGACGCGTGCTCATCACCACCACCCTATCAGCCAGTTGCACAGCTTCATCGATATCGTGCGTCACAAAGATGATCGTCTTCCGCTCCGCCTCCCAAATGCGCAACAACTCGCTGCGCATCACCAGGCGCGTAATCGAATCGAGCGCGCCAAACGGCTCATCCAGAAAAAGCATGTCCGGATCGACCGCCAGAGCTCGTGCCACTTCCAGCCGCTGTTTCATGCCGCCGGAAAGCTCCATCGGATACGACTTTTCAAAGCCTTCCAGCCCCACCATCTTGATGTAATGCGCGATGCGGCGCTCTTTCTCCTGGCGCGCCAGCTTGAACAAGCCGAAGCCGATGTTGCCTTCTACCGTGAGCCACGGAAAAACGCCCCGCTCCTGAAAAACAAAGATCCTCCGCGGATCAGGCCCTTGCACCACTTCGCCGTCCACGCGAATCTCACCCGTCGTGGGTGCCAGGAATCCTGCCATCGTATTCAGCAGTGTCGTCTTGCCGCAGCCGGAAGGCCCCAGCAGGCAGATAAATTCGCCATCCCGCACTTCCAGGTTGATATCTTCGAGCACTGTCATGCTCTTGCCGTCGCGCTCGAACGTAATGCCCACGTTCTCGACTGCAAGTTTCGTCTTCAGGGCTGTGGCAGCCGCAATCTCTGTTGACACTAATCCTCCGAATAGCCCCAGCGAAATGACTTCACTTTTTCCAGCGACCGCATGCCCGTGTCCAAAAGGAAGCCGATAATACCAATGATCACCATGCCCGCCACTACCAGGTCATAGCGGTTGCCTGCATTGCGCGCATCCACAATCAGAAAGCCAAGGCCGGAGTTGACCGCGATCATCTCCGCCGCCACCACCACCAGCCACGCAATCCCCAGCGTAATGCGGAGGCCCACAATCAACTGCGGCACCACCGCCGGATAAAACACTTCATACATAAGCCGCGGCGTGCTCAAGCCAAAGTTGCGGCCCGCATTCACATACACAGCCGGAACACTCTGCGCTGCATTGATAGCCGTCAGCAGCAGCGGCAAAAATGATCCAAGAAAAATCAGGAAAATCGCCGCCAAATCGCCCACGCCAAACCACAGAATCGCAATTGGAATCCAGGCCAGCGGCGAGATAGGCCGAAGTATCTGAATGATCGGATTGAAGGCCATTTCTGCGCGGCGATACCAGCCAATCACAAGGCCCATCGGAATCGCCAGCACCGCTGCCAGCAGAAATCCCCAGGTCACCCGGAAGAGCGAAGCGACCACATATTTCAGCAGCAATCCATGGCGAATCAGGTCGACAATGCCGCCCACCGTTCCCCACGGCCCCGGCAGCAGGTGCGAAGGCTCTCTTCTTGCCCCGATCTCCCACAGAACCAGCAGAAAAGCGATGCATAGAAGCGGGCGCAACCGAACGCTCCACTTTATGCCACGCTTACTGCTTTTCCTACTGCCCATTACTGTGAGAGGTTCGCCTTTCTCGATGATCTTAGTGATAACAGTTGGTGCCACGCCTCAACCAAAAGTTTGAAATTTCCACCAGCCTTCCGGCGCTTGTGAGCAGGCATTCCAGTCAGCAAGGATTCAGTTTACGCAGTCAGCGTCGAAAGACATGTTTCCAGATGCAGGATAGCTTGTACGGCAAAGATGTAGCAGTCATTAGAGGCGGGTTGGCCGGGGCGGCTGCCATTCATCTTGCAAAAGCAGGCTTTAGCGTCCTCTGCGAAGCTTCTCCCGAAAGCTCTGCTATCGTCGTAAGCTCGCCTGCCCAGGGATCGTCTGATATAAGGTCTGCAATCCCCGTCGCCGCAGGTTACGTCCTTTCGCTGCCGTGTGTTCCCGCAGCTGTTTTAGTTGGTTAGAGTGGGGCACTCCCAACCTCCATTTCACGACTGAAGTGAGAGTCTGCACCGAGCGTAGTCGAAGGAGGGCCTCAAGCCAAAAGCTCACGTATCTGGAAAAACATTTGTCAAGTCCGGAATTTCTATAACATGCACAAGATCAATAACTTAACCGTGAAGATAATTACTCTTTAAACTGTTAAAATAGAAAAGGGGATGATTTTGATCATCCCCTTTTGGCGTTTTTGCAAGCCATAGAAAACAAGGGATCTCCGTACAGAATCATCGCCGTAAATAATTGAAAATAAACGATCCCCGTACAGAATGGGGGGAGGGGGTCCCCTAACTTAGAAAAGGAACCTGCCCGTAAAGACCAACCCATGATTGTAGGTGTGGAACTCACTCGTAGCGATTTGCATGCCGCCGCCGAGCCCAATGCCTAGTCGGCTCTTTGGATCGTGGTTGATTTTCAGGCGTCCGACAGTAAAGCCCGGAGTCGCAAAGGTCTGCGTTTTCCCGTCATTTGGGCCTCCATGGTAGTAGGTGGAGTTAAATTCCACCTCAGGCCACAGATATTTGCCCAGATGATATTGTCCCGTGATGTTCCATAACACCGGTCGTCCCAGTTTCTTCGTATCGCCGGTAGGAAGCGTAGCCCCCAGGCAGCTTTGGATATTGAATTTGCCGAACCCCTTGCCCAATCCCAGGGTAGGGTTCACTGTGGCATCGGCGCTGCCGTTGCTGTAACTCCCGGTAGGGATCGTTCCCGTCACCATAAAGCTCACAGCATAGTTCCCATGCTTTTCGTTCCCGGTAAGTATGCGGTACTTGCCGAGAAAAGATACATCGCCGAAGCCGTCTTTGGTGTTCGGCGCGCTGTGGTCGAGGAAGGGGGGTAGATTGATATCAATTTCGGTATTTGCCCAGGGAATCAGGTTTAATCCCTTGCTGGTGTCATAGTTCCAGACCGTTGCTCCGGTAGGAGTGATCTGACGGGTGAAGTCGCTGCGATACACCTGAATCAGCGCTACAAAAGGAGCAACCACAGGGGGGGCCCACTGTGGCTGTTTGGATTGCGTCCGAGTCGTTCTGGCTTCCCATCTTTCAAAGAAGTTGTCCTGCGCGCAGAGCGGGCCGGCCAATGCCAAGAGGCAAAAAAGAGCAGCAAATCTTTTGATCATAGATTCTGCAAGGATTAACGGAGGGGATAGGGCGGGTCAACGGCCTGGAGGTGGAGCTTTGCCTACAACTTAAGATGCAGTAGCGAGAGTAGAATCGTGGCCTTCCGCAAAGCAGCTCAAAACGAAAATAGCATCCACCGAAAGTTGGAGGTTTCTTTCATTCGTTTCTACGAAGACACTGCCGATGTGTGTTCATTACATTGATCTTCGTTCCCGTTCTCTTGCTGAAATCCACATAAGTGAGCAAAAAAATGGCCGCTTCCAGTTCCAGTCTTTCCCACGCTGCGCTTTCACAGGCATCTCATCCGAGTTTTTACGAGAAACTGAATACGAAATGGCATGAGCGCGCCCTGCAGGCATTCATGTTCATCGTTCTCGCCCACTGGGGAGAACACCTTGCGCAGGCATATCAGATATGGGTGATGGGTTGGCCCGCTTCGAAGGCGAACGGCATTCTCGGCCTTTGGTATCCGGAGTTGATTAAGTCAGAAACATTGCATTACGGATACGCGCTGGTAATGCTTATTGGCCTCTGGATACTGCGCAAGGGCTTTACCGGTCGCAGCTATACCTGGTGGATGATCTCGTTCTGGATACAGTTCTGGCATCACATTGAACATCTGCTACTGATAGGCCAGGCCACCTTCCATCACAACCTGTTCGGCAAACCCGTACCCTGCAGCATCATCCAGCTCATCATTCCACGCGTGCAGCTGCACCTCTTCTACAACTCAATAGTCTTTATTCCGATGGTGATCGCCATGTACTACCACATACTTCCTCCTGAGGGAGAAACCCCGTCGGCCAACTGCACCTGCGCGTGGCACGGTGATAAGGAAGCAGAAGCCTCCTCTGCTGCATAAATGGTGATTCACGAATCGTTGTAGAGGTACAAGGGTGAAAAGTTTTCTTCTCCGGAGCCGTCCCAGGACTGCTCCGGGGCGCTGCACAGGATGTATCGTTTCCGTCTGTCTTGCCGCATTTGTCATTACCGGCTGTCATCGGGTCTCCGCTTCCTCTGAGAGTATTTCGGTTCAACCCCGGATTTCGCCGCAACCGGTACACGCGGGTTCGTCATCCACGATTCATATTCAGCTGGCAAATGCTTCCGCGCAGCCCATTTCTCACGCACAAATCACGGTGGAAGGTGACATGTCGCATCCCGGCATGGCGCCCGTCTTTGCGGATGCAGCCGAAACTCTCCCCGGCAGCTATCAGGCGCATATCAATTTCAATATGCCGGGCGACTGGATCGTACTGTTTCATATCAAGCTTCCCGATGGCAGCCGGATAGAACGCCAATTGGACGTGAAGGGCGTCCAATCAAACTGACATGTCTGCCGCGGCGACCCACCCCATGCCACCCGGCGACGACATCGAGGGCTTCGAAGAATCTCCTCCGTTTGACCTGCTGCGGGTGCCGGTGATCGGTGGTTTTCTGAAATGGCGTCATGCGCGCACATTCTTACAAGTTCCGCTCCTGCTCATCAGCATCGTCATGGTCCTGCAGGGGCTGCTAGGGCCAACAATTTCGCCGAAAAATCTGGCGACGGTACTTACCTGGGTACATTTCCGCGGCGCGCTGGTCCTGGTGCTGCTTTGCGCGGGGAATTTTTTCTGCCTCGCATGTCCTTTTATGCTGGTGCGCAATACCATGCGCCGCTGGGTGCATCCCCGATTCACCTGGCCTCGAGCATTGCGCAATAAATGGATTCCAGCGGCCCTATTTGCGCTCGTTCTTTTTTCGTATGAGCTGTTCGGATTATGGTCATCCCCCTGGCTGACTGCGTGGGTCATCATAGGGTATTTCGCAGCGGTTCTGTTGATCGATGGATTTTTCAAGCACGGAACATTCTGCAAATTTGTTTGCCCAATCGGGCAATTCAACTTCCTCGCCGCGACCGCCTCGCCTCTCGAAGTTGCAGTGCGTGAGCCTGAAGTATGCGACGAGTGCGGAACGAAAGATTGCATCCGGGGACGCCGTGACACAGCTTCCGAATTCGTAATTCTGCAACGAGGTTGTGAGATGGCGCTGTTTCAACCGGCAAAAGTCGGCAACATGGACTGCACCTTCTGCCTCGATTGTGTCCATGCCTGCCCGCATGACAACGTGGGTATTCTGAGCCGACTGCCTGCGGGCGAACTGATGAGCGACCCCCATCGTTCCGGAATTGGGTTCTTTTCGCGCAGGAAAGATATAGCCGGTCTCACCATCGTTTTCTGCTTCGGCGCTCTGATGAACGCCTTCGGCATGGTGAGCCCTGTATATGCGGTGGAAGCATGGCTGAGCCGGTTATTGCATATCCATCATTTGGCGCCCATTCTTGGCCTGCTCTTTATCGTGTTCCTTATTGTGGAGCCCGCTATTTTATTAGGCCTTGCTGCCTGGATAACGCGCAGGTGGGCGGGAGTGCGGCGCGCATGGCTGCCGACGATGGTGCGCTACAGCTATGCGCTGGTACCTTTGGGATTCGGCATGTGGCTGGCGCATTATGGGTTCCATTTTTTCACCGGCCTCTACACCATCGTGCCGGTGACACAGAATGTCCTCGCCAGCATCGGCTGGCCCGTCTTAGGCGATCCACGATGGACCCTGGTCGGAATTCCTAAATATATTGTTGAGCCAATCGAGTTCGGATTTCTTCTGTTGGGGCTGGCAGGCTCGCTGATGATTGCGTGGCGACTGGCGGAAGACGATTGCGAAGAGCACACCATGCGCGCCTTCACTCCCTGGGCGGTGATATGCCTGCTGATCTTTCTGGCTTCACTCTGGCTCATGACACAGCCTATGGACATGCGTGCCACGATGATGGCGGGATAGATATGATGATTTCTGTTGAGAAACGAAAACTGCCAAAAAGCATGGCATTGTTCGTGCTTCTACTTGTCCTTGGTGGCAGTATGCCGGCGTGGGCGCATATCGGGCCGCCCTATCCTATCATGGAGAACCGGAAGATCGGCCCGTTGAGCATCGATGTGTGGAGTAATCCGGATGTGGGCACAGGCAGCTTCTTTGTTATCATCAACCCGCCGCCCGGACAATCTGTGCCCGCCGACATGAAAGTGCAGGTCGCCGTGCAGCCAGTAAGTAAGCGGCTGCCTGAGGCAATCTACGGCGCATGGCAGGAAAAGCTGAAAGACCGGGTCGAGTTCAAGACCACCCTCCCCTTCGATAAAGAAGAAATGTGGAAAGTGCGCATTCTGCTCACCAGCGCGCAGGCAACCGGCGAAGCCGATACCGAGGTGCCGGTTACACCTACGCTTCTCGGGCGCTGGAACTTGTTGCTTTTCCTGCTGCCCTTTCTGGGAATCGGATTTTTGTGGTTTAAAGCGTCCAGCACGAAGCGCAAGTGCAGGAATAGAGCACAGCAGAAAGCACGGGCAGAGGCAACACCGTGAACCTGCAGTGCCAGAACACCGGTTCGGTTGCGATAATAAAAAATTGCATGAGAACCAGTCCAATTTACAAGCGGAATCAATTTTTTGCCTGCATCCTTGCTGCTTTGAGCTTGATGCCTGCCGGCTGCCGGTCCGGCCTGCCAGGCCCGACATCGAAAACGTATTCCGATTTTGTATCCACTTTCTATGTGGGGTTGGCGGCTTTGCAGGTGGGCGACGATGTTCGCGCCGAGACGTACTTGTCGAAAGCCACGCAGACGGTGTCCGGTGAACCCGCTGCATGGGCTAACTGGGGCATTCTGGCTTTGCGTCAGCGCAGCTATGACGCAGCATCCCAGCGTTTGGACAAAGCACACGAGCTGGCGCCGAAAAACGATCGCATCTACTATCTGCTGGGATTGCTGGATGACGCTCAGGGCAATTCCGCCAAGGCAATTTCTGATCTGCGACAGGCTGTGCAGTTGAACCCGAAAAATCTGCGAGCCATCTATCAGCTTGCCTCAGAGATAGAGCGGCAGGGCGATGCCAATAGCGATGCAGATTTCCAAAATTTGATACAGCAGATTCTGGCAGTACAGCCGAACAATCTAGCCGCTCTGCTTGAGTTGAGCCGGGTTTCGGCAAAGCGCGGCGATGCGGCAACGCTCCATTCTGCTATTGAAAAAATCGCGGCCCAATCCAATCCATGGCCGGCCGATGTAAAGCAGCAGCTCACCGAATTGCAAACAGCGGCTGCCGGCGCAGGACCGAGAGCTGCCGCCACAAGATCGATTTTTCTGCGCAATGTGTTGATGCAAGTGCCGGAGTTTCGCGCCAGCTTATCCGAGATTAAGCCGCAGCCCGGCGAAGAAGCTGTGCCGTTTACGCATTTTTTGCGATTGGCTTCTCCGGATTTCAAGTCCGCTCCGGCAGATGATGGAATGTCATTTGCACTGCAGCCGCTGGCCAATCTTCCGGCAGGCAAATGGAACTGGGTAGGTGCGATTTCGTTAGATGGCACGGGTGTTCCCGCAACGGGTGAAGCGGACGCGCATGCGCTACATCTCTCGACCGGAGCGTCGCTCCCATTCCCCAGCGGTACAACAAATGTCCCTCCGTTTCCGGAAGGAATTTTGCCGATTGACTTTAACTACGACTTTAAGACAGATATTGTGCTCGCTGGTGCTGGCGGCATTCACTTTTGGCGTCAAGATAAACCTCAAACCTTCACCGATGTCACAGCGCAGACCAAGCTGCCTCATTCCATTGTGGAGGGCTCATACACGGGCGTATGGGCCATGGACATCGAAGCCGACGGCGACCTGGATATAATCGCCGGAACCAAAAGTGGAGAGCCGCTTGTGCTCAGGAATAACGGGGACGGTACTTTTCAGCCGATCCATACCTTCAGCGAAATTTCTGGAGTTCGCCAGCTTGTATGGGCCGATCTGAACGGCGACGGCAATCCCGATGTTTCATTGATCGATGGAGCCGGCCAGCTTCATATCCTGATCAACGAGCGCCTGGGAAAATTTCGTGAGCAGCCTGTGCCCGCTGGATTTTCCGGTGTAAAGGCCATCGCCGTAGCCGACATCAATCAGAATGGAATCTTTTCACTCCTGGTTGTGCGCGGAGACGGCTCCATCAGCGCTCTTTCTGCCGCTGAAGATGGTAGTCAATGGAAAACAGCTACGCTTGCAACCGTTCCAAATGCGGGAACATTTCTGGCAAACGATGTACGGCTGCACGTAGGCGATCTCGATAACAATGGTGCAGCGGATTTCCTGCTGTCTTCGGTTACCTCGCCGCAGGATGGGCTCATCTGGTTACAGAATGCTCAGGGCAAATTCACGCTGCACACGAAGAGCACTGGCGCTGCCGAGATATTTGATATCGCAGATTTGCAGGGCAACGGGCGGCTCGATCTTCTGGCGCTCACAGCAGATGGCCATGCGGTCGAGGCAGTCAATCACGGAACAAAAAATTATCATTGGCAAATCATTCGTCCACGCGCGCGGCAGACCACCGGGGATCAACGCATCAACTCCTTCGGCATCGGTGGCGATATTGAAATCCGCTCCGGGCTGCTGGTGCAGAAGCAACCCATTACTACGCCTGAACTGCACTTCGGTCTTGGAGAGCAACCCGGCGCAGATGTGGCCCGCATTGTGTGGCCGAATGGCTCTGTCCGCGCTGAGTTTGCATTGAAGGCTGATCAGGAGATTGTTACCGAGCAGAGATTGAAGGGCTCGTGTCCATTCTTATTCGCGTATAACGGCAAGCAAATGCAATTTGTAAAAGATACAGTGCCGTGGGGATCGGCTCTGGGTCTGCGAATTAACGGTCTTGGCCCGGCTCGCATAGAAGCAACGCAGGAGTGGTACAAAATCGGTGGCGACCAGCTTGTACCGCGCGACGGCTTTTACGATCTGCGCATCACCGGCGAGCTTTGGGAAACCTATTACTACGACTATCTTGACTTGATGACGGTGGATCATCCTGCGGGTACAGAGATATTTACTGACGAGCGCAATGCCGCTCCTCCGGTAAAGCTGGCAGTGACCGCGGTGACGACACCACAGCCAATTACAAAAGCTATCGATGATAACGGGCAGGATGTTACCGGGATAGTTCAGAAACTTGATGGCAAATATCTGGATAACTTCGGGCGCGGACAGTATCAGGGAATCACACGCGACCACTATGTGGAGATCGATCTGGGAGACAATATTCCAGCTTCCGGTCCTCTATGGCTGATTGCACGCGGCTGGTTGCATCCGTCCGATTCTTCCATCAACGTAGCCATCAGCCAGGGAAACCATCCTGCGCCGCACCCGCTTCGTCTCGAAGTGGCAGATGGGCACGGCAACTGGAAGGTGGCAAAGCCGAACCTTGGATTTCCTGCAGGCCGCAACAAGATTTGTTTGATCGACCTCACAAATGTTTTTGTGCCCGGCGCGCCTCACAAGCTACGCCTGCGCACCAATCTCGAAGTCTACTGGGACCAGATCGAATGGGCGAGGGGACTGCCGGATGCGCAGCTGAAAATAACGCATCTTGCTCCCGCTGTGGCTGACCTGCATTACCGCGGCTATTCGGTCATTCATCAGGCAAATGCATCCTCGCCGGAAATACCGGATTACAACCAGCTGATGAGCACGACGCAGATATGGCGCGATCTCGCCGGTTACTACACTCGATACGGCAACGTGCGACCGTTGCTTTCCGGCATCGATGATCGCTACGTCATCATGAATGCCGGCGATGAAATGTCACTGCGCTTTGCTGCGCCTGCTCCTCCGCCTGCGGGATGGGTGCGCGATTATGTCATCGCGGGCGATGGATGGATCAAGGACGGCGACTACAACTCGACCTACTCTCAGACGGTGTTGCCGTATCCCTACCACGCTCGAACAGAGTACGATACGCCCCCGGGCAAACTCGAAGACGACTGGGAATACAAGCATCACTCGCAGGACTGGCAAACATATCAAACGCGCTACGTAACGCCGAAGATATTTAACAACGCATTGAGGAGCAGTACCGGAAAATGAAGCGCGTCTCCATTGCACGCATATTCTTGATTATTTTTTTTGTTGGACTTCTGCTAACTCCGATCATTGTGAAACGCATGACGGTGCGTAAGGCATCAGGAAAGACTGCCGTAGATACGAGCGCATCCCTTGCACGACACGGCTTCTACTTTCAGGAAGTTTCGCACGCTGCCGGAATTGATTTCGTCCACCAGGGGCCTACCCTCGATCCCAAGCTCGCACACATTATGCCGGAAGTAGCGTCCATGGGCGCTTCGGTGTCTATCGTTGATTTTGATAAAGATGGGTGGCCGGACATCTACGTTACGAACAGTGGAGAAGGCAGCAAGAATCATCTCTATCGCAACATGCACGATGGCACGTTCAAAGATGTTGCTGAAGAAATGGGCGTTGCCGATGTAAACCAGGTTGGTACCGGAGTGTCGATGGGAGCGGTATGGGGCGACTACGATAACGATGGTTATGAAGATATGTTTCTGTACAAATGGGGACGCCCTGAGCTCTTCCATAATAATCAAGGTCACGGATTCACGCGTGTGAGCGAGCAGGCAGGCTTGCCGCCGTGGGTTAACGCCAATACAGCTCTATGGTTTGATTACGATGGCGACGGACTGCTCGATCTTTTTGTAGGTGGCTACTATTCGGAAGACATCGATTTGTGGCACCTGAAATCAACCAAAATGATGCCGGAGAGTTTTGAGTACGCCAAAAATGGTGGACGCAAATATCTCTTCCACAATTTAGGGAATGGCAAGTTTGAAGAAGTAAGCGCAAAGGTGGGCATCGTAAGCAGGCGATGGGCCTTAGCCTCCGGCGCCGCCGATTTGCGAGGTACTGGTCATCCCGATCTCTTTATTGCCAATGACTACGGCATTTCCGAGCTGTTTCTAAATGACGGCAAGCGGTTCCACGAAGAGGGCGAGCAAACCGGAGTCGGCTTTGCTCCTAAAAGCGGTATGGATGTGGCCTTCGGCGACATTTTCAATCAAGGCCGCTACTCAGTCTATGTCTCCAACATCTCCGAAGATGGTGTCCTCATTCAGGGGAATAATTTGTGGGTGCCGAAGGAAGGCACATCCGGCGACAACCTGAAGTTTGAAAATCTTGCGCGCGACATGGGCGTAGAACTCGGCGGCTGGAGCTTCGGCGCGCAGTTCGGCGATCTGAATAACGACGGCACGCTCGATCTTTTTCTTACAAACGGAAACGTCTCACTCGATCACAAAAAAAGCTACTGGTACGACTTCTCGAAAGTAGCAGGCGGCAATTCCTCCATCATTTCCGATGCAAAAAATTGGCCTTCCATGGATGGGCGCAGCCTTTCCGGATATCAGCCAAAGCGCGTCTGGTTGAACGATGGTGCCGGCAAATTCGTAGATGTAGCGCAAGCAGTCGGTGTGACCGATACGCATGACGGACGGGCTGTGGCCATGGCAGACCTGTGGAATCGCGGCGTTCTCGATGTAATTGTGGCCAACCAGCGCGGGCCATTGCTGGTCTACAAAAACACAGTGTCGCCGGACAATAGGTGGATAGAATTTTCCTTGACCGGAACGAAAAGCAATCGCAGTGCCATCGGCGCGCAAGTGGCCGTGTATTGGAACGGACAGGAGCAGATTCAGCAAATTTGCGGAGGCTGCGGATTCTCTGCTGAAAATGACCGCCGTCTGCATTTTGGGTTGGGTAAAAATCCGCAGATCGAAAAAGTCGTGATTCGCTGGCCTTCAGGAAAAGTGCAGACATTGAATGGCCTTGTGCCGGACAAACTCTATAAGATTGAGGAGCCGGCATGAGCCATCCTACTACCGTTACACCCACCCCATCGACAGAGCATGCGCCTGCATGGAAGCGCGCGCTGGATAGCCGCTTTCTGCCTCCGGTATTCATCACGTTTATTTTGCTGATTGGTCATCTTACTTTCGGCATTCTCGAAAGCTATCAGAAGACTCTGCTGGCCATCGGCACGAGCATTCTGGCAGAGCTTATTCTTGGCCGTATCTTCCTGCATAAGTGGCCACACTTGGCCAGCGCATACATTACAGGAATCAGCGTAGGCATTTTATTGCGCTCGCCTGCATTCTGGCCGTACGCTTTGTGCAGCCTGCTTGCCATTACTTCCAAGTATGTGTTGCGCGTGAAAGGCCGCCACATCTGGAATCCCTCAAACTTCGGTATCTGCGTCATGCTTTTTCTTGCGTCGGAAGCAGTGGCGAGCCTGAGCATTCAATGGGGGAACAATCTGGGAGCCATGATCGTTATCTGGGCGCTGGGCACTGCGATCATCTGGCGATTGCGCCGCTTTCATATTTGCGCCGTTTACGTCGTCTCTTTCGCGCTCCTCGCTTTTTTGCGCGCCTGGATCACAGGAGATCCGTGGCAATCTGAGATATCGCCGATCACCGGACCCGAGTATCAACTTTTTATCTTCTTCATGATTACTGATCCAAAAACAACGGTGCGCTCAAAGCTTGGACAGTGCATTGTCGTCGCCATTGTGGCGATAGTGGAGTTTTTCCTGCGGCTGGATCAGAGCATTTATGCGCCGCTATACGCGCTGTTTCTGGTAGGGCCGGTGGCGATGCTGATCGAGATGTGGCGCAATTCGCATCGACCACAAGCGTTGAAGGCTGTAGTGTAGTAAAGCTAAACCAAAGGAATTCTGATTGATGTTGTTGCAACTGCGGGCTGTTTCTCTTTTGTCGCTGACTGCATTTCTACTAGCTGCAGGATGCAAACGAACTTCAACTCCTGTTCAGCCCGCCGCGGAACGGCCAACATCATCCGCTCCGGCGGCGCCTGTAGCAAAAACAGAATCAGCCCACGTGCGCCCCTCCGGTCCCATTCGGTTTATGGATGTAACAGAGCAGGCAGGCATTCACTTTCGGCACAACAGCGGAGCGTTCGGCAAGAAGTATTTGCCCGAGACGATGGGCAGCGGCGTCTGTATGTTTGACTACGATAACGATGGCTGGCAGGACATCCTCTTCGTCAACTCCAAAGACTGGCCCGACCATAAAAATCATAAGTCCTATTCTGCTCTCTACCACAACAACAAAGACGGAACATTTACGGATGTCACGCAACAGGCCGGACTGGCGGCAGAGATATATGGCATGGGCTGCGCAGCTGCCGATTACGATAATGACGGTTTTGATGATCTCTACATCACCGCGCTGGATGGCAGTCATCTCTTCCACAATCTCGGCAATGGAAAATTTGCTGATGTGACTTCAAAGGCCGGTGTCAGCTCTCCCGGTTTTGCAACCGGCGCAGTTTGGTTCGACTACGATAACGACGGCAAGCTGGACCTCTTTGTTTCGCACTACGTTGAATGGTCCGAAGCCGCTGATCAATATTGCACGCTTGATGGCAAGCACAAATCCTACTGCACGCCGGAACTATACAAGGGGCAGAGCGCGACGCTCTACCATAACAAGGGCAACGGAGTTTTCGAGGACGTAACGAAAAAAGCAGGCTTGTACGATCCATCCAGTAAATCGCTTGGTGTTGCTCTCATCGATGAAGACAATGACGGATGGCTCGATCTCTTCGTCGCCAATGATACACAGCCGAATAAGCTATATCGCAATAACCATAACGGCACCTTTACAGAGCAGGCATTCGCCGCAGGAGTCGCGTTTAGCGATGCAGGGAAAGCAAGAGCCGGTATGGGTGCCGATGCCGCTGATTACGATCTTTCAGGCAGACAGAGCCTGGTAGTCGGTAACTTTACCAATGAGAGCATAGGCCTGTTTCACAATGATGGCTCCGGCTTGTTTACCGACACGGCGATGATCGATGGCGTGGGCGCGCCATCCGCAAATTCACTAACTTTTAGTACATTTTTCTTCGATTACGATCTCGATGGATTTCCGGATATCTTCGCCGCGAACGGTCATGTTGCCGACGATGTGAGCGTGGTGACTCCAACGGTTCACTATCCTGAGCCGCCACTTCTGTTTCATAACAAAGGCAAAGGTAAGTTTGAAGATGTAACAGATAAGGTTGGCTCAGCGTTGCATCAATCTGTTGTCGGCCGAGGCGCCGCTTATCTCGATTACGATAACGATGGAGATCTCGATCTTGTGATCTCTACCAATAATGGGCCGGCTAAGTTGCTGCGCAACGACAACGGGAATCAGAATGATGTACTGCGCGTCAAGACAATCGGCACCAGGTCGAACCGTGACGGCATCGGCGCGAAAATTACGGTCAAAACCACAAAAGGGCTGAAGCTCTTTGCGATGGTAAAGGACGGTTCCAGCTATCTATCTCAAAGCGAGCTTCCAGTAACTTTTGGACTTGGCAAACCGGATACGAATAAAGCCGTCAGCCTTGAAATCGTCTGGCCCAGTGGAAGAAAAGAATCGGTGGCTGATATAAAACCGAATCAAGCCATCACCCTCGAAGAAGGAAAAGGGATGATCGCTGCTGAACCGATCCTCTTTTCGCGGCCTGCAAAATAATCTGAATTGAGCTGAAAGCTACGCGTAGAAGCCGCAACTTTGCAACGCATCCAGAATTTCGGCACGCGTAGCGCCTACTTTGGAGGCTGCCTGCAGCAGGTCTTCTGCATCGACCGGATACCAGTTGTGGCGATCTGGCCGGCAAAGCCCAGCCACATCCAGTGGCTCAATGGCGCGGAGTATATCTGCAACAAGGCATTCCGCATCAGCGCTATCAGATACCCTATGAGCGCGCTCCAGCAAGCTTCTGCTGGCTGGTCCAAACGTAGGATGATCGTGCAACAAAAATGAAGTAGCCAATTCCGCTTTACTCAACCGTCTTGCAGTTTCAGAAAAGCTTGCAGCCGCAAAATAAAGCAGGCTCAGAGCGGCAAAGAGGGGAAAATTCTTCATGCTTGCATAAAGACCGGAAATTAAGCGCACCGTTGCGCGCAGTTCTTCCGCTGTCTGCGTTGCATAGTGTCGCATCCGTTCAGAGAATTGAGGAGATTCCCAATCCTGCTCCAGGATATTTGCAAGCCTTTGGACGCCCAGCAGTGTAAGAGGAAATCCGGTGGAAAGCAGCGGATCGATAAAGCCTGCGGCAGAAGGCAGAAGTGTCCAACGATCCCCGCGAATGGTCTCACTCAGAAAAGACAGCCGCGGCACATAGGTAAAGGGGCGTTCGGCAATCGCAGAATAAAATTGTTTGTCGAGCGCGGGAATCACCCGTAACAAACGCTGCCATGCCGCAGGCCCTTCGTGCAGGCGCAGCTCATCTGCTATGCGCTCAGTAGCCGCAACGCCGGCACTTGTGATGCCGTTGTTGAAGCGCAGCATCCATATCCACCCTCCATCGAAGACATGATGAACAGCCGCGTCTTCTACCGGATACGGCGGCTCTTCTGAAAAATTGCGAATTTCCTCAAGGGGATCAACGCGGGAGAAGTGACTATAAAGCGCTTGCGTTGATGGATGCGACGGCAATCGAACTTCATTCAACCGCAAAGCCTGGTGAAGAAATCCTCGCGGACCGGTTGCATCCACAACAAACTTTGCGCGAATGGAAACATCCTTGTCATTTTTCGTGCCGGTGAGTTCAGCGGCATCAGCAAGCGGTTTGTACTGTGCCAGTTTAATTTCATCGATGTACTCTACGCCGATGCGCTGTGCTTCGCGAACAAGGAAAGCATCAAAATCAGCGCGATACCAATGTGTATCCGCAATTTCGTTATGCGGGCTGGCCGCGACAAGAAGCTGATTCCGGCGTTCGGGATCGGGTGCATCTGGTTGGCCCAGGGCATGATGATAAAAGGTAAAGCCCCGCTTGAGGCCACACGCTATATTGGGATATTTCTGCTGCCAGCTTCCCCATTTCGCCAGCGGCCGAACATTGGGCAAATCGTATCGCACAGCCAACTCTTCGAGCAGAAGATTCGAGAGCGGCGTGGAAGATTCGCCAATCATAAAACGAGGGTGCCGCCCGCGTTCCAGCAAAATGACGGAAAGTCCGATGCGTTTCGCAATCATGGCCATAAGTGAACCGGCAAAACCGGAGCCGACAATGGCAATATCGTAGGTGCGGTTCAACTATGTCCTCCGCATGTAGCGCATCGAAAGACGGGAATGATTTGCTGCGTCAGGTTCATCTGCTGCAGACGCGCATTGCGGCCTGCAAAACAAGTGCAGGCCCGCGGATGATTCTGTATATCCCATAAATCTGCAAAGACGCGTCCGCGTTGCAGCGATATTCCATATTCGACTGCAGCTTCCAGCGTTTCCAGAGATGGTGGTGAAAATCTGTTTTGTTCCGCCAAAGTTTCCATGGCTCCGTTGCCTCCCCGAGTCGGAATAAGCGTAAGAGCTGTGGCCCCGCAATCGAATGCAAAATCTACAGAGCGCTGCGCCCAGTAAAGAGCATCGGATACCGGCAAAAATGGAGGCTGCACAAGGATGAAAACGCGGAGATCGATGTTGTTCCTGCGCAGAAACGCCGCGGCTTTCGAGAATCCATCAAGAGTGAGCCGTTTATTTAAAAGAGCAAGCGTTTGCGGATGCGCCGTTTCAAGCCCCAGTGCAACCTCAAGCTGATGCGGCAGCATATCTCGAAAGCGCAGGCAATCATCACCAACAAGCGCAGGATGGCTCTCGACGATGGTTCGCTCGAAGGAACCAATACGCGAGACTATGGCGGGGTAATCCCCTATCGGGATTGCCTTACGATCGAAAAAGCTGCCGCTGTTGTAAAGCTTGATCTGCCGTGCCCGCGATAGCTTGGAAAGAGCGTAGTCGATCTGGTTCGGGATTGCGCCGATTGGTACGGTTTCCGTTAAAGTGTTGCGCCAGAGATCGCACATAACGCAATGCCACGGGCACTCCCGATTAGTAAGAAATACTGTTGCTATCGGTACAATTTTGCCGGCAGCTGAGCGCTCCTCCTCCACGAAAAAGGCATAAGGGCGCTGTGGATCGAGTCTATTGCGCTCAGGCCGTTGCGACAATATCCATTTGTCACGTTCAGCGGCCTGTTCTGGATAAAGGGGTAGCACCATCGTTACTGGTAAAGAGAAAGAAATTGCCGGCGGTATTCCGCTTCGCGGAAGGGCAGCTTTTTGCGCAGTGCATCTTCCGGCAGCGCGCCATGCTGAAAGCGCCGCTTAGGAAAGACAGGCATCTTCATTCCTGTAAGAGCAGCAATGCCGCTTGCAACAATTTCTCCCTTCAATTCATAGAGGCGCTCAACACTGTAATCCGTGAGCTGAATAAAAGGAATTGCTTCGGCAACGGCAATCACGTTGGGTCGTGTATATGGGCTAAATCCGATGAAGTGGTAATGGTGTGATGGCGCATACGTGCGCGTGTAAGAGCGGCTCAGCCCGCCGCTGTACGTAAGCGAGTGCTTGATCTTGCCTACGCCCCATCCCTCCTGGTAAAGCATGCGGTTATGGACAACGCTGCGGATGGTGAGCTCAGGATTTTCCTCAATTGGATAATCCTTCAAATTTTCATCGCCGCCGTCGCCGTCAATCAGGTAACGCCATGTAGGGTAACGCTCGCGAATACCACGGCAGAGGGCCAACGCCATCGTCGCCGATTCGATATCGAGAGCCTTGTAGTCTTCAACAATGCGTATGGTCTGTTGGTGATCCAGCGAGGCCGGATCAACTTCAACCGTTTCCAGAAAAAGGCCGAGATCGAGTGCTTCAAGAAATGCGCGCGCCTGCTGCACATCGGGACCATTTCCCAGATCAAGCACAAAGGCTTTAAGACGGCTCAACTGCATGCCGCGTTTCTGCATGACATGGTATGTAGTGAGGAACACGCTGCCGCTATCGATGCCGCCGGAGAAACACACGCCGATAGGCTCATTCTCAGGAACGCGGCTGAGCCACTGCGAAATTTCTTCAGCAAGCGCAGCAATATAAGTTTTGCCTATTGCGTCAATATCAGCAGCTAGCGTGCCAAGTTCCGGGGTGAAGAAACGCGTATAAACTGGATCGGGATCCGGGCACCCAACGAGTTGAATTTCAACTACATGGTGAGCCGGCACCATGCGTGTGTAGCTAGGGTGAAACTGCCCTTCCAATCCCTCGCTTTTAAGCCATTCAAAAATGGTGTCGATACGCGAGGCAACGATGAGCACAGGCCCTTCGGATCGTTTCGCAAGAAAGTACCGCATCGGACGGTCAAGCGACCGCGCCATTTTTACCGTCTTGCCTTCTCGCGCAATCAGCGTGAACGATCCTTCCACGCTTCGCATCGCCTCCGCCGGCTGCTCAAGCAGCAACCGTTGCGCCTCTTCTAAGGAAAGGTTATAAATCTGGTTTGTTTCCGGCTCGGTAAGATCGACAACCCTTTCGACGTATTGCTGCACTGCGACCCTCTGGAATGTGGATGTAATCCTCAGTTTACGCTTTTCGATGATCGTCTGGCGCGTCTTCTATAATCAAATGCGCCAATGTTAGCTACTGCTTTCTGCAATCGTCGTAGGCTTTTCTCTGCCCTGGTTCTATCCGCTGTCATGTCTGCAGGCGCTATGCGTGCCTTGGCCGATTCCATTTCGGCTTCCCGCCTCAACAATACAGGGGTGGCTCTTATGAACCAGCAATTGACGGAAAAGGCGCTGGCAAAGTTTGAGGCGGCGCATAAGGCCGATCCTGCTTCGCCCATTCCGTTATTGAACAAAGGCATCGCGGAGCTTTATTTGCGTAATCTGCCAGAAGCGGAAGCTGCTTTAAAGCAGGCCGCAAGCATCGATCCAAAGAATATTCGCATCTGGTACAGCCTTGGCCTTACACATTTCACCGGCGACAATCCAACACGGGCAATCGAGGAGTTTCAACACGCCATTCAGCTGGACCCCAACGATGCGGACGCCTACTACTATCTCGGCACTTTGTATCTCAATCAAAAAGACTATCCGCATGCCATCGAAAACTTCGAGACTGCATTAAAGCTGAAGCCGCTGCATGCTTCAGCGCAATTCGGTCTGGCCAGCGCTTTGCAGCGCTCAGGCAAAGTGCCGGAGGCGAGAGAGCATCTCCGCCGCTTCCAGAAAATCACCCAGACCAAGATCGGCACTCCACTTACCGTGACCTATGGCGAGCAGGGCCACTACGCTACTGTGCAGGACATGCTGGCTCCGCTGGAACCTGTGGGCCCGATGATCCCAGTGACCTTTGTAGAGCAGAAGACGAGCACAAATGAGCCGTCAGGTTCAGTCAATCCAGAGGTTCCCGGTGGAGGCGCCTGTATTCTGAATGACGAGAAGGGCCAGAAAGAAGTCATTGCGCTTGCCGATGGCGACTCTGCAATTCATCTCTATAAATTTCAGGCCGGAGCCTTGGAAGAGATTCCAGCACAGCAGACAGGCCTGACTACAAGCGGACATGGCGTGGCATGCGCAGTCGGCGATTTTGATAGCGATGGCAAACCGGACATAGCTGTGAGCCTGAGTGACCGCGTAGTTCTGTATCACAATCTTGGTGGCGGAAAGTTTGCCGATGTGACAAAAGCCGCGGGCATTGAACAGTTGAACCACCCTGCAGGGCTTACATTTGTTGACTTCGATCATGATGGCGATCTCGATCTCTTTGTAACCGGATCAACGATTGCCTCCGGGAAGAGCGCGAACGTTCTGTGGCGAAACAATGGTGACTCGACATTTACCGAATGGACAACGCCGACCGGCCTTGGAGGAAACGCCAATACGCAGGGCGCCACCCTTTCGGACATAAACAATGATCGAGCAATTGATCTGGTGGTTGCTGGCGAAGACAGTGCGCCGACAATTTATGAGAATCAACGCGAAGGCGCTTTCAAGGTAAGCCCGCTCTATACTAACAGCGGGCTCTCATCCACGCAGGGCGTCACCATCTTCGATTTCAACAAAGACGGATGGATGGATGTTGCCGTAACACATGCGGGCGCTCCGGGCATCAGTCTCTGGAAGAACGTCGAAGGCAAGCAGTTCGAGCGCGTGCAGCTGCCTTTAAGCGGAGCAAAAGCCGCATGGGGGGTAACGGCAATCGACATCGACAATGACGGATGGATCGATCTCGCCGCCATTGTGGATACCGGCCATGGCCCGGAAGTGCGCGTGTGGCGCAACCTTGGTGATAAGGGGTTTGAAGATGTAACCAGCGCCGTAGGTCTGGACAAAGTGAAGCTGACGCATCCGCGCTCTTTGTTAGCTGCCGACGTCGATGGTGACGGCGCAGCGGATCTCATTGTGGCGCGACTCGGCGCGTCTCCTGTGGTGCTTCACAACGAGGGCGGAAGCCGCAATCATTCGCTGCGTATTACTCTCACTGGCCTTGCCGATAATAAATCCGCCATCGGAACGAAGGTCGAGGTGTTTTCAAACGGCCACGTGCAGAAGTTTGAAATCGCAAGTGGCAGCGGATATCTGGGCCAGGGTTCAGGCGAAATTATCGCCGGTCTGGGGCAAGCAACGAATGCCGATGTTGTGCGTCTGCTTTGGCCTACAGGCGTTCCCCAGGACGAGATCGATGTGTCCGCAGCAAAGCCATTGGCTCTTCTCGAACTCGACCGCCGCGGCAGTTCATGCCCTGTCTTGTTTGCATGGGATGGCAGTAAATATCAATTTGTATCCGATGTGATCGGCGCCGCAGTCGTCGGCCATTGGGTGTCGCCCGCATCGACCAACAAAGCCGATCCTGATGAATGGATCAAGGTCGATGGCTCACAGTTGAAGCCTCGCAACGGCTACCTCAGCCTGCGCTTTGGCGAGCCAATGGAAGAGATCAATTACATTGACCAACTCAGGCTCGTAGCTGTCGATCATCCGGTCGGAACGGAAGTTTATCCTGATGAACGCTTTCTCGATGAGCCTCCATTCGCTTCCGGTTCCGCCGTAGTTGCATCTGCGGCAACGCAACTGCCCGCAGGAGCATGGGACGACCACGGCCGCAATGTTCTGCCGCTGCTCTCGAAACGCGATCACAAGTATGTTCGTGACTTCACCAATCTCCAATACGCGGGCTATGCAAACATGCATGTGCTCACGCTCGATCTGGGAGATTGGTCGCCACGCAATCCACTGCGACTGTTTCTGCACGGCTACATCGAATATTTCAGCGCCAGCTCCATGTATGCAGCGTGGCAGGCGGGAATGAAACCAATTTCGCCTTACGTCGAAGCGCAGATGCCGGACGGTAGCTGGAAGCGAATCATCGACGATATGGGATTCCCCGCAGGGCTGCCCCGAACCATAGTTGTCGATTTAACTCACAAGCTGCCGCACGGCGCTCGTCGCATCCGCATCAAGACCAATCTGCAGATTTACTGGGATCAGGTGCTAGTGGACAACGGGCCGGATCAGGGAAAAACAGCACATCAAACAGAATTACCTCTGTCAATGGCGCACCTTGCCTTCCGCGGATATCCGCAGCAGGTGGAGGGCGAAACTCCTGGCGATCTCACCTATCGCTACGATCACATCAGCGCGACCGGCCCGTTTCTGTGGCAGCGCGGCAGCTATACAAAGTATGGCGATGTAACCCCGCTGCTGCATGTTGCTGACAATCATTACGTGATCTTCGGCAGCGGAGAAGAGATCGATGCCGAATTCAGCGACGCATCGCTGCCCGCGCTCCCTGCAGGATGGAAGCGCGACTACTTCTTCTATGCCAACGGTTTCGTAAAGGATATGGATTTCTACGAAGCCATGCCCTTCACGGTGGCGGAAATGCCGTTCCACCAAATGAGCTCTTACCCTTACCCAACCAGCGAGCACTATCCCGATGATGCGCGATCCGTGAAATATTGGCTAAATTGGAATGACCGCTTCGAATCAGGAGACCGCAAGCAGCGGTATCAGTTCGACTACGAGCCGACGGCATCGGAACCAATCACACATTAACCGATGAAAGCGGAGGAGGCTTGTAGCCAAATTCGCTTTCAATGGCAGCAGCCACGGTAAGCACCAGTTCATCCTCGTAAGGCCGGCCTGCAATCTGTACGCCGATCGGCAATCCATCCGCCGAGCACCCAACCGGCACAACCGCAGCAGGCGACGCCAGCAGATTGAACCATTGTGTATACCGCATCGCGTCAAGATATTGCACTTCGCTGCCCTCGATCGTCCACGAGCGTTCATTATGGCGAAATGCAGGAGTCGAGCAAACAGGCAGTAACAGCAGCGGAAACTCCTGCATCTCTCGTAGCAGCTCTCTGCGCACAGCATCGCTCTCCGCCCAGGCATGCAGCAAAGATGCCGCCGTCAATGGCGGCTCTGCGGCAGCAATATCCAGAAAGCCCCGAAATACAGGACTAAGCTGCTCTTCTCGCCCTGCAATCATCGGCGCGTAAAACATCGCTCCGCATTGAACAAAGAAAATGTGCCAAAGTTTGCGCACAGCTTCCAGCGACGCCGGACGGTACGGTGTTACCTGAAATCCCTGTCTTTCCAGCGCTGCTGCAGCAGAGCGAACTGCTTCACGCGTTTCCGGCGTGACAGGAACCAGTCCGTCATCCTCAAACCAGCCAATGCGCGCTCGTTTTGCCTCAGCAAGAGGAATCGTCCGGGCAGGAACCGGCGTGCTGGAAGGGTCGGAAATTTCACGTCCGCTCACAGTGCTGAATAGCAGCTCTACATCGGCAATCGTTCGGGCCATCGGACCAATCGATCCGAGGAACGAAAATGGTCCCACGCAGGGAGGCAAATGCCCGGCAGCCGGAACGCGTCCCGCCGTCGGTTTCAACGCGCAGATGCCGCTGAAGTGCGCCGGCTCGCGTACCGAGCCTCCGCTATCGCTGCCCAACCCTCCAGCTGAGAGCCCCGCCGCTATGGCCGCGGCTTCTCCTCCGCTGGAGCCGCCAGCTGTTCTCTCCGTGTCCCAGGGATTATTCGTTCTGCCGTGCAACAAGTTGTCGCTTTCGTACGCCATTAAGAATTCCGGACAATTCGTCGTCCCCAGAATCACAGCGCCCGCCCGCCGCAAACGAGCCACAGCTTCAGCATCCTGTTGCGGAACATCTCCGCGATGCAACAAGCTGCCAATTTCGCATTTATATCCACGGGTCGAGATGGATGATTTGATCGTCAACGGCAATCCCGTTAATGGGCCATGGCCGGCAAAACGAGCCTGCTGGCGCGCTCGTTCCGCATCGAAATCGGCAAACGCATGCAGAACCGGATTGAGCCGCTCGATGCGGGCAATGTGCTCGTCAATAAGCTCAAGTGGAGAAATTTTTTTCTTCCGCAGAAGATCAAGCTGCTCTACCGCCGAAAGCAGTGCCACGCTCATGAATGGTTATCCGTTCTTCGATTGCGATGTTTCCATTGTCCATTTTGCGGAACAAAAGAAAAGGCCCGCTTGGTTGAGCGGGCCTTTTCGTTGAAGTTGGCTATTTGATGGGTTATCGGTGTCCACCGCCGTGAAATCCGCCGCCGCCGTGGAAGCCCCCACCACCGCCATGGAAACCGCCGCCGCTGAATCCGCCACCATGGAAGCTGGTGCCGCCATGAAATCCGGAAGCGCCGCCACTATAGCCATGAAATCCGGAAGCGCCGCCACTATAGCCATGGAATCCGGAAGCGCCGCTGTAACCGTGGAATCCCGAAGCACCGCTATAGCCGTGGAAGCCATTGGCTCCGGTACGGAAGCTGTTATAGCTTCCCACCGTGTGAACATTTCCGCTCAAAGGCGAGCGTCCGTACGCCCCGCCATTCCGGTATCCATAGTTAAAGCCATGGTTATAGCCACTGGCGTAGCCGTGCCCGTATCCGCCATAGTAGCCGCGCCCGCCGTAGTACGCGTGTGAGCCCCAGCCCCATCCGCCCCACGGATGACCCCAGCCCCAGCCCCACGGGCGGCCATACCAGCCTGTATACCAGGGACCTGCGCCAATAAAGACGCCTCCCACGAACCAGTCAGCGCCATAATAGCCGTAAGGAGCGCAAGCATAAGGATAATAAGGGTAGTAGCCCCAGGAGCAGACCGGTGGACCGGCTACATACACAGGTGCCGGATAATCAACTACCGGGCCAATGCCGATTCCGACTGAAATCTGGCCGTGTGCAAAGGCCGCCGGAATAGCGAGAACCATGAGCAACGCAATCGAACGAAGAGTACGCAAGATGAAACCTCCTGCCGGCAAGCCATGTACGCGCCGGCCGATTCCACTGGTCCGAAACTTTCCGGGCATTCCGGGGAACCTACTAATATGAAACACCTGGGGCGAGAAAAGTTGCGGAACGATTTTTTGGCATAAAATTATGGCCGAAAGATGATTTCAAAAGAGTTTGGAAGCGTTTTTCTGTCTGAAATTCACCATATCCAATCGAAGACAGGAGACACCACAGATGACGCTACCCGATATCAGCAGCAGGTTCCACTTTCGCAGTTGGACGCAGGCTGGGTATTTCTTCAAAGAAGCTGAAGGGGAACTAGGCGTTCCCGGCAAGGTAATGACCCATCGCGACGTTGGCGCTCAGCGCGACCTTGCCGCAGGAACAGGCGATCACGCCGGCCACATGATCGGCGTGCAGTTCGGCGCCCCCGGAGGCATCGAAAACATGGGACTGCAGAACGCGAACATGAACACCTTTGCGCCAAGGCGTCTGCAGGAGGCCTTTCGCGGTCACGGTGGCAGCTATTATGATCTTGAATCGGAATGGAGCCGCAAGCTCAAGTCCGGTTCCCGCATTTCAGTCATCATTCAGGATAAATATCGTGTCGGCGAAGATCGGCCCTTTGTACGCTGGGTCCAATGGACTGAAATAACCCCGCAAGGCAAGCACGAAGCACCGCAAACCATTGATTTCGGAAATTTTAGCTCTCCGCAGTTACGTGAAGTCCGAGGAGAATCCCCTGGTCCTGTGACGAATGGCGGAAAAGGCGCTAAGGTGATCTCCATCCTGGGCGCACGCCGCTAAAACGTAATACGCTGTCGAGTGAGGAGCCTTATGCTCGAACCGATTCCCGGTATCCACCACATCACCGCCATTGCCACAGATGCCCAGCAGAACGTCGATTTTTATGCAGGTGTACTTGGCTTGCGGCTGGTTAAGCAAACAGTCAACTTCGACGATCCCGGCACATACCACCTCTATTTCGGCGACAGCAAAGGCAATCCCGGCACAATTCTCACCTTTTTCCCCTGGATGAGCGTGCAAGGCGGACGGCGGGGAACAGGACAGGCCACAGCGGTTTCATTCGCAGTGCCGCCCGAATCCTTCGGCTTCTGGATTGAGCGCCTTACCCGCTTCAGCGTCGAATATGACAAGCCGCAGCGGCGTTTCGACGAGCCTGTACTCGCATTTCGGGACTGGGATGGCCTCGCGCTGGAATTGGTAGGAGTGAAGAACGCCGAAAGCAAGCCGGCCTGGGAGATGCAGGGAATTACCGGAAAAGAGGCAATTCGCGGCTTCCATTCCGTAACGTTGTGTGAGGACGGCATGGAGAGCACCGCCGCGTTATTGACCTCAACCATGGGAGCGAAAAAGCTTAAGGAAGAAGGCTCCTATTTTCGCTTTTCCTTTGGAGAAGGTGAGAATGCTTCCAATGTCGATCTGCATTGCACTCCGGAGTTCCTGCGCGGAGTCGTCGCCGGCGGCAGCGTGCACCATGTTGCCTTCCGCGTTCCCGGTGACGCCGCTCAGGTGGAATGGCAGGCAAAAATACGTGAAGCTGGATTGAACGTGACTCCCGTACTCGACCGGCAGTATTTCAAGTCGATTTATTTTCGTGAGCCCGGCGGCGTGCTCTTCGAGATTGCCACCGACCCGCCGGGTTTTGCCCGGGATGAGCCGGAAGATGCGCTCGGCCAGGCTTTGAAACTGCCGCCATGGCTCGAGAGTCATCGCGAGGAAATTGAGGGCGAGCTGCCAAAGTTGCATCAGCCGAATTTCACCGCGGATCATCGCCATGAATGAAGCGCAGAGTTTTATTCACCGTTTCGTTCCCGCTCAGAATAGCAAGCGCACGCTGCTGATTCTGCATGGCACCGGCGGAAATGAGAATGATCTGCTGCCCATCGGTCGCATGCTCGATCCAGAGAGTGCTTTGTTGAGCCCGCGCGGCAAGGTGCTCGAAAACGGCGCGCCCCGATTTTTTCGCCGTATCCGCGAAGGCGTCTTTGACGAAGAAGATGTGATTTTGCGCGCCAATGAGCTGGCGGATTTTGTGACTGGTGCTGTCAAAGAGAACAGCCTCGATGCATCGCAGATCATTGCCGTCGGTTACTCGAACGGGGCCAATATCGCATCGGCCATGATGCTGCTCCGTCCGGAAATCCTTCGCGGCGCGATTCTCCTGCGTGGCCAGATTCCTCTGATCCCGGAAAAGCTATTGGACCTCACCGGCAAATCAGTTTTTTTATCTTCAGGAAACTTCGATCCAATCGTCGATGCGAACGGTGCAAATGAATTGGCGCAGTTATTGACGAAAGCAGGAGCAGCCGTAACGCATGTATGGCAGCAGAGCGGCCACGAGCTCTCGCGGAACGACATCGATGCAGCTCGGGAATGGCTGAAAAGCCTCGCTGGATGATGGGGTGTCCTCATCCCTCGCGAATCGCCTGCAAGAGATGAGGATACGATCTAGCGAAAGAGCGTCAGATCAATCGCGTCCCCCATCGCTTTGTATCCGGCATCCTTGGGGTGCAAATGATCGCCCGAATCATAAGCAGGCAGAAATGTTCCCGGATTTGCCGGATCCTGGGTGGTTTTGTCGAAATCGATAACGCCATCAAAGACGCCGCTGGTTCTGATCCAGTTGTTATATGCCTGACGCACCTGCTCACCCTGCGGGGAAGAGTAGCCGGCAGGCAGATAAGGCGTAAGCGTGGCGCCAAAAACCTTGATGCCGTGCTGATGCGCGCGCGTTACCAGTTGCGAAAGCCCGAAGATCAAGTCATCCGCAGTGATGTTGTCGCCCGGCTCATGTGGATTTTTCAAGCGCCCGATATCGTTGATGCCTTCGAGAATAATGAGATATTTCACGCCACTCTGCGCGATCACATCCCGATCAAAGCGGGCGAGAGCGCTGGGGCCGTAGCCGTCATGCAGCACTCGATTGCCGCCAATACCCTGGTTCAGCACTCCGAGATTCGCCGTTTTCTTGTCCGCCTGCAGGCGCGCAGCCAGTTCATCCGGCCAGCGATGATTCGCGTCGCGCAGAGAAGCGGCGCCGTCCGTAATCGAATCGCCAAAGGCGACGATGGCGGCTGCGTTATTGGCGGCGCTCACATCGACTCCCTTGACCAGGCACCAGGAATAAATCGGGCTGGAGTTGTCCGCAGTCGCTGCTGCCGTGGCATCGCCCTTGAGAATGTAGTTTGTTGAATCGCCGAAGGAATGGCAGGTAAGGTTACGAATATTTTGCTGCGGAAGATAAACACTGATCGCAAGATCGGAAAGCGGGGCAGCTTGCATGTTTACCGGATCGCTGAGAACAAACGCGCCCGCGGGAATCTCGACAAACGGGCGCCCATGAAAGGTAAGAGGGTGATCCGACCCGGCCTGAATTGCGCCTCCACCTGCGCTGACGGCAACATGGGCCGCGCCTACCTTGAGCGGCTCAGTTCCAAACTCATTAGTAAGCTGCACCCGCACCGCAGAACCGCCCAGGCTGATGTGAACGATATTGCGATAGGTCGTGTCTCCGGGAGCAGGTTGTACTGAGCTGACCTGCTCGACAACAGGCGACGCTGCCCATGTCCCCACCCAATGCGACGCAGAGGTTTGAGCCCATACGGCCAGGCCGCTAAACGAAAAAAATGCCAACGCGAGAACCTTCTTCTGCATGTTTCTCCTTCAGATAAAAATGATTTTCTTATTCGAAATGAGTGTATGACGATTGGCCATGTTCATACAGCAATATGCAAGGCAGCTAAAATAGTAGAAAAGGACAAATTGCATGAAATTGAAATTGCCTGAAGGACAATTCAAGGCCTATCTCTTCGACTGCGATGGAACCATCGTCGATTCCATGCCGCTGCATTACATTGCATGGAAGAAAGTGCTGGGCGAGTGGAATTGCGAATTTGAAGAAGATTTTTTTTACTCCTTGGGTGGCATGCCTGTGGCCGAGATCATCGCCACGTTGAATCGCAAGCATGGCCTCGCCATGCCCGTCGAACAGGTGATGCATAAAAAAGAAAGCCTTTATTTTGAAATTCTGCCGCAGCTCACAGCGGTGCCGGAAGTCCTGGAACATATCGAAGATCAGCATGGACGCATACCGTTTGCCGTCGTTTCCGGCAGCACCCGCGATTCTGTAACAGCATCGCTGACGACATTGAAGCTGTTGGACCGCTTTGAAACATTGGTATGCGCCGGCGAATATACAAAGAGCAAGCCCGATCCTGAGCCGTATTTAATGGCGGCAGAGCGCCTCGGGGTAGCGCCGGAAGATTGCCTTGTATTTGAAGACACGGACATGGGCATTGAAGCCGCGACCGCAGGCGGCATGGCCTCCGTCAAGGTGCCGCATCCGCGCGAACGCGGCGTGCTGGTTTAAGCTCCATCCGGAAAGCCGCCGCGATGCAGGATCATGGGATAGCGGGGAATTGCTTCAGGCTGGGGCGCGAAAGCGCGCCAGTTGCCGGCGTGGGGCTTCAATCTGCGAAAGAGCGGAGAGCCGTCTGGGGTTCCATCTCCAACAAATGACTCCAGCACTTTGCGCAGGCTGCCAATCGTATCCTCGCCAAATCGCGTTCGCCAGCTGTCTTCCAAACTATGCATAAGCTCTCGCGAGTTATGTTGCAGTCGTTGCCCTTTTTCGGACAATGCAATCAATTTGGTTTGCTTACCATCAGGGTTGGTCAAAGTAACAATGCAGTCGTTCTTTTTAAGAAAGCTCAGTGCAGCGGCGGCAGCTTCTTTTGAAATGCCTGATTGTCGCAACAGATCGGGCATATTCACGCCTCGATCGTCCATCAAGCACAAAATATTCGCATAAATCGCAATGGAAATTTGCGACCTGCTCTCAAATTCAATGGCAAAAGCCAGCAGCACTTTGGAAAGAAGCGCAGGCAGTGTTTCAAAAGAGAGCTTTGCCTCACCTGTCCATTTTTTAGGGTCCGTGACCAAACCATAGCCAAGAATAGGGAGATGATCGGGCAAATCCGGATCGAGCCGCCTGTGAATTTCAAACAGAGCATTCTTTAAGTTCTCAACCTCTTTTTGCCCAAAGCCTTTCATCCAGCGCTCTTCTATGGCATCTGTAAGCGGCCTCCATACTGCAACCGCTTTCTGCCCACCCGGCGTCAGGCGAATTACCGCTTGCGGTGGAATGCGTTTCGAGGCAGCTGCCGGCCATGCGATGTCGATATAGCCCCACCACTTCCATAGCCGGGGCAGCCACACGTCCGCGCTTTTCCGATCCATCGCCGTAAGGCGCTGCAATTCCGCGACCGAGATGGACGTATCCGGAATAAAGCGAAGAAACTTCGACCACATCACCATCGATACAAGCCAGGGCGCGTGGATCGAGCCGGGAGTCGAGCCGTATAAAGTAGTGCGATGCGGCGCCTGATGCTCAAATTCATTGTCGAATTCAAGAATGAATGCGACCAGTACTTGAGAAAGCCAGGCGGGCAGCGGAAGATCGCTACGCATGCGGCCATCATAAGCCAGTACGGGTTTCGCCAGCTTAAATTCCCGCCAAAATCAATTCTGCAACGACAGAGCTCCATCAAAAGTGCTACGATCACAGGTTTTCGTCCGATCCACTTTTTGTTACGGAGTCATCTATGTCTTCTCAGCCGACCATACAGGATGTAAATACCTACCCCTTCAAGCTCACCGAAGAGCAGGAACAGCTGCGCAAGGAAATCCGCGAATTTGCGCAGCGCGAGATAGCCCCTAACGTCTCCCGCTGGGACGAGGCCAGCGAGTTTCCCGCCGAAGTTGTAAAGCAAATGGGGCAGATGGGATTGATGGGCATCATTTTCCCCGTGGAATACGGCGGTGCAGGGCTGAGCTACATCGATTACATGACCGCCATCGAAGAGCTGTCCGCCGTTGACGGCTCCATCGGCATCATTGTCGCCGCGCATAACTCCCTGTGTTCAAATCACATTTTCCTGGCAGGAAACGAAGAACAGCGGCAGAAATATATTCCTAAGCTGGCAGGCGGCGAATGGCTGGGAGCATGGGGATTGACGGAGCCGAACTCCGGCTCAGACGCGGCGGGCGCAAGAGCCACTGCGGTTCGTAAAGGCCATACATGGGTGCTGAACGGCAATAAGACCTTCATTACGAACGGGCATTATGCCGACGTCGCCGTCGTGATCGCCGTCACCGATAAAACGCAGGGCACCCATGGCCTTTCCGCCTTTGTCGTAGAAAAGGGAACACCCGGATTTCGTCCCGGCAAGAAGGAAAACAAGCTCGGCCTCCGCGCCAGCGATACCTCCGAGCTGATCTTTGAAGACTGCGAAATTCCGGCAGAAAATCTTCTCGGCAACCTGGGCGAGGGCTTTGTCGATTCCATGCGTGTGCTCGACGGCGGACGCATCTCGATCGCAGCTTTATCTCTCGGCATTGCGCGCGGCGCGCTGGAAGCCAGCCTGCGCTATGTAAAAGAGCGCAGACAGTTCGGGAAAGCGATTGCAGAGTTTCAAGGCGTCCAGTGGAAGCTGGCAGATATGGCCACCGAGCTCGATGCCGCCCGTCTGCTGACCATGCGCGCCGCCGTGCTGAAAGATGCCGGGAACCGGGTGACGCGCGAATCGGCCATGGCAAAGCTTTATGCCAGCGAAGTGGCGGTGCGTATCTGCAACGAAGCCGTGCAGCTGCACGGCGGCTATGGCTTCATCAAAGACTATCCGGCAGAGAAGTATTACCGCGACGTGAAGCTCTGCACTATCGGCGAAGGAACCAGTGAGATTCAGCGCATGGTAATCGCCCGTGAAATTTTGAAGGTGATGCCCTCGCGCGGCTGACCGCAAGATGCATTCTCAAAGTTGCATGCGAGGAAAAATCATCTTGTATAAATGTCTATACAGGATTCCTCTTGCCTGTTGCATCTCGAAACCTTTAACGTGTTTGCGGGACTGAAAATAAAAATTTTCACACTCTGATTTTTTGTACTGATTCAGAAGGGATATAGCAATTCGCATGTCTGTAACGCCTGCAAGCCACGATCCGCATCTCGATTCCATGCTGCGCGAAAATCGCGTTTTCCCCCCGCCGCCAGAGTTTGCCGCGAAAGCGCATATCAAAAGCCTTGCCGAATATGAGCAGCTCTATAAACGCTCCGTCGAAGACCCGGAAGGTTTCTGGGCCGAAGCGGCGCGAGAACTGCACTGGTTTAAGCCGTGGGACAAAGTGCTGGAATGGAACGAGCCCTGGGCAAAGTGGTTTGTTGGCGGCAAAATCAATCTCTGCTACAACTGTGTCGACCGTCATGCACTCGGCAATAAACGCGACAAGGCCGCCATCGTGTGGGAAGGCGAGCCGGGAGAAGTTCGCAGGCTTACCTTCGGCGAACTCTATGCTGATGTGCAGCGTTTCGCCAATGCCTTGAAGGACCTAGGAATCAGGAAGGGCGACAAGGTTGCCATCTACATGGGCATGACTCCGGAGCTCGCGATTGCAGTGCTGGCCTGCGCAAGAATCGGTGCCGTGCATTCCGTGATCTTCGGCGGATTTGCAGCGCACGCGATTGTCGACCGCGTCAACGATGCCGATTGTGTCGCGATCCTCACGCAGGACGCAGCCTACCGGCGCGGCAATGAAGTCAAGCTGAAGGCAACTGTCGACGAAGCGGTGCCGAAATGTCCGACAGTGAAAAACGTGGTGGTATACCGGCGAACCGGCTCGCCTGTACAGATGCAGGCAGGACGCGATCACTGGTGGCATGAGCTCGTAGCCAAGGCTGCTCCCGACTGCCCCGCCGAAGAACTGGATTCCGAAGACCCACTCTACATCCTCTACACATCCGGAACCACCGGCAGGCCGAAAGGCCTGGTGCATACCACCGGCGGCTATTCGGTGCAGACATATCTCACCAGCAAGTACATCTTCGATCTGAAAGATGACGATATGTACTGGTGCTCGGCAGATATCGGCTGGGTCACAGGCCATTCTTACGTCGTATATGGCATCTTGCAAAACGGCGTCACCACGCTCATGTACGAAGGCGCTCCAAACTTTCCCCAGATGGACCGCTTCTGGAAAATCATCGACGATCACAAGGTCACGATCTTCTACACCGCACCCACAGCGATCCGCGCCTTCATCAAATGGGGCGATCAGTATCTCGAAAAATATAAGCTGGATTCATTGCGGCTATTGGGAACCGTAGGCGAGCCGATCAATCCCGAAGCCTGGATGTGGTATCGCGAAAAGGTCGGCAAAGGCCGCTGCCCCATCGTCGATACATGGTGGCAGACAGAAACAGGAGCCATCATGATCGCTCCCATTCCCGGTGCAGTGCCCACCAAGCCCGGCTCCGCTACCCGCCCCTTCTTCGGTATAGTGCCGGAAGTCGTGACCAAGGAAGGAGACCCCGTACCTGCAGGACACGGCGGCTTGCTGGTTATTCGCAAGCCCTGGCCATCGATGGCGCGCACCATCTATGGCAATCCGGAACGTTATGTAAAGGGCTACTGGTCCGAGATTCCCGGCTCCTACTTCACCGGCGACGGCGCGCGCATGGATGAGGACGGCTGCTACTGGCTGATGGGTCGCGTCGATGATGTGCTCAACGTAAGCGGTCACCGTCTGGGCACAATGGAAGTGGAATCGGCCCTTGTGGCACACGCCAAGGTAGCAGAAGCTGCGGTTGTTGGCCGTCCCGATGAATTAAAAGGCCAGGCAATTGCCGCATTCGTAACGCTCGAGAGCGGACATACGCCATCCAAGGAATTAAAAGAAGAGCTACGCGCCTGGGTAGCAAAGGAAATCGGCGCCTTGGCCCGCCCGGACGATATCCGCTTCACCGACCAGCTCCCGAAAACCCGCTCAGGAAAAATCATGCGGCGCCTCTTGCGCGAACTGGCAACAAATGGAGAAATCAAAGGCGACACCACAACGCTCGAAGACTTCACCGTAATCGCAAAACTCCGCGAGCAGGACGAGCAGTAGCAGAATCTAACAAGAGAGGCTCGGCTAGCCGGGCCTCTTTTACGGCACCTTGCAGCAATCTCCAGCTGAAGGCGGCTCTTCGCTGCTCGATTCCAGCGCAACCTTCCACTTTCCGTCAGACTGTTTCTTCCACACCGTCATATAGCGTCCGCTGGTAGTGACGTTGTTGCCATTCTTATCCTTGGCATGCCCGTCGTAGTGACCCCAGGTATAGCCCATATCCCCCGCCGGAGACATCTGCCCTCCCTGCGGCGTCCATGTAAGCTGATAGCTTTCAGGCGACCACGTTGCCTGGGCCGCAATCGCTGCATGGCCAAGAACCGGAGCCTGCTTGTTGCCCAGAACAACGCCGTCATCCGCAAACCAGGAGGCGAAAGCCGTGCCGCCGCCCTTTGCGGTCTCTGCCGAAAATTGCGCCTCAAGCTGAAACAGAAACGCCACTCCCGGAGAAATCGCCGGATTCGTCAGCGCGCTCGACATATTGGTGGAAGGCGCGGGTTTTGCCAGCGGGTCCAGTTGCAATTGTTGTGCTGAAGCAGAAACGCAGACGAGCAGGGCAGCAAATGAAACAGGCAGAGCAGGAAATCGCATCTCTAAAAACCTCTCAAAAAAGCCTTCAGGCATTATGCTAGCAGTGACATGATGGCATCTTCAGCAAGAGCAATGCATGGCGCGGCGATCTGGCTCGGTATAGCCGGCGCGGCGATCTATATTTTGGGTCTTGCCCTGCATGCCTCGTTTGCCGGCCTGCTGCTGCGACTCTTCGCTCTGGCAGTATTCACATTTTTTGCCTTCCGCCGAAAATCCCTCACTGTATGGATCATCTGGGGCATGCTCGCCGGCATTGAATTCGGGCTGGATCTTCCGCGCGCTGCTTTGGAAGCGCGTGTATTCAGCGATATCTTTCTGCGGCTCATCAAGGTCATCGTCGCACCGCTGATTCTGGGCACGCTCATCACCGGCATTGCCGGGCATGGAGAGATACGCAGCGTCGGCAGGCTTGGATTGAAGTCGCTGGTGTACTTTGAAGTGCTGACGACCATCGCCCTGATCATCGGATTGGTCTCGATCAACCTGTCAAAAGCAGGAGAAGGCCTTTCCGTTTCGCCTCAGGCTTTGCATGTTCGCACGCATGTTGAGTTCCATGTAGAAACCAGCCCACCGCCAGAGCCAGCTCTCTCATGGCAACAGTTTCTCCTCCGTGTATTTCCCGAGAACATTGCGAAATCGATTGCCGAAGATCAAATCCTGCAAGTCGCCGTCTTCGCTCTCATCTTCGGTCTTGCGCTGGCGCGTCTGAAAGAAGAGCACCGCGCGCCTCTGCTGCGCGTGGCAGAATCGCTGACACAAACAATGTTCGCCTTCACGAACATCGTCATGTATTACGCTCCGATTGGAGTCGGCGCGGCGCTGGCCTACACCGTGGCGCATAGCGGCCTGGGAGTGATGGCCGGCCTCGCGAAGCTTCTTGTCACGCTGTATGTCGCGCTCATAGCCTTCGTTCTGCTGGCAATGCTGCCCGCAGCCATCCTTGCCCGCATTCCGTTGCGGCAGTTTCTCTCCGCCGTCGCCGAACCGGCAACGATTGCCTTCGCCACCAGCACCTCCGAAGCAGCGCTACCGCGCGCCATGGAAGCGATGGAAGCTTTCGGCGTGCCGCGAGGCATCGTCGGTTTTGTCATCCCCACCGGATACAGCTTCAATCTCGCCGGGTCTGCGTTGTATCTGGCAATTGCCTCCATCTTCGTAGCGCAGGCTGGAGGCATGCATATTGGCTGGAAGCAGCAAATCTTCATGCTGCTGGTGCTGATGCTGACCAGCAAAGGAGTCGCCGGAGTTCCACGCGCAGTCCTGGTCGTCCTGCTCGCTACCTCATCAGTGTTTCACCTGCCGCAGGAGCCCATTTTCCTGATCCTCGGTATCGACGCGCTGATGGATATGGGCCGCACAACGGTGAATGTTGTGGGCAATTGTCTTGCCTCCGCTGTGGTAGCGCAATGGGAGGGCGCATTCCGCAAAGAAGCGCCTGCGGAGGAAACCTTGACGGCGTTGAAAGAGCAAATCCGCCAAACTTGATATACTTGTACTTCAGAGGAAAGACCTTAGTTCTGTGCAGTAGGCCCTTCGGGGTCTTTTTTTGATGGCTGCAAAAGAGCAACGGGTCGCGCTCATCTGAGTCTATTTATATGAGCGCTTTATCACTGAATGGGACATTTACTCAACACCATCCAATCGCCGGCCGACATCAAGCACCTTTCCATCGTTGAACTGGAATCGCTGGCGCAGGAAATCCGCGAAACCCTCATCCGTTCTCTCTCGAAAACAGGCGGCCACCTCGGACCGAACCTCGGCGTTGTTGAATTAACGCTGGCCATGCACTATGTTTTCGATACGCCGAAGGACAGGTTTGTCTTCGACGTGAGTCATCAGGCGTATATTCACAAGCTGCTCACCGGACGCCGCGATCGCTTTGAGACCATCCGTCAGCCGGGTGGGCTAAATGGATTTATGCTCCGCACCGAAAGCGAGCATGACATCTACGGCGCCGGTCATGCCGGAACAGCCCTTTCTGCAGCCTTGGGCATGGCCGTAGCGCGTGATTTAGCGGGCGGCAATGAGCACGTCGTTGCCCTCGCCGGTGATGCCGCGTTCACCAACGGCATCTCGTTTGAAGCACTCAACAATATCGCCGACCAGACCAGGCGCCTGATCGTTGTCCTGAACGACAATGAATGGTCCATCGACCGCAATGTGGGCGCAATTGCGCGTTATCTGCATAAGATTGTCACCAACGAGCACGTAAATCATCTCCACGACAGTGCTGCGCGTCTGCTCGAAAAGCTGGGCAAAACCGGCAAGACCGCGGTGAGCGTAGTGCGCCGCGCCGAAGAGGCCGCCAAAGGCATGCTGTGGCCCTCAGTTTTCTTTGAAGAGTTTGGGCTCACATATTACGGCCCGCTCGATGGCCACAACATCGGCCTTCTGATCGAGACATTCCAGTTCCTCAAGGCGCAGGACCGCCCTGTTCTCCTGCACGCCATTACCCAGAAGGGACGCGGCTTTCAGCCCGCTCTCGATAAGCAGAAAAAGTTTCATGGCCTCGGACCATACGATCCCGAAACCGGAGAAACCAAATCCACGGGGCAGCCGACATATTCCGAAGTCTTTGCCAATACGCTGGTAAAGCTCGCCAACCGGAATGACAAGATTGTGGCTATCACGGCAGCTATGCCGAACGGAACCGCGCTCGATCTCTTCCGCCCGCACCATCCAAACAAGTATTTCGACGTAGGCATTGCAGAAGAGCATGCGGTGATCTTTGCTGCCGGCATGGCGACACGCGGCTATAAGCCATTCTGCGCCATCTACTCGACATTCCTGCAACGGGCCTTCGACCCCATCGTGCACGATGTCTGCCTGCAGAATCTTCCCGTAGTCTTCTGCATGGATCGCGGCGGATTAAGCGGTGACGATGGCGCCACGCATCACGGTCTCTTCGATATCAGCTATCTGCGCGGTATCCCAAACATCATTCACATGGTGCCCAAGGATGAGGACGAGCTGGCCGACATGCTTTATACCGCCATGCTGCACGATGGTCCCAGCGCAGTGCGCTACCCCCGCGGCACAGGTCCTGGAACCACGGTAAAGGCGCAGCCCGTCGCTCTTCCCATTGGCAAAGCAGAAGTCATCGCCGATGGAAGCGACATTGCCATCTTCGGCCTTGGAGCCTTGCTGCCGATGGCTGAAGAACTTTCCGCCCGGTTAGCGGAATTGGGATATTCCGCCGCAGTCATCAATCCGCGCTTCGTGAAGCCGCTCGACAGGGAAGTACTGGCCAAGTATGCCAAACGAGTAGGCGTAATTGTTACCTTCGAGGACCACGTCTTGATGGGCGGCTACGGCAGTGCTGTCATGGAGGCTCTGGCTGACATGCAGCTCAACGTTCCTGTTGTGCGCATCGGCTGGCCTGACCGCTTCATTGAGCACGGTAAAGTGGAGCAGTTGCGGGCCCGGTATGGCGTCAGCGTCGAGGCGGCCCTCGAAAAACTCGCTCCTTTTTTAAAGCGGATGCTCCCGGCAAAGGCAGCCGTGCGATGAGCCAATTCGCATCTGACCCACTATGATGGGAACAGGATCCGTCATCGAAGTGAGCGTTGAGACAGAATTGAATACAAAAGTCCGTCGCGATCGCTGGATCATCGTGATCGGCGCCTTCAAGCTGTTCAAAGGGCTTCTCTTTGTTCTGCTCGGCTTCGGCGCCCTCAAGCTCATCCATCGGGATGTCGTCGATGTGCTCTACCATTGGCTTACCGATTGGCACTTCGATCCCGAAAGCCGCTTCGTAAATCTGATTCTCGACAAGGCCGCGCTCATCGATGCCCATCGAATGAGGCAGATAAGCATCGCTATCTTCTGCTATGCCGGGCTCGACTTTATTGAGGGAACCGGCCTGGTTCTCGAAAAAACCTGGGCCGAATACTTTACCCTCATCCTCACTGCTTCCTTCCTGCCCTGGGAGTTCTTTGAAATTCTGCGTCACCCTACATGGATGAAAGGCGCATTGGTGTTAGTCAATGTACTGGTTGTCGCCTATCTTGTGTTTTATGTGCAGCGCCGTCTGCGACATAAAGCCGGCTAGGGCGAACATTGGGCGAAAATGCCTACCTTGCGCGGCGGATTCTGGCAAGTACGGAAAAGTAACTGGGAATCAAATCTATAAACACATTCTGTAGTGCGCTTCGTTCGATATTTGTACTACATATTGAGTTTTATAATCCCTGAAATTTTCCCGCTCCATCCATATCTCGTTTTTTCTAAATCTCCACAAGAAAAGCTCTTTGGACGGGCGCATCTACTGATTTACGATGTCGGTGGAGTTAAGTGGTCAAAAAGGGTCAATCAGGAACGATTTTGAAAGATTTTTGACGATTTTAGCTCCGGCATCGAGCTGATTTGCCGATAAGGAAGATACGAGCTCGATCAGCAGGACTAAAAAGCAATGTTTCGGGGAAACCATCCAGCCCGGGTTGATGAAAAAGGGAGGCTCAAGCTTCCGGCGGAATTCAAGCGTCCGCTGACCGAGAATTACGGGTCGCTTTTCTACATCACCAGCAAGGATGGCAAGGTAGCCGAGATTTACCCCTTGAAAGAGTGGGAAAAGGTTGAAGAGAAGCTGGCGGCGATCCCCAGTTTTCACCCGGCAAAGAAGAAGTTGATGGACCGGGTAAATTATTTCGGCCAGACCGCGGAAATAGATGCGCAGGGCCGGCTGTTGCTGCCGCAGATTTTGCGGGAGACGGCAAATTTAATGACCGACGTGGTGGTCTTCGGCATGCAGAACTACCTGACCGTTGCCAATCACGAAGACTTTAAGCGGAATCTGGAAGAAAATCCGCTGACACCGGAAGACGAACAGGCCCTGGCAGGATTTGGGCTGTAGCCGGGGTGATTTGAAACCCCCAAGGGGGTAGCACATGACGGGACGTGAAAGACATGTGCCGGTTCTTTTACAAGATGCGATCCGATACCTGAATGTGCGGGCGGGCGGCACCTATTGCGATGCCACCCTTGGACTGGCAGGGCATTCGACGGCGATAGCGCGGCAATTGGGCCCGCGAGGCAAATTGATCGCCTTCGACCGTGATCCGGAGGCCCTCGCGCTGGCAAAGAAGAAGCTCGACGGCCTGCGCGAAGTGCTGGGACCGGCCATGCCGGAAGTAGTTCTGCACGATGTGGAGTTTTCGCAGGCGGAAAAGCTGATCGAGCCGGAAAGCCTGGACGGAATTCTGGCCGATTTCGGCGTCAGCTCGCTGCAGTTCGATGAAGCGCACAGAGGATTTAGTTTTCAGGCGGACGGCCCCTTGGATATGCGGATGAATCCGCGTACGGACATGTCTGCCGAACAGGTGGTAAACCAGGCCGGTGAAAAAGAGCTTGCCGACTTGATTTACGAATTCGGAGAGGAAAGGAGGTCGCGGAGAATCGCCAGAGCCATTGTCAGGGCCCGGCCGATTACCACAACGGCACAACTTGCCAAAGTGGTAGCGGCTGCGGCCCCGGCGATGAAATCAGATCGAATTCATCCGGCGACGCGGACTTTCCAGGCTCTTCGAATTTACGTAAATGCTGAGTTAGACGAGATAAATGCGCTGTTGGACGCAGCGCCACGGTTGTTGAAGCCGGGCGGGCGGCTGGTCGTGATCAGCTTCCACTCTCTCGAAGACCGGCGAGCCAAAGATGCGCTGCGCGAAGGCGCGCGGCAGGGAATTTACGAGGTACTCACGCGAAAGCCGATAACGGCGGAAGCGGAGGAGACGGATCGCAATCCGCGGGCACGCAGCGCGAAACTGCGTGCAGCGGAGAAAAGGAAGGGCACAGTTCTCAGGGCACAGGGCAAAGGAAAAAATTACTGACCTGAGCTCTGTGACCTGAAAAGGATCGGGCCGGGGTCGTCCCACCGTTGTACAAAAGGCGAAAGTTAGTAAGACGACTTCAGTTTTATCCTTCCTCGAAAATAGCGGCCTTGGCCCGGTCGTTTGAGGAAGATCAAGAGAGTAGCAGCAGGGAATTGCAGTGAGCAGCAAAGAAGTTTGCAGTCTGGAGAAGAAGAGATGGCGACACAGGTAATCGCAACCCCCGGAATGATGACGGCCTCCCGCAAGAGCGTGGAAGCAATGGCCGCTGAGCGAAACCTGTCCTTGTTTGCGCAGCAGCAGCGCGCGCGCCGCGGACCGACGCCGGAAGTCTTCTTCGTGAAGCGTTTCGATAACTCGCGGCTGGTCAAGGCCGCCGATCCGCAGCGTGTGCGCGAGATGCGCAGCTTCGCCTGCGCCATGGCGGTGCTTTTTGCCCTGGTTATGGTCTATGGCTGGCAGCACTTCAGCTCCATTGAATATGGATACCGCGTCGAGTCGGAAAAGCAGCAGGTCATTCAGTTGGAAGAGCAGAACCGCCAGCTTCGGCTGACTGAAGCGCAGTTGGGCGACCCTGCGCGCATCGACCGCATGGCCCGTCAGCTTGGCCTCGATACGCCGCGTCCCGGTCAGGTCGTGCGTCCGGATGCAAGCGTGGATTCAAATGGCCCGGTGATGGCTAAGATGACTCCGGCGATGCCTCTTCGCTAAACTGGAATTTCTGCCGGAAGGTAGCGTGCGGTGAAGCGGTTCTCATTCTATCCCGAAACAAATCCGGCATCCCAAAACACACAGACGGCGCAAGCGGGAGTGGTTACTCCGATGCGCCGTCTTCGTTTTATCTATGTCCTGGCCATCTTCGCCATCTGGGCAGGGCTGATCGGAATACGGCTGGTATGGCTGCAAGTCTTTCGTCATCATGAATTTGTAGAGCGCGCAGCGCGGCAGCAGCAGCGCACCTTTGAGGTAGCTCCCCGGCGCGGCATTCTTTACGATCGCAATCTGCACGAGCTGGCCATGACAGTGCTGGCCGACTCCATTTACGCCGTGCCGTCAGAGATTGGCGATGCGCGTCCCGCCATCGCCGCAGCGTTGGCAAAAGTTGTCCACATCGATCCTACCGATTCCTTCACTTCGGAAAAGCAGATTCTTGCCCGCTTCAACGCCTCCAAAAACTTCGCCTGGGTAGCCCGTAAGCAGGACCCGGCTATTGTTGCCAGGGTAAAGGCCCTCAATCTAAAGGGCGTCTACGTTCAAAAAGAGTTCAAGCGCTTCTACCCGGACAATCAGCTGGCAGCCCAGGTCCTTGGCTACGTCGGCCTCGACGATACCGGCCTTGGCGGCCTCGAGCAGAATTTTGACGATGAGCTCCACGGCACGCCCGGACGCATGCTGACCGCGCTCGATGCCCGCCGCCATGTTCTGGGGAGCGAAGAGCGCGAGCCTTTGCCCGGCGACAATCTTGTTCTCACCCTCGATGCGAACATCCAGTTCATGGCCGAGCAGGAACTGGATCGCAACATGGAGCGCACAAAATCCATCAACGGCACCATCGTTGTGCAGGACCCCCATACCGGCCAGATTCTCGCTCTCGCCATCCGGCCCACATTCAATCCAAATGATTTCCGCCATGCCACGACCGAGCTTCTACGCGACCATGCCGTAAGCGATGTCTACGAGCCGGGATCGACCTTCAAGCTCATCGCCTATTCCGCCGCGCTCGAAGAAAAAGTCGCTACTCCCGATTCCAAGATCGCCACCGACGGAGGAAAAATCACCATCGCCGGGCGCACGACGCACGACGACAATGACGCGATCCGCTATGAAGCCCGCTTCGGGAATGTCATCTCCACCAGCCAGGCGCTCTGGGAATCAAGCGATGTCGCTGCCATTAAGCTCGCGCTGCGCATGGGCCAGGAAAAGTATTACCAGTACATCCGCTCCTTTGGATTCGGTCAGCGCACCGGCATCGAGCTGCCGTCGGAAACACGCGGACTGCTGAAGCCCGTCAACAAGTGGGAGCCGACCAGCATAGGCTCAATTCCCATGGGTCAGGAAGTCGGTGTGACGCCCATCCAGCTCATCACCATGGTTTCCACCATCGCAAACGGGGGCATGTATCTGCCGCCGCACATCTTGCTCAAAAGCACCGATCTGCGCAAAGGAGACCCTAAACTGCAGCCCATCTCCTTTCATCCCAACGACGAATTGCCCAACCCATTGCCGGATGGCGCGCACCGCGTCATCTCGACCATGACTTCGGCAGAGATGCGCAAGATGATGGAAGGCGTCGTGATCAACGGAACCGGACGCGCCGCGCAGCTGAACGGCTACAGCGCCGCCGGTAAAACTGGTACGGCGCAAAAGATCGATGTGCGCACGCATACCTATTCCAAGACAAAATACATCGCCTCATTCGTTGGTTTTGCCCCGGTGAATAATCCGGCCATCAGCATCGCCATTGTCATGGATTCGCCCGAAGCCGGCGGCCATCACGGCGCACAGGCCAGCGCTCCGGCCTTCAGCGAACTGGCGCAGCAGATTTTGGAATACCTGGGAGTGCCGCACGATCAGGAATTAAAGCCGCAATCACTGATTGCAAAGAACCCGCCGCCTGCCGAAGAAGACGATCGTCCCGCAGAGAGCGACGAAAATCTCAACTCGCTCTTCGCCGATGTGAATGACCTGCCCGCGGACGATCCTTTGCGCGCTCCTCCGGCCTCAGCCGTTCAAGCCGTGCCGGTAGCAAAAGATGCCGCACCTGCGGCGATCGCCAAAAATAAGGAAGATCAGCTGCCGCAACTCCCATCTCCAGAGGAGGCGCAGGCCCCAAAATCCGAAGAGAAACCTGCGCCGCCAGCACAGCCATTGCCTCCGGCAACTCCGGCTCCGGTGGTCCATGGATCCGTGATCGTAAATGCGGCAAAGAAAGTGGCGGTGCCCTCGCTGGTAGGCCAATCCGTGCGCAGCGTCATTGAGCAGACCAGCGCTATCGGTCTGGGAGTACAGGTGTTAGGGTCCGGCATTGCGCGCCAACAAGCGCCGGCCGCCGGTACCATGGTGCCTGTCGGAACCGAGATAGTGGTGCGCTTCTCCCGTTGAGTCATACAATCAAGTAATTCCTATGCATATCGATGAAGTATTGCGCGAAGTCGAGCTGGTGCGCCGCGCCGGTCCGTCTGTCGAGATCGCCGGAGTGGAATACGACTCGCGCAAAGTGAAAAGCGGATCGCTGTTTGTTGCCATGCAGGGCGGCACGACCGACGGCAACCGCTATATCTCCGCCGCCGTCGAGCGCGGTGCCGGCGCAATCGTTACCGATTCGGCGATGGCCTTTCAGGATGCGGCGAAAAAATATCCGCAGATTGCGCTGGTTGAGATCGCGCACGGCAGGAAGGCTCTCGCCGAACTGTCCGGAAATTTTTTTGAGCACCCGGATCAGAAGCTCACCCTGAGCGGCGTCACCGGCACCAACGGAAAAACCACCACGGCATTTCTGCTCGATGCGATGTTGAAAAGCGTCCATCGCCGCACCGTTCTCATCGGCACAATCGAATACCACATCGCCGATGTAGTTGTAGATTCGCCCCACACCACGCCGGAATCGCGTGATCTGCTGGAGCTGTTCGCCAGAGGATGGTGCCTGGGAGCGACGGAAGCCGTTATGGAAGTTTCATCGCACGCCCTGCAGCAGGGTCGCGCATGGTCAATGCCTTTCGATGTGGCAATCTTCACCAATCTCACCCGCGACCACCTCGACTATCACGGCACCATGGAAGACTATTTCGCGGCAAAGCAAATGCTTTTTGACGGCACAAACGGCGTTGTGCCTCGCGTCTCGGTAATAAATGCCGATGATGGCTACGGGACAAAGCTGATTACGCAGGCGCGGGAATCCGGTTCGGAAATTTTTTCGTACGGCATGGACGCGGGAGAATTTCGCGCCGAAAACGTGCAGATGTCCGCCGCGGGAATGCGCTTTACCCTCGCCACTCCCCATGGAACGGCGCTCTTAAAGACGCGCCTGACAGGCAAAGTCAATGTGTATAACCTGCTCGCCGCTTCCGCCGCCGCCTTTGCGCGTGGCCTCAGCCTGGAACAGGTCGCCTCAGGCGCATCCTCGCTCCTCTGCGTGCCTGGCCGTTTCCAAACCGTCGATGCAGGACAGTCCTTCACCGTCGTAGTCGACTACGCTCACACTGACGACGCCCTGCGCAATCTCATCACCCTCGCCAGAGAATTTGTAAAGCCGGGAAACGGTCGCGTTATCACTCTCTTCGGTTGCGGAGGCGACCGCGATCGCGCCAAGCGCCCTCTGATGGGCCGCGCTGCCGGTGAAGGCAGCGATTTCGTCGTGCTCACCTCGGACAATCCGCGAAGCGAGGAGCCGGAAGCCATTCTGCGCGACATATTGCCGGGTCTGGAGAGCACACATGTTGCCTTCACCGTAGAGGCCGATCGCGCCAGTGCAATTCAGCTCGCCATTCAGGAAGCAAGGCCGAACGACATAGTTCTGCTCGCTGGCAAAGGTCATGAAAAGACGCAGACTCTGCGAGACCGTGTGATTCCCTTTGATGATGTAGCCGTTGCAGAAACAGCGATTCGGGCGCAGGCATCGACAGGAGCAAAACCATGAAGCTGGCTCTCGATCAAATTGCCCGTTGGGTGAGCGGATCGCTCCACGTGCCCCGGCAGGACAGCCATGCGCAAACAGCCACGGGCTACTCCATCGACTCGCGAACTCTGCAGTCTGGCGATCTCTTTTTTGCCGTGCGCGGCGACCGCTTCGACGGGCACGATTTCGTCGTCGCCGCCTTGCAGCGCGGCGCAAGCGCCGTCGTTGTTGCCACGGGCAAGGTGCTTGAGCTACCGGAAACAGCGCGGCAGCACCCATTGATTGTCGTCGATGAACCGTTGATTGCCTTGCAGACGCTGGCAGCCGCCGTGCGGCGGCACTGGGGCAAACGCGTCGTCGGCGTCACCGGCAGCGCCGGAAAAACAACCACGAAGGAAGCAATCGCCGCTGTCCTCGGAACGAAGTTTCACGTGCTCAAGTCGCAAGGCAATCTCAATAATGGATTCGGCCTGCCTCTGCAGCTTCTTCGTCTTGAGCCGGAGCACGAAATCGCCGTCATCGAAATGGGCATGTCGAATACCGGGGAAATCGCGGCGCTGGCGCGCATCGCGGCTCCAAACTGGGGCGTGGTAACAAACGTAGGCAATGCCCATGCCGAAAACTTCCCAGACGGCATAGCAGGCGTGGCCCGCGCCAAGTATGAGCTGATTGAAAGCCTGCCTGCCGACGGCATCGCTTTCCTGAATTGCGACGATCCCTATGTCTCGCAATTTGGCCGCAATTTCCGCGGCAAGACCGTGTACTTCGGCAGAGGCCCATGCGCCGATCCGCGCTCTGAGACAGTCGACGAGCTGGGCGCCGAAGGCCTGCGCATCAAAGTCCGCCACGGCGCGCGCGAAGGTATGATCTATCTGCAATTACTGGGGCAGCACAATGTTGCCAATGCCTTGGCAGCCCTTGCCGTTGGACTCGAAGCAGGCATTTCCCTCGAAGATGGCGCCGCAGCTCTGGCCTCGTTGGAGCCGGGCGACAAGCGCGGCCAGACGCTCCAACTGCGCGGAGCCACCATCATCAACGATTGCTACAACTCCAATCCCGAAGCGCTCAAAGCCATGATTCACACCCTCATGTCGATGCCCGGACACCGGCACATCCTTATCGCCGGTGAAATGCTGGAACTGGGCCGCGAAGCCGTCGCATTGCACAAGAGCTGTGGCGAAGTCGCCGCATCTGCGGGCGTAGATATCATTCTGGGCGTGCGTGGCAATGCCGCCTCCATCGTAGAAGCGGCGCAACAGCAAGGAACCGAGGCGATCTTCATCGAAACTCCGGAACTGGCCGGTGCATGGCTCAAGCGAAATCTGCGGGAAAAGGATGTTGTTCTGCTCAAGGCATCGCGTGGAGTGCGCCTGGAACGTGCCTTGGAGGAGTTGGAAAAGTAGTTTCATCCCGTATGCGGAATGCCGGAATGTGGAAGCCGGTAGCAAGCTCAGACTGTAAGATGTACCAAGAACACCGCAATTTTGCCGGAGGAAGTATTTGCTCTACTGGCTTCTGTATCAGAAACTTTTCCCCTACTTCAGACCATTCCGCATCTTCCGGTATCTGACGTTTCGCACCGCCTTTGCATCGCTCACAGCGCTGCTCATCGCGCTCATCATCGGCCCATATGTCATCGAAAAGCTGCGCGAATTCCAGATTGGCCAATACATTCGCGAAGAAGGGCCGAAAGACCATCAAAAGAAGGCCGGCACGCCTACCATGGGCGGCGTGCTCATCTGCATCGCCATCTTGCTGCCTACTTTGTTGTGGGCCGATCTCTCCAACCCCTTCGTCTGGGTCGTCATGGGGTCGCTCGTCGCTTTCGGAGCGATTGGCTTTGCCGACGACTACATTAAGGTAGTCAAGCGCCGCAACCTTGGCCTCACCGCACGCGCCAAGATGGGCTTTCAGATCATCGCCAGCACGCTGATTGCAATCTCTCTGGTAGCAATGCACCTGCAGGGAATCTACTCCACTAAGCTGATGGTGCCCTTCATCAAGCGCCTGCAGCCTGACTTTGCCATCCATGCGCTGCGGCATATTCCGCACTTCGGTCTGCTCGCTTTTCTGCCGTTCATCATCTTCACCGTGCTGGTCATCGTTTTTTCCAGCAATGCCGTCAACCTCACCGACGGTTTGGACGGCCTCGCCATCGGCTGCACCATCATCGCTGCGGGCGCGCTCACAGTGCTGACCTATGTCAGCGGCCACGTTGTCTTCTCCGACTATCTTGAGCTGCAGCGCATGCCCCTGGTCGGTGAGCTGTCCGTCTTCTGCGGAGCCATGGTCGGGGCAAGCATCGGCTTTCTCTGGTACAACGCGCATCCTGCCGAGGTCTTTATGGGCGATGTCGGCTCGCTGGCGCTCGGCGGCGCCATCGGAACCGTGGCCGTAGCCATCAAGCAGGAGCTGTTGCTGCCCTTTATCGGCGGCATCTTCGTGCTTGAAGCCTTATCCGTCATCCTGCAGGTGGGCAGTTATAAGCTTCGCAAAAAGCGCATTTTCAAGATGGCGCCGCTCCATCACCACTTTGAGCTGATGGGCTGGTCAGAATCGAAAGTGATCGCCCGTTTCTGGATTGGGGCGCTGGTGTTTGCACTCTTAGCACTCACCACGCTGAAGCTTCGTTAAATTTCGCCTCGCGCGTGACAGAATGGCTATTCGGGCCGGAAAATCGAATCATGGAACTCAAAGGAAAAAAGATTCTGGTAGTCGGGCTGGGCAGGTCCGGCATGGCCGCGGCGCTCTTTCTGCGTCGTCGTGGCGCACAGGTTACCGTTTCAGACATTCGCAGCGCCGAACAGCTCGGTAAAGATATCCCCGCCCTGCTCGAAGAAGGTATCGCCGTCGAAGCAGGCGGCCACGGCCTGCTCACCTTCCGCCGCCAGGATCTGATCGTCGTCAGCCCTGGAGTTCCGCTCGATACCCCGGAGCTGGCGCAGGTAAAAAGCTTCGGCCTGCCCATCATTGGCGAACTGGAGCTGGCCGTCGAGTACCTGAAAGGCAAAACGTTAGGCATCACCGGCTCGAACGGCAAAACCACCACCACCTCGCTCTGCGGCGCCATCCTCGAAGCCGGCGGCCTGCCCGTGCAGGTCGGCGGTAATATCGGCGTGCCGGTCATTGCATTGGTTGACGAAAGCCGCGACGATGGCTGGTCCGTGCTCGAACTCTCGAGTTTTCAGCTGGAAACAACCGAGCGCTTCCGCCCCCAGATTGCCGTTGTCCTGAACGTGACTCCCGACCACCTCGACCGCCACGGCACCTTTGAGAATTACACCGCCGCCAAGGAGCGCATCTTCGCCAACCAGACAGCCGAAGACGCATTGGTGTTGAACGCCGATGACGATGTCACCTCGCGCATGGCCGCGCGGGCCAGCTCGCGCATCTTCTGGTTCAGCGCAAAGCGCGTCGTGCGCCAGGGTGCTTTCGTCCATGAAGGCGCCATCGTCTTCCGCGCATCCGAACAGGCCGCGCCCGAATTTATTCTTCGCATCGACGAGATTCCTCTCAAAGGCGCGCATAACGTCGAAAACGTGCTGGCCGCCGTTTGCGCCGCCCGGCTCGCCGGGGTCGCGCCCGAAGCCATCCGCAAAGCCGTAGCCGCTTTCAAAGCCGTCGAACATCGTCTGGAGTTCGTAGCCGAAATCCATGGCGTCGATTACTACAACGACTCCAAGGCCACCAACGTCGATGCCGCAGCCAAAGCCATCGCCGCCTTTCCCGGCGGCATTCATCTGATTCTCGGCGGCAAGGACAAAAACTCCGACTACCGCCAGCTCCGTTCGCTGCTCGAAGACCGCGTCAAAACGGTTTACACCATCGGCGCCGCGGCTGAAAAAATCGAAACACACATCTATGGAGCAGTCCCGGTAGTCAGTGCCGGAACGCTCGACCAGGCCGTAGCCAAAGCATCGGAAGCCGCGCAGCCGGGCGAGATTGTTCTGCTGGCACCCGCTTGCTCCAGCTTCGACCAGTTCGAAAACTATGAACATCGCGGACAAGTCTTCAAAGAGCTTGTCTATGCGAAACAGGGTGTATGGCAAAACGTGTAGGCGTCGACAAGCTGCTGTTCTGCGTAACACTGATCCTTGTCGTCATCGGATTAGCGATGGTCTTCAGCGCTTCAGCCGTCATGGCCAAGGAGCGCTTCGGCTCGCCGTACAGCTTTGTCGTTCGCCAGGCGCTCTTCGCCGCGGCAGGTCTGGCTGTAATGACGCTGCTCATGCAGATCGACTACCGCAAGTACAACCGACCCAATGTAGTGTTTCCCGCCGTGGCCATTACGGTTCTGTGCCTGCTCGCGGCCTTCCTCATGCGCGACTCGCACAACACGCACCGCTGGATTCGCTTCGGCATATTTTCCTTCCAGCCCTCAGAATTAGCCAAGCCCGCGCTCGTGCTCTTTCTCGCATGGTTCCTGCAGAACCGCATGCAGTCCATCGACGACTGGCGCGGCACCATTCTTCCCGCCGCGCTGCCCAGCCTCGTATTCATCGTGCTCATTTTGAAAGAGCCGGATCTGGGCACAGCTCTCGTATGCGCAGGCGTAACCGCTCTCATGCTCTATCTTGCCGGCATGGAGATAAAGTATCTCGGCTACGCCGCTCTCGCCGCCATTCCCGTGCTGTATCTCATGCTCTTTCGCGTCAAGTGGCGCCGCGACCGCATGCTGGCCTTCATCAATCCCGAATCCGACCCGCTAGGCAAAGGCTTCCACATCATCCAGTCGCTGATTGCCGTAGGCACGGGCGGCCTGCATGGCCTCGGCTACATGGAAGGCCGGCAAAAGCTCTTCTATCTTCCCGAGCCGCACACTGACTATATCTTCGCCAACATCTCGGAAGAACTGGGCCTCCTCGGCGCGCTCATCGTCGTCACCCTGTTCATCATTCTCGGCTATCGCGGCATGCGCGCTGCCCTCTTGTCGAAAGACCCGTTCGCGCGCTTCCTCGCCTTCGGCATTACGGCAACCATCCTGATCCAGGCCTTCTTCAACATCAGCGTGGTGCTGGCACTGGTTCCCACCAAGGGCATCACTCTGCCCTTTATCTCCTATGGCGGAACATCGCTCTTTATCATGCTCGCCCTCATCGGCGTGCTGCTCAATATTACCCGGGAGATTGAATAACGCGTGCGTGTATTGATTGCCGGTGGCGGCACTGGCGGCCACATTATGCCCGCGCTGGCCATCGCCGCCGCGCTCCAGCAGCAGTTTCAGGCTGAGCTGCTCTTCGTCGGCACCGCCCGCGGGCTCGAATCCCGCTTGGTGCCGCAAGCCGGGCACAAGCTGGAGCTGATCAAAGTAGGACAACTCAAAAACGTAAGCCTCCTCACGCGCCTGCGAACCACGCTCGATCTGCCCCTCAGCGTCCTCCACTGCCGCGCGCTGCTGAAACAATTTCGCCCCGATGTCGTCATCGGAGTTGGCGGCTATGCCTCCGGCCCGGCCATGATGAGCGCCATCCTCTCGCGCATCCCCACGCTCGCAGTCGAGCCGAACGCATTCCCCGGCCTCGCAAATCGGCTGGTAGGAAAGCACGTTTCCGCTGCGGCTGTAAATTTCGCGCCTGCGCTGCAATACTTCCACAACGCCCAAGTCACTGGCATCCCAGTGCGCTCGGAATTCTTCCATCTACAGCCCCGCCCCGCCAATGCCGCCCCTCATTTGCTGATCTTCGGCGGAAGCCAGGGCGCGCGCGTATTGAACCAGACCATGCCGAAGATCGTCGCGCAATTGCTCCAGTCAATTCCCGGCCTCACCATCCTGCACCAGGCCGGAGCCCGTCATGCGGAAACCACGCAGGCGGAGTACGCGGCCAGTGGAGCCGATCCCTCCCGCTGGCAGGTAAGCGCGTTTCTCGACGACATGGCGCAGCGCTTCCAGTCCGCCGATCTCATCCTCTCCCGCAGCGGAGCCAGCACCGTTGCCGAAGAGATGGCCGCCGGAAAACCCGCATTGCTGATCCCTTTTCCCGGAGCCGCCGACGATCATCAGCGCAAGAACGCCGAGGTCATGGCCTCCGCCGGTGCCGCGCGCCTGCTACTCGAATCCGAGATGACCCCGGATCGCCTGCTCTCAGCCCTGACAACCATGCTTGAGAATCGCAGCGAGCTGCAATCCATGGGCGAGCGCGCCCGCAAGCTCGCCCATCCCGACGCCGCTGCGCAAATTGCAAACCTCGCGGCCAGCCTCATTCGCTGAGTAAAATCAGATCGAGCCGTCATGTTGAATTCCTATAGCGAATGGGCCGAATTTCTCGGCAGAAATGAAATCTCCGTCGATCAGCACGCCATTCGTCAGCATCTTCGCAATAAGCGCATCCTTATCACCGGCGCCGGAGGCAGCATCGGCTCGGCTCTCGCAAAACACTGCGCGCAGCTTGGAATCGAAAGCCTTGTTCTGCTCGACATAGCCGAGCGCGGCATCTACGAGCTCGAAAACGATCTTGCAAGAAGCAGCATGCCGCAAAGCTTCATCGTCGGCGACATCTGCGACTCCGCGCTGCTCAACGAAGTATGTACAACCCATCAGCCGCAGATCATCTTCCATGCCGCAGCCTGCAAGCATGTCCCTCTGATGGAGCGCAATCCTTTCACCGCCGTACGCGCCAATGCCGTCGGAACGCACCTCATCGCGCAAGCCGCTGCACGGCATAAGTCCGAACAGCTCATTCTCCTCTCCACCGACAAGGCCGTAGACGCGTCCAGCATCATGGGCGCGGCAAAACGCATCGCCGAACGCATCATTCTGGCCAATACCAGCCGTACGCAGATGAAGGCCGTGCGCCTCGGCAACGTGCTCGGCTCCTCAGGCAGCGTCGTTCCATTATTTCTGCGCCAGATCGCCGCCGGAGGGCCGGTTACCGTCACGCATCCGGAAGCTACTCGATATTTCATCACAATGGACGAGGCCGTATGGCTGCTCCTCTCCGCTATTCTCTTGCCGGACAATGCTGCGGTGTTTGTTTCCGACGGGGGCAAGCCCCGCGGCATCGAAGAGCTGGCCCGTTTTCTCATGAAGAGAATGAATGCAGATTGCATCGTGCAGTTCACGCAGCTGCGCGCCGGTGAAAAGCTGCATGAGCAGATGATCGCCGCAACGGAATCCTCGTCGAACACCACGCTGGATCATTTCCGCAGGATCGACGGCCCGCACGTATCTACTGAAAATATTGAGTCAACCATGGACGCAATCTCGCAGGCACTGCAGCAACGCAATCTTGAAAATCTGCTGCACGCCATCCACTCTGAAATCCATAGCACCGAATTTGCCGGCAGGGAGCCATGATGAAACGAACCATTGCCGTGGTCACAACCTCCCGTGCCGATTACAGTCATCTGTATTGGCCTCTCAAAGAGCTCCAATCGCATCCCGCAATCGATCTCAGGGTGATCGTCCTCGCCTCCCACTTGTCTCCGGAATTCGGTACCACAGTGCGCGAGATTGAGGCCGACGGATTTCCCATTGCCGCAAAGCTTGAATGTCTCCTCAGCTCCGACTCGGATATCGGCATGGCAAAAAGCATCGGTGTCGGCGTGCTCTCCCTCGCCGACACGCTCGGGCAAATGCGGCCCGACCTGTTGCTTCTCATCGCAGACCGATACGAAATGCTCGCGCCCGCGTCCGTAGCGCTCGCCCTGCGCATTCCCATGGCGCACATCGAAGGCGGCGAAATCAGCGAAGGAGCCATCGACGACGCCGTGCGCAACGCGCTCACCAAGATGAGCCACATCCACTTCACCTCAACCGAATCTGCTCGCCAGCGTGTCATCCGCATGGGCGAAGAATCATGGCGCGTACATCGTGCCGGAGCGCCATCGCTCGATCATCTGCGCCGCAGTCAATTGCTGTCGAAATCAGAGCTAGAAGTCAAACTCGGCATTGATCTCAGTCAACCCACCATCCTCATCGCCTATCATCCCGTCACCATCCATCGCAATACCGTCACCGAAGCCGACGCGCTTTTCGCCGCGCTCGAACAGCTGCCGGAGCAACTGGTCTTCTGCTATCCCAATGCCGATGCAGGTAGCCGCGCTTTGGTGGAGCGCACAAAATCTTTTCTCAAAGCTCGCGGTCGCGGATATCTCTTCGTCAACCTCCCCGCCATCACCTATTGGAGCCTCCTGCAAAACGTGCAGATCATGGTGGGCAATTCCAGCAGCGGCATTATGGAGACAGGCTCCTTTGCCTTGCCCACGGTGAACGTAGGCATGCGCCAGCAGGGAAGAGAACGGGCTGCGAACGTTTTGGACGCCGACCCCGACACAGCCCAAATCCTTAAAAGAATTGAGGAGGCCCGAAGCGCCGCATTCCGTCAGTCGCTGCATGGCATGGCGAATCCCTACGGCGACGGCCACGCCGCAGAGCGTATCGTGAAAGTGCTTTCCACCCTGCCCTCCGCCGAGCACCTTTTGATAAAACGTGGCGCCCCTGCATGAAAATCCCGCTATCGCAGCCTGATATCACGGAAGCCGAGATCGAAGCCGTTACCGCCGTCTTGCGCAGCTCGCGCCTCAGCCTTGGCCCCAAAATGGAGGAGTTTGAGCATCTCGTCTCCGCCTGCATCGGCGTGCCGCATGCCATCGCCGTCAGCTCCGGAACAGCCGGCCTGCATCTCTGCATGGTCGCGCTCGGCATCGGCCCCGGCGACGAAGTCATCGTGCCGTCCTTCACCTTTATCGCCGCGGCAAATGCCGTTCGCTACGTTGGCGCTACGCCTGTCTTCGTCGATATCGAACAGAAAACTTTAAACCTCGATCCCGCCCGCATCGAAGAAGCCATCACCCCGCGCACACGCGCCATTCTCGTCGTGCATACATTCGGCTGCCCAGCCGATATGGACGCCATCAGCGAAATCGCCCGTCGCCGCCATCTGCTCCTGATCGAAGATGCCTGCGAAGCCATCGGGGCCGAATATCACGGGAAAAAAGCAGGCTCTTTCGGAGACGCCGCCGTCTTTGCCTTCTATCCGAACAAGCAAATCACAACCGGCGAAGGTGGCATCGTCGTCACCCCGGACGCAACGCTGGCGCGCAACATGCGCGCCCTCCGCAATCACGGCAGGTACGAATCCGATGAATGGCTCCAGCATAGCCTCTTCGGTTACAACTATCGCCTGCCGGAAATGAGCTGCGCCCTGGGCTGTGTTCAAATGCAGCGGCTCGATTCGATCCTGAAAATGCGCGAAGATGCAGCGCAAACATACGACGCAATTTTAAGCAGCTGTCATCACGTGCTCCGCCCGCCCGTATCGCTGGAGAACCGGCGCATCAGCTGGTTTGTTTACGTCGTCCGGATTCTGAATGGGAATCGGAATCAGGCAATTCAGCAAATGGCCGCCCACGGCATTGCATGCGGGCGGTATTTTGCTCCCATCCATCAGCAACCCGCATACTACGGCTATACCCAGTTGCATCCGCTGGAAATCACCGAAACCATCAGCAAACAAACCCTGGCATTGCCGTTTTTCAACAAAATCACCACCGCTCAGATCGAATACGTCTGTGACCGCCTCTTTGCCTCTATCGCTTGACCAAGTCCCCGCATCCGTCCATCTGCGTTACACTTTAGCGTTGCGACGGCAGTCGAATAGCGCAGCAGCAGATATTCTGCGAAAATTAGAGATGAAGAGTGTCGTGTCGGAATCCTCCGGTAAATCGTTTCCCTTAAACGGCCCTGGATTTCCAGGACAAATTTGAGCCTTGCACGCTCTCCAGAGAAATGAATTCTATGGCTATGAAACTGGCAATTCCCGCCCAGGCGGATTTTACTCAAGAAGTTGCGGAATGGATTGAGGCCTTCGATCAGATTGTTGTCGAAGAAGGCCCGGAGCAAGCAGCAGAGCTGATGGATGTCCTCCGGCAGCGAGCGCGCGAAGCAGGCGTTAACACTCCCGGCGAAATTCGAACCCCCTACCTCAATACAATCCCCAAACATGATGAAGTGCCGTACCCGGGTGACCGCCAGATGGAGCGGCGCGTCGAAAGCCTCATTCGCTGGAATGCGATGGCGATGGTGCATGGCCAGAACAAGAAAGATGCCGGCATCGGTGGACACATCTCCACCTACTCATCGCTGGCCACGCTGCTCGAAGTCGGCTTCAACCACTTCTTCCACGCCAGCTACGGCGATCAGCCCGGCGATTTCGTTTATTTTCAAGGACATGCCTCGCCCGGCGTCTACGCCCGCGCCTATCTCGAAGGTCGCCTGAACGACGATCACCTCAAGAATTTCCGCCACGAGCTGCGCGACAAGCCCGGCCTTTCTTCCTATCCGCACCCCTGGCTCATGCCGAACTTCTGGCGTTTCCCCACTGTTTCCATGGGTATCGGCCCGCTGAACGCCATCTATCAGGCGCGCTTCATGCGCTATCTCGAAAACCGCAATCTCATCGAGAAGACCCCGCGCAAAGTCTGGGCATTCGTCGGCGACGGCGAAACCGATGAAGTTGACACCCTCGGCGCCATCACCGTTGCCTCGCGCGAAAAGCTGGACAACCTCGTCTTCGTCATCAACTGCAACCTGCAGCGCCTCGACGGCCCGGTGCGCGGCAACAAGCGCATCATCGACGAGCTGGAAGGCGTCTTCCGCGGCGCCGGCTGGAATGTTATTAAGGTCATCTGGGGGTCCGATTGGGACGCTCTCTTCGAGCGCGACCACAAAGGCCTTCTGCTCAAGCGCATGGAAGAATGCGTCGACGGCGAATATCAAGCGTTCAAGGCCAAGGGCGGCGCATACATCCGCCAGGAGTTCTTCGGCAAGTATCCTGAACTACTCGAGCTCGTCGCCGACATGACCGACGAGCAGCTCGCCCGCCTGCATCGCGGCGGCCACGATCCCGTAAAGATATACAACGCCTACAAGCGCGCAACCGAACACCGCGGTGGTCCCACCGTCATCCTCGCCAAAACCGTCAAGGGCTACGGCATGGGCACCACCGAAGCCCGCAACGCCGCGCACCAGGAAAAGAAGATGACCGACGAGGCGCTCACGACCTTCGTCACCCGCTTCGATATTCCTGTCCCCGAAGACGCGGCCAAGCACGGCACGCCGTACAAGCCTGCCGATGACGCGCCGGAAATCCAGTACCTGCACGAGCGCCGCAAAGCGCTCGGCGGCTACATGCCCAAACGCGAAGCTCCGGAAAAGCTCAACTTCAAGGCTCCCGAGCTCGACTATTACAGCGAATGGACCGCGGGCTCAAAGAACCGCGCCGTCTCCACCACCATGGGCTTCGTCAGCATCCTGCGCCACCTGCTCAAGGATCCCGAAATCGGCAAGCTGATCGTGCCCATCGTCCCCGACGAAGGCCGCACCTTCGGCCTCGAATCGGCCATTCGCCAGGTAGGCATCTACGCTGCGGAAGGCCAGAAATACAAGCCCCACGACCTCGACATGCTGCTCTACTACCGTGAAGAGCAGGACGGCCAGATACTCGAAGAGGGAATTACCGAAGCTGGCTCCATGGCCTCGTTTACCGCTGCCGGAACGGCATACTCGAACTACCGCGTGCCCGCCATTCCGTTTTACATGTACTACTCCATGTTCGGTTTCCAGCGTGTCGGCGACATGATCTGGGCCTTCGCCGATTCGCGCGGCAAGGGCTTCCTTATGGCCGGCACCGCGGGCCGCACCACCATGCTCGGCGAGGGCCTGCAGCACCAGGACGGTCACAGCCACGTGCTCGCCAGCACCGTGCCCACCTGCGTTAGCTATGACCCCGCCTACGTCTACGAAATGGCGGTCATTCTGCAGGACGGCATCCGCCGCATGTATCAGGAGAACGAGCAGGTCTTCTACTACATCACCATGTACAACGAAGACTACGCCATGCCGGAAATGCCGGAGGGTGTTCGCGAAGGCATTCTGCGCGGCATCTACAAATTCAAGACCGCCATCAAGGGCAAAGCCGATGCGCATCTCTTCGGCAGCGGCCCCATTCTCAACGAGGCTCTCCGCGCTCAGCAGATTCTCGCTGAGAAATACGGCGTGCAGACCGATGTCTGGAGCGTAACCAGCTACAACGAGCTGCGCCGCGACGCCCTCTCCATCGAGCGCTGGAACCGCCTGCATCCTGCCGAGACGGAGAAAACCCCGTACATCCTGCAGGCGCTCAAAGGCACAAAGGGCCCCATCATCGCCGCCAGCGACTACATGAAGGTTGTTCCCGATCAGCTCTCTCCCTGGTTGAACAGCCGGCTCGTAACGCTCGGCACCGATGGCTTCGGACGCAGCGACAACCGCGAATACCTGCGTAAGCACTTCGAGGTAAACGCCGAATCCATCGTCGCCGCCACGCTCTCCAGGCTGGCCCGCGATGGCAAATTCGATGCCAAAAAAGCGCAAGCCGCCTTCAAGGAACTCGGAGTCGATACCGAAAAGGTAGACGCCGCCAGGGCCTAAGAAAAATCGCCTCAACAAACCGAAAGGGCGGATGCAAATCCGCCCTTTTTATTTGCCGTTGCCGCAATCCGATCAATGCGGCCCCAGATGAATATCTAATTGCACGCCCTGCCCCTGCGCCGTATGCACCGCAGACAGCGAAAACAACACCGCCTCGCGTGAGCGATGCCGGAAGACATAATCGCCGATCATATATCCCAGCGTGCTGCCCACAATCACATCCGAAGGGAAATGCTCGCGCGACAGAACTCGCGAAGCGGAAACTGCCGTCGCCAGCGAATACACCGTAACCTTCGTCGGCCATGTGTTGTACTGCCCTGCAATCACCCGCGCAAACGACCATGCAATCATGCAGTGATTCGAAGGCATCGACTGACCGTCAGGCCACGTGCCCGGCCCATGCGGCCAGAAGCGCCCCGTCCCGTCGCCCTGGTTCGGGCGCTCGCGATTGATCGCATACTTCAGCCCTTCATTGAGAATCAGCGCATCAATCGTTGCTTCGCCCGCCAGCACTGACGACTCCCGCAGGTAATCGTTATGCGTGGCTGCCGCAACAAAATAACCCACTACCGGCGCTGCCGAAGGCCCGTACAGACCGACATAATCGGAAAACTTCTTGAACTTTTGTTCGCGGTCCGGATGCACTCCCAGCGACCGCATCATATGCGCGTCATAGTCAATGGAAAATCCCGTTGCCACTCCAAATGGAGCAACCCACAACATGTCTTTCCCGCTCATGCGAAACGGGCTGGTCACAATCCCCACTTCATCCTGCGCCACATGCACCAAGCATGGCTTCAAGGAATGCAACGAACACTCGTCGTCAGGGTCACCTTGAGCCAGCGCAGAAAACGCGCAGAAGCAGCACAGCAAAAATGCGGTCAACCTCGCAAACATAGTCAAATCTGAGCCTATCACGCTCGTAAGCTCGTCCGGTTTTATCTACAACCACCGGGGTACCCCACATCTCGAAGAGATGTGGGTAGAGACGTGGCTAGAATGTGGGTAGAGAAGCAGAATCAACACAAAACCCCGGGTGCCCCATCCTGAGCAGCGCGAAGGGTGGAGATCACCACATAAACCGAACCAGCGAAACCCCATGCCGCGGCAAATCAAAGCTCAATTTCGCCGCAGCATCCACATCTATCCACCGCGGCGAATCCAGCAGCTCCAACCCGCCCACAGCCTTCAGCCGCGCATACTGCTCCGCCGAGGGATTCTGCGGCGATCCCATCTGCTTCCACACCGTATAAGCATTACTGTGATTATCGTCAATGCGATAATGCTCCACCAGCACCCGCTTTGCCGAAGCGGGAAAACCCTTCACCTGCAAATCCACCGTCGCCGAGGGCCCGGCCACATCGTCATCGTGATAGTTCCACAGCATCACCGCCGCCTCATGATCGGAAGCCGTAGCCAGTGCATCCACATCCGGCTGCTGTCGCACGCCCGCTTTCACAATGTCATCCAGCCCAACAGCGCTGCTGCTTTCAACCCGCACGCGGTCGCCATCCATCAGCCCAGCCATGCGAAACAGGTTTAGCACCGGCTTATCGATCCCATTCGTCGACAACGTACGGAAGCCGTCAAAATAAGGCTGGTCCTCAAATTCAAACGCCCACGTCAGCATGCTGATCAGGTTCACATCGTAACGATCGCGCAGCGCAAAGAGCCGCTTCATCGCCGCCGCCGTATACGAGGGGTAGAGCGTCCCGTTGCGATACGCATTATGCGGATACTTCCGCGACGAGCACGCCGCGCATCCTTCCGGATCGGCCTCGCTCAAAATCACCGGGAGCTTTGCGAACTGCGGAAACGTATGCACAATCGCAAATCCTGTCTCCGCATTTCTCAATTCGTTATCCAGCCCCATCTGCACATGATCGGCAACAATCTTCGGATTCCCCTTCACATGAAACGAAATAAAATCCAGCGGAATCGCGCCACCCGTCGCCGCGCTCTTGCCCTCCGCGCAATGCCGTAAAAACGCTTCCAGAAACTGCGCCGACCGGCTTCCCGGCGTCGGTCCCGTCGAAGCAGGCCCGCCCACGCGCGCCTCCGGAATCGCTCGTTTCACCCCGGCAACCGCATAGTCATAGAGCTTGTCGTATTCCTCCTGCGTTCCATGCCAGTAAAAAATGTCCGGCTCATTCCATATTTCCCAATACCAGTCCGCCACCGCATCTTTGCCATAGCGATGCGCCATGTGCGCCGCCACCTGGTACGCCAGCTCGCCCCAGCGCACATAATCCTTCGGCGGAAACGACCATCCCTCCACATCGCCCGGCTTCGTAGGCCAGGGAATGTGATACGGGTCGGGATGGCTCGACAACGCCTTCGGCATAAATCCCAGCTCCACCATCGGACGCACGCCTGCCGCCGCATACGCATCGAAAATCTGGTCGAGAATCGTCCAGTCATAGACCGGCTTGCCCTGCGCGTCCTCGGTATAAACGTTCGTAGAGCTCCACTTCAGCTCCGGCTTCCCGCCGCCCGTAGCCAGCAGAAAATGCGCGCGAATATGCACTGGAACCGGGCTCAAATCGTGCAATTCTCCCAGCAAAGCGCGTCCATTTTTCGTCGTCGAGTAATTCGACTCGTCATAGCCGAACCACGCGTAAATCGGAGTGAACTTTCCCTCCCGCGCGCTCAAATCGACTTTTACCTCTACCGGGTTCTGTTGTGCCCCGCAGCTCAGTGCAATGAAAACCGCCAACAAACAAGCAATCGAACGCATCCTCACCTCAACTGGATATGCACATCCACCCTATCGCGTTCCGCTATCGTGAAGAAATCGTTTACCAAATTCCGTCCAAAATTTGTCAAGCCCATCAAATCGTCATGAACTCTCGACCGCACCATCCTTCGTACTCCAGGGACAATGCCTGCACCCGGACTGGCAGCAATATCCCCGCTTGCGATGATAGGCCTCGGTAAACACCACGTACGGCCCATCCATGTAGTAATCCTCACCCTCCACCAGCGAAGGCAAAGGATCAGGCGGTAGGAGGCTGCTCATAGATGGATTCCTTCAAGGATAGTTGCGCCACAACAATGGGTGCCCCATCCTGAGTGGAGCGAAGGTTGGGGTTCTCGAGCGGAGCCAGCACCGCAGCATCCACAACCACCCGGTTCCCAGCCACCGCCGCCACCCGTTCTCCCGGCACCACCACGCCAATCAAATTCAGCGGATCGGCAGCCGCAATCGTCACCGCGTCTACCTTCAAGCCGCCGCGCCTCGCCTCGCGCAGCGAATCCAGCGCCTCCGGCAACGCAAACTGCTCGCCGCCGAAGCCGGAAACAAACCGCCCGCCGCGCACTTCACCCCGCGCTTCCATGCGTCGCAAAATGCCGACCAGCTCGCGCCAGCGTGGAACCGTAGTCTCGCGCTCCAGCAGGTCGCGGAAAACAACGCCATAGCGAGCCAGCAGCATGCGGCACGCTGACTCGACCTCAGCTTCGCGCTGCAATACGGCATCTGCGCCCGAGAGCTGCTCCCCGGCCCGGAAAAGACTCCATCTGCCCGCCGCCTGTTTAACGCGCACACGGCTGCCCGCCGCCTGCTTCCGCCGGGGATCGATCAGCATGCGCAGGCTGTCAAAGCCGTCCGCCGTCACCAGCCCTGCGGCCACCAGCTCCCACAACGCCAGGTCCAGCTCCGCCGCCGGAACACCCAAAGCCCGCACCATGTCGCCCGCGAACATCGCCCCGCCCGACGACAGGATGCTCCGCACCCGCCCCGCCAGCTCGCTGAGGCAAGCCGTCAGGCACGTCTCCGGAATCTTCCGCTCCGCCAGGCAAAGGTCCATCCACAGCGCCTCCTCGCGGACAAAGAAGGTCACCGGAGCCATGCTGGTCGGCACCACGCGTCGCGGCCCGCCCGACTCGATGGAGCTGAACGCCGGATGCGGCGAAATCCGCCCCCACCCCACCACGCCGGAGAGACACAGCGCATCCAGCCATCGCGGATCATACCCCGCCACCCTCTGCGGCAGAAGCGACCGCTCCCATTCAACCGCCGGAGCCTCGAAGCCCTCCAGTCCACGCAGCGCCTCCAGAACCCCGGCCTCTCCTGAGAGCTGGGTATTCGGAGCCACATGCTGCCACCGCAGCAGCCACTGCATAAAAACGGACGGCGTCACCGGCTCGACCTGCTTGCGCAGCGCCAGCAGCGTGCGTTTGTGAATGCGCTGCAGCAATCGGCGCTCGCACCATTCCACGTCCACGTCGGAGGCCGGCTGCCCGTACCTCTCGAAGACGCCGCGCAGAATCGTTCCCGTCATCTCCAGCCGAAGCATCTGCTTCCACACTTCACCGGGAGCCAACCCCAGCCGCTCGGCCAGCGACCGCGACGACACCGGCCCAAGAATCGCCATCCAGCCCTGCACAGCCTTGCGCAGAACTTCATCCGAATCCGTAACCGTCGCAGTTACATGCGGCAGAACAGCATCCAATCGAAGCTCAGGCCACAGCAGCCTCAGCCATTCCGCACGTTCTGCTGCGCAAAGATAAGCACGCTCGCCAACCATCGCAAGCGCAGCGCGTCCCTGCGATTCCAGCCGCGAGAAGAACACATCCCAATCCAGCGCCGCGGAAAGCGCCAGCGTCTCCGCAGGCACAATCACCAGCGAGCACAACAGATCATGCAGTTCATGCTCGTCGCGCACATCCGGCCATGTCTCATCGCGCACAGATGCAATTGCCTCCGGCGAAAGCCTGCCCGCATCGCCCAGCAGATTGTCCGGCAGTACGCCGCGCAGGCTCACCGCACGCCCGCGACGCTCTTCCAGCGGAGCATCGTCAAGAAACGCATACGGATTCGCATTCAGCATCTCATGCGCAAAGTGCGATGGCGTCGCCGTATCCACAGCAACACAGCGAATGCGCCCCGCATGCATGTCAGCCAGCACACGTTTCAAGCCTTCGAGGTCCATCGCCTCGCCCAGCACATCTTTCATTACCTCGCGCACCAGCGGATGATTCGGAATCTCGATGTCGCCCTCGATGTTCTCCTGACAGGCCGCCACCTGCGGAAAGACGCTGGCCAGCAGATCGTCCGCGCGTGTTCGCTGAATCTGCGGCGGAATCTTCTTGCCGTTCCTGAAACGCAGCAATTGCAGGCTGCGGCCGGCATCCCACTTCCAGCGCGCCTTGAAGATCGGCGATGTCAGCGAAGCCTGCTGCAGCAGCTCCGTTACCGTCTGGTCAGTAAGAAACTGGAAGACATCGCTCAACGGAAAGCTATGCTGCTCGGCCAGCGAGATGTTCAGCCCGTTGTCCGTCGCCGCTGCCTGCAGCTCGAAATTGAAGCCGCGGCAGAAGCGTTTGCGCAGAGCCAATCCCCACGCCTTGTTGATGCGCCCTCCAAACGGAGCATGCAGAACAAGCTGCATGCCGCCGCCTTCGTCGAAGAAGCGCTCCGCGACAATCGTCGTTAGCGTAGGCACAGTGCCTAATACAGAGCGGCCGGCAACGATGTAGCCAATCAGTTGCTCCGCGCCGGAATCGCAGAGGCCGCACTCATCCTTAAGCCATGCAACCGTCTCGGCAATCTTCGGATGTGACTGGCTGATATATCCCGGCAGAACATCCTGCGTGCGGAGGTCCAGTTCCTCGCGCAAATCACTGATGAACTGCGACAGCTCAATTGTGCGCTGCGGCGCTTCTCCGCGCCAGAAGGGAACGGTAGGCGGCTGTCCATGCGCATCTTCCACGCGCACGCGTCCCGCGCTCTCAACACCCAAGACGCGCCAGCTGGTATTGCCGAGCAGAATAATATCTCCAGCCGACGACTCGATCGCAAAGTCCTCATCGAGCGTAGCAATCTGCACGCCTTCCGGCTCTGCAATCACGGCAAAGAGAGCAGTATCGGGAATCGCGCCGCCATTGGAAACCGCGGTCGTGCGCGCGCCGCGTCTTGCCTGGATGCGCCCATGCACACGGTCCCGCAGCAGGTACGAACCATACCGTCCGCGGCTGGCCTCAATGCCATCTGTGAGCAGGCATAGCGCTTCCTCGAACTCATCGCGCGCCAGATCGCGATACGGCTGCGCTCTGCGCAACACGCCAAAGAGAGCGTCTTCCTCCCACGGCTCCGCAGCGCACGCCGCCACAATCTGTTGCATCAGCACGTCCAGCGGCTTTGGCGGGATCTCCAGCTTATCCAGCACGCCCGCTCGCATGGCCCGAACTAGCGCAGCCTGCTCCAACAGGTCATCGCGCGTCGTAGCAAAGAATCGCCCCTTGGGAATCGCGCCGCGCCAGTGTCCCGCCCGACCCACGCGCTGCATCGCCACAGCCACCGCGCGCGGCGAGTTGATCTGGCACACAAGATCGACGTTGCCGATATCAATGCCAAGCTCCAGCGATGCCGTCGCCACCAGCAGCCGAATCTCGCCCTCCTTGAGCTTGCGTTCTGCCTCCAGGCGCAGCTTGCGCGAAAGGCTACCGTGGTGCGCGGCGACATTTTCTTCGCCAAGCAATTCGCTCAGTCGAAAGGCAAGCCTCTCCACCAGCTTGCGCGTGTTTACAAACACCAGCGTCGAGCGATGCTCCATCGCCAATGCCGCAAGCCGTTCATAAATGCTGTCCCAGATGGCATTGCTGGCCACTGCGCCCAATTCTTCTGTCGGAATCTCAATAGCGAGATCAAGCCGGCGTCGTTGTCCTACCTGCACAATCTCCACGCGCTGCGGATTGCCGCCCCGCAGAAAATCCCCCACTAGCTCAATCGGATTCTGCGTAGCCGAAAGCCCGATGCGCTGCGGCGGCGTGCCGTTTGCCGTGACCCAATCGCCGACACAAAGCCGATTCTCGCCGCAAACAAGGGCATCCAGCCGCTCCAGCGTAAGAGCCAGATGCGCGCCGCGCTTGTCATCGGCCATGGCATGAATTTCATCCACGATCACCGTGCGCACATGCCGCAGATTGTTGCGGCTCTTCTCCGCAGTAAGCAGGATGTAGAGCGACTCCGGCGTAGTAACCAAAATGTGCGGCGGCTGCTTGAGCATGCGCTGGCGCTCAACCGGCAGCGTATCGCCCGTACGGACGGCCGTGCGAATCTGCGGCGAGAGATAGCCGCGCTCCAGCGCCAGCTGCTGAATCTCCTTCAGCGGCGTTTCCAGGTTTTTCTGCACATCATTGGAAAGCGCTTTGAGCGGCGAGACATAAACGACTTCCGTATCCGCCCCAAGCCTGCCTTTCAGCGCCTTGCGAATCAGCTGATCAATGCAGATGAGAAACGCTGCCAGCGTCTTGCCCGATCCCGTAGGCGCAGAAATGAGCACCGGCTTGCCATCCAGAATATGCGGCCAGCCCTGCTCCTGCGGCTCCGTAGGCGTGCCGAAACGGCGCACAAACCACTCCTGCACTACCGGGTGCGCCCAGGCAAGACTCGCCGGAACAGACTGCAATTCCATTCCGCTATTCTACAGCGATTTTCGTTTCTTCTTCGCCTGTGATGTTCTGCCGCAGTTAACGGCCCGAAGCTCCCGTTGCCACCGCAGCCTGCGGCCCAGGCTCACGAACCAGCAAAGCCATTCTTGGAAATGTAAAGCTGCCTCCCGCGTCGTCAATCACATTAACCTGGCACGTATAAAGGCCGGGCTTCAGATCGGTAAGCGGCACATCGAACTGGAAGGAGATAGCGTCGCGCGAAGGCTCATTCAACTGCGTGGCCTGGATCAGCGGCGTTTCATAAACCTTCAATCCATTGCTCAGGAATTCAATGCTGGTAAAGACGCGCACCGGCGTTGCAGCCGTATCTTTCGCATTCTTCTTACCCTTAGGCTTTGTCTCATTCTGCCCCGTTTGTTCTGCTCCGCTCGTTGCTTTCGCGGGGTTGTAGACCTCATAAAGAAAATAGAGGTGCTGGTTCTGCCTGAAGACATGCGCCAGGTTCGGAACGATCTGCTGGCCATCGCGAATGAGTGGGCTGTCAGATTTTTTCCCGGCAGGGATGCGCTGACTGGCCAGCACAACCGAGCTCAGCTTTACCGGAGCTTTGCGCAGATCGGGCACGTTGATGTCTGTCTCGAACGAGCCCATGCGTCCGGTTTCGTTCTCGCGCACCACAAATTTCAAATGAAACTTTCCAGCTGGCAGCGTAAAGCTGGTCGAATACTGGATGGTGCGCTGCCGAACCTGCTGCGCCTGATCGATAGCAAGCTTGACCGTATCGCGTGCGTTGCCGATAACACGTCCCGCAGCATCTTTGACCTCGCCAATGATATCGAGCGTGGCCTTGTCGCGGTCGCCGCCTTTCACAAAAGGAATCTGTGAGCCGGGAACAAGAATCGAGATCGGGATAGCGTAGTGAAAGTCATCCATGCGGAAATACAGCGCCTGTAGATAAACTGCAACATCGGTTGCGGGCAGGTCGCTGGCAAGCTGGTCATCCAGTTCGCGCTCGCGGTCTTCCTTGTTGGAATGCTTGAAATCCGCAGGCGCGTAGTAACCCGGACGATACTCCAGCTTTACATCAGGGCGATTAACCTTGATCGACAACCGCCGGTAAGAGCCGTCGCGCCGCGCATCCATCGATCGGAAGCCGATGACGTAATAAGCAGAAGTATCCTGCTGCATGCGCTGAAAGGCCGGAGCGAAGTCGTTGGAATCGAAGAAAGCTTTTCCGCCGGTATCCGACGAGAGATTCGCCATCACTTCCTGCGAGTTGAAGTTGGCGTCGAGATTATTCTGTAATGCAGCGCCGTTGTAAGCGCTGGTGCCGCGCAGGCTTCCCGTCGAAGCATCGCCCAGCGGCGAAATGGCTTCCAGGCCGCGCGAATCGATGGAGTAGATGGACATGTTGGAGCGTACAGCGGCGTTGATCGCGGAGCGCAGCGAAGCCTGATTCTCGATGCCGTCGCGCGAGATGCCGCCGGAGAAGTAGAGCAGAGACTTCTTCTGGTTGATGTAGTTGACCGACTTGGCGATGGCAGCGATAGCATACAGTTCGCGGTCAGTGTTGATGTCGTTGTATTCGCTCTCGTCTGCCGTGTAGGCGGTCGTATCTTCAACTTGATTGGTGGTGCTGGTGCTACCCGGCGCAAAGCCCTGCGCCTGGTCGCCGGAGTAACTGTTCACCGCCTTCAGAAGAAGCTGCTTGTCCTGCGTGAAATCCTGATCGAGTGAAAGCGATGCGTCCAGCGAAGTGACAGCCACAACATCGGCAGCCTGCATCTGCTTGTTGATGTAGTTGCGTGCCGCATCCTGTGCGCGCTCGATATCCTCAGGCTGCATCGAAGTGAGATCGAAGAAGAGGATGACGAGCCGATGATCGCGTAGCGCGTCGCCCGTCACAACAGAAGACTTGCCCAGGACAATATTCCCCGATTTGCCGCTGATGGTCGCCTCGTTGAGCACGGCAGCTTCATCGACGCTCTCAAAATCGAAGGTGGCAATCTGTTGCGCTTTGCCGTTTTCGCTGATGGTGAAATCTTTTTGCGTAAGTCCTTTCACAACCTGGCCCGTCTTCTTGTCGCGCACAACAACGTTAGTGAGAACGAGATCAGAATTCACTTTCAGCGTGAAAGTCTGGGATTGGTCATCTTGCGCATGTAGGTTCGGGCTTATCAGCGTTATGAGAACTGCGACTAGCCACAGCATCTTGCTTGTGCTCAGGCGCCCCGCTCCGCGTAGGAGAACATCAAATTTTTTCATCGTCATTTTCTGTCTCCTTTAAAAGCGATAGCGTGCCATGAACGTGAACTGGCGCATGGAAGAGGCGGAGGTAACTTGTCCGTAGGTGGCAGAACCTAAAGTTGTATCCACACCTGCATATTGCACAGTATTGAAAACGTTGTTAGCCGTAGCGCGCATTTCAAGATTGCGCATATCCCCAAAGCGAATGCTCTTGGAGAGTGAAGCGTCGAAAGAAACAGTCCCTGGCCCGGGAATGAAATAGCGCGGCGCTGTTCCATAGGTAGAGGAGGGCTGATCGAAGGCAGCTTTGTTGAACCAGTTGCGAATCGTGCCTCCGCCTGTTGTAAGCGAGGCCCCGGGAACATAGTCGGGGCGCAAGGAACCGGCGCTGCCGCGAGCTACATCTTCAATGCTCGCCTCGTAATGCGGAGTGAGCGGCTCGCCGGTAGCGAAATCAAAATTGCCGGAGAATGAAATATTCGCCAGCGCATGCGACCAGAAATTTCCGCTGGTAAGCAGATGCGTGTCAGGACCAAACGGCAATTCATAAACGAAATCGCCTTTAAAGTTGTGTCGAATATCGAAGCTCGAATTCGATTTTTCGGCGAGAATGTTCTGCCAGTTCTGCGCTACCACCAAGCCTGTGCCGCCATTGCCGCCAATCGAGCTGGCGTTATCGATCGAATGCGAATAGGTGTAAGTCGCGCCAATCGCGATGCCCCTCTGCATGCGCTTGCGCAGGCGCACAGCCAGCGCGTTGTAGTTCGAGAAGGCAATGGAGTCTTCCCAATCGTAATAAACGCCGCTGAGGCTTTCCGTAGCGCTCCGGCCGGGCGCGCTCACAACATCAAGGCGCGTGCCCTTCGATCCGTTATAGCCGACATTCAGAACAATGCCGAGAGGCAGCGTGCGCTGTACATCGATATTCCACACCTGCACATAAGGCAGGCGGAAGTTTTTGTTGACTGCGTAGTTGCCCGAGCCCTGCGGCGCAGGGAAGCCGTTCGCCAGCGTAATGGCGGCATCGGAAGTCGTCGCTTCATTCGTCTGCACGTCTGCGAAAGGCGGCTGGAAGGCAAAGTTCTGCACGAACTTTACATACTGCCCGTTGGCAAAGTTAATGCCGTATCCGGCGCGAACCACAGTGTCTTTGATCGCTCTCCATGCAAGGCCAATACGCGGAGAGAAATCATTGCGCTCAGGTTCGATCAGCGTGCGAGGAAACTTCCCGGAGTAAGGACCAACCTGGTTCGGCTGCACCGGAACGACGCTGGTGAAATTCTCCCCCGCGTCGAGATTCACAATGCGATCATCTTTCTCGGAATATGGCGAGAAATATTCATAACGCAGCCCCGCCATGATCGTTAAATTGGGTAGAGCCTGCCAGCTGTCCTGAAAGAAAAGGTCCCAGACGTTTTCCCGCAGATACGCCTTCTGGTAAGGCGCCTGCAGCGCTGTTTGCTGCGGAAATCCGAGAAGCATATCCGCAAGTGAAGAGCCGCTCGTAGCCAGCGCTCCATTGTTGTTGCCGCCGGTTCCGGGCTCCTGCGTATAAAGGCCCGTAAAGTAAAACGTTCCGGTGGAATTGGCATTGCCCAGCATATCCAGATGAACGCGCTTGAAGTCGCCGCCGAACTTGAAGTTATTTTTCTTGTGAATCCACGAGCTTGATTCGCTCACCGAAATCGTCTGGTTTGTATGGAAGTTAGGCTGCTGCTCATTAAGGCCCGTGAACTGGTTGAGTGTGAGATTCGGCAGGCCATAGTTGAGCGGGCTCGCAGGTTGTCCGCCGAAAATGCTGATGCCCAGTTGCTGCGCGACATCCGTTTGATTCGTAAAGTAATTCTGCAGCTCGATGTTGCTGCGGTTCCATCCTGCTGTCAGATTGTTCGTAAGCTTTCCTTTCCCTAAAGAGTAGCCGGCTTGCAGCGAATACTGGTGCATCTGCTGCTTGCCGCCGAGATCGGGAAAGATATTCAGCTCATCGGACGCATTATGGCTGTAATTGAAATTGGCGTTGATACTCTGCCGCCAGCTGTTGCCGCCCTGTCCCATAAATTGCCGAATCATCCCCGCCAGCGGGCCGCCTGCGGAGCCTGCTCCAAAGCTGCGCATGTAGCGCAAGCCGACATTCGTGGTGTTGGTCTGGTTGGTGGTAATGCGCTGATAATTCTGAAAAGCTCCGGGCAGGTTCTGTTGCGGAATGTAGCGCAACAAGCCCAGAGCCTGTGGTGAGATGCATGCTGCCGGAATCACATTGCCGACAAACGGCTGTCCCGGCACATTGCCGTTCGCTGTGCAGGTCGCTCCGCCCGGTCCGCTTGCCGGGTTGTAAATCGTAATCGGATTGCCGTTCTGATCCGTCAACGCAGAAAGATCGCCGCTGCGCTCCGCGGCAGTAGGCACAGTTCCATACTGGTTAAAAGGTGATGAGGAGCGATTGCCCGCCAGCGTAAAAAAGAGGAAGTCCTTCGTATCGTTCTCAAGAATTTTTGGTATGTAAGGCGCGCCGACAAACGTCAGCCCAAAGTGATTGGAAGCGTAAGGCGGTTGATTGAGCGGCGCGCCGCGTACAGAAAACGGCTCAGCATTGAGCGCAGAGTTCCCGCCATTCCAGAAAATAGCTCCATGCGGCTTTGCAGGATTGAAGTTGCGAAAGTTTCCGCGTATGCGCACCCCGCCACCACCGCCGGGAGGCCCGCCGCCAAAACCGCCCCGTCCGCCGAAGCCTCCGCCACGTCCGCCGCTACCCGGTGTTTGTGAGAGCGATTGGTTGAACTCGTTGTCCTCCATGTTTAGCCGCATCTGCTGCATATCCAGGCCGGCAAAAGGATTCGTCGTGCCGCTCTGTCCATTCACAGCCACCGATTCACCCGAAAAATCCGAGTTGTTCGCCAGCGTAGGCAGTTGAGCATCCGCATTCGAGCTTCCGCCGCCGGCCTGGATCAATCCAGCCGCCGCGCCCATCAGGCTGAGATTCTGCGAGCCGCTGCCCGCATACTGCCGCAGCCTCTGCGCTAATTGTCCCGCCTGGTCGCCGCCTTGCTCCTGTTGCGTAGCGCGCGATGCCAGCACCAGTGCAAAGTCTGCTTGCTGGTTATGCGATGCGGCATTGAGTAAAGCCTCTTTGGTAATCGCGGCAAATGCGGCAAAATCACTCTTGACCACGTAGCGCCCATTCTGCGGAATGGCAAGAGAATAGGCGCCGGTAGCATCCGTCACCGTGCTGTATTTCTTTCCGGTAAGCGTATTGGTCGCAGTAATGCTCACACCCGGCAGCGGAGTCGTTCCCGACTTCACTGTTCCATGAATCGTGCCGCCGGCCTGCGTTACAGCTTGCGTCGGAGTTGAAACCGCCTGCGTCGTCTGCCCTAAGCAAACCACGGGTAAGGCCAGCAAAAAACTGCATGTCAGCAATCGAGACACAGGGAATATCCTTATGAGCATCTGTTTACTGCTGTGGAGCGTTTCCGGCCCCGCCAAATCCAGGGCCGCCGCCGGGGCGACGGTTCGGATCGATCACTGTCAGTTCCGTGGCGACAAAGTTGCCGTTCTGTAACGCGCCGCGTGCAGACACCGTATCGCCCACCTTGATATCGGCAAGCGTTATGCTGTCGCGATGCTTGCGGAAGGATGTGTTCTCATCCACGGTAATGGTCTGCGTCTTCTTGTCGGGCCTGTCGATGGTGAGCGTGAGGTCTTTGATTGCCGCAATTTTGCCGGCAGTCCATGTCTTGCCGAAATCCGCCTGCATCTGCTTCATGCGCGCAACCTGCTCGGCATCGAGAACAGCCAGGAAAACAGCGCCGACAGTGTGCGCCTGCTGGTCAACCTCGCCGCCGGTCATGATCACATCGCCCGTGTGAACGTCCGATGCCTTGATCGGCTGGCGGTCCTTCATGATGTGCGTGTTCGGCCCCGTAGCCACTTTGTAGCTCGTGCCGTCCTCCGTCTTGATGGTGAAGGTGCTGCCATCGATGGCAGTCACCGTGCCGTGAACGGCAGAGGTCATTCCCATGAAGCCGCCGCGCGGTCCACGGCCTTCACCGCCATTCTGTTGCGGTTGAGCGAGAGCAGTAAAGGCAAAGAATGCAAGAACCAGAACCGATGCGATGCGCGTGAGTGCTTTCATAAGCAATTATTACCAGCGAGTGCGGGAATTTCTGTCAGATAGACGTGAAACTCCGCCTTCTGGACTCACGCGCATCCATCAGGATTAGTGACGGAAGTGCCGCATCCCGGTAAAGACCATCGCAACCCCCAGCCGATTCGCCGCCGCAATCACTTCATCGTCGCGCACCGACCCGCCCGGCTGGATCACCGCCGTAGCTCCCGCCCCCACAACAACTTCCAGCCCGTCCGGAAAGGGAAAGAACGCATCCGAAGCAGCCACGCAGCCTTCCAGCGGCAGAATCGCCTTCATCGCTCCGAACTTCGCCGCATCCACGCGGCTCATCTGCCCAGCGCCTACGCTGATCGTCTGCCCATTGCGCGCATAAACAATCGCATTCGATTTCACATGCTTGCAAACGCGCCATGCAAAAAGCAGCGCCGCCAGTTCTTCTTCCGTCGGCTTGCGCTCCGTAACCGTCTTCAGCTCCGCGGCGGTTACATGGCCATGATCCGCGTCCTGCAACAGCAATCCACCTGAAACCTGTTTGATGACGCGATCCGTCTTCGCCGACTTCACTTCCACCAGGCGCAAATTTTTCTTTGCTGCAAAGCGCGACCGTGCGCCTTCGGTAAACCCGGGAGCCGCAATCGCCTCCACAAACAGCTTGGCAATTTCTTCCGCGGCGGCTTCATCCACTTCGCGATTGATGCCGATCACGCCGCCGAAAGCCGAAACCGGATCGGCAGCCAAAGCCTTCTGGTAGGCCTCGAGAACAGTCGATCCTGTCGCCGCGCCGCATGGATTCGTGTGCTTAATAATCGCCACGCCCGGCTCGTCGAACTCCTGCGCCAGCTCCCAGCATGCGTCCAGATCGACCAAATTGTTATAGCTCAGCTCCTTGCCTTGCAGCTGCTTCACGCCCGCAATTCCTGTGCCCGACCCATCCGCATACAGCGCCGCCTTCTGGTGCGGATTCTCCCCATAGCGCAGGCTCATCGCCAGCGGATAGTTGATGCGCAAAGCCTCCGGGAAGGGCGCAGTTGCCGGATCGGCGAACTGCACAGGCGCTTCCGCCGGTTCCGGCGAAGCAATTTTTTCAAGCGTATTCGCAATGGCCGTATCGTACGCTGCCGTAACCGCAAAGGCCTTCTTCGCCAGCCGCCAGCGAGTCTCGCGGTTCAATGCACCTTGGTTCGCCGCCAGTTCTTCTGTAAGCGCGGAATAATCCGCAGCGTCGGTGACGATGGCAACATCTTCCCAGTTTTTTGCCGCCGAGCGCACCATCGAAGGCCCGCCAATATCGATGTTTTCAATGATCTCGGCGAACTTTGCCCCCGGACGCGCCGCCGTCTTCTCAAAAGCATAAAGATTCACCACTACCATATCGATCGGCTCGATGCCATGCTCTTTCACCGCCGCCACATGCTCCGCATTTTCCCGAATATGCAGAATCCCGCCATGCACCTTGGGGTGCAGGGTCTTCACGCGGCCATCCAGCATCTCCGGAAAGCCCGTCAGCTCGGAAATATCCCGCACGGCCAATCCGGCTTCTCTCAGAGCCTTGGCCGTTCCGCCGGTCGAAACCAGCTCGACTCCAAATTTTGTTAGCTGTTTTGCAAATTCAACCAGACCACTCTTATCGGTGACGCTCAAAAGTGCGCGCCGCACCTGTTTTTGGCTCAAGACCATGCTCCTTGCAATGAAAAAGGCTGAAAGATGATTGTAAAGCGAGTTGCGCTTGCGCAGAGAACGCTCCGGCTGCGATCATCGTTGCCGGTTCGCTATATGCTCAGAAAACTACTTCTCTTTGCTGCCGTTACCGGTATTTCAACCTGTGGATTCGCGCAAAAACCCGCCTGGCAGCCCCCCGCCGGCCATCTCACCATGCCGCTCTGGCCAAATGGAGCGCCCGGCGCCGCCGCAAACCTCGGCCCGGAAGTCGATACCACCACGCCCAAAGACAGCCTGATCGCCGGAAAGCCGCTCATCCGGCTGGGAAATGTCTCCAATCCCACCCTCACCCTCTACACCCCGAAAGGCAAAAACACCGGCGCCGCGATTGTCGTCTTTCCCGGAGGCGGCTACCACATCCTCGCTATCGATCTCGAAGGTACAGAGGTCTGCGACTGGCTTAGCTCCATCGGTGTCAGCTGCATCCTGGTAAAGTATCGCGTGCCCGACTCAGGGCCATACCCAAAATCGCCCGCAGCCTTGCAGGACGCGCAGCGCGCCGTCGGTCTAGCCCGTCTGCATGCAGCCGAATGGCATATAGATCCCAAACGCATAGGGGTACTCGGCTTTTCCGCCGGCGGGCATCTGGCTGCCGCCATCAGCACCCATTTCGATCAACGCCTATACGATCCTGTCGATGAAGCCGACAAGCAAAGCTGCCGCCCCGATTTCGCCGTCGTCGTCTATCCCGGATATCTGGCCATCGCAGAACAGAACTTCGCGCCGAATCCTGATATCCACGTAACCAGCCAAACCCCGCCCACGTTTCTCGTGCAGGCAGAAGACGATCCCGTGCATGTTGAAAATGCCGTGGTCTATTTCATGGCATTAAAGAATGCCAAAGTCCCGGCAGAGCTGCACATCTACGCCCAGGGTGGCCATGGTTACGGACTAAGAAGAACCGCCCTGCCCATCACCACCTGGCCCCAGAGCGTAGAAGTCTGGCTGAAGACGATTCACGTGCTCCCTTAACTATTGCGCTGAATGCCGCATACTTGTCCGCAAAGCAGATTCGCCAGAACTGGGGTAAGGTTAAGTTAGGCGGAATATGAGCGTATCTTGGCAAAATGATTCGGGAAATGGCAGCGGCCCGTTTCGTGCGGCCCCGGTCGAGCCGGAAATCCTGCCTCCCGAAGGCAATCAGGATGCGCGCCAGACCTATTACTACCCGTCTCCGCAGCCGGATACAATTCCTCCTCCTCAGCCCGCAAGGCAACGCTCGCGCTGGGCCTATGCGCCCGCAACCTACATCCTCGTCGGCATCAACTGCCTCGTTTTTCTGGGAATGCTCTTCAGCGGCGTATCCATCGTCTCCCCCACGCCGGAGCAACTGCTAATCTGGGGCGCAGACTACGGGCCTTACGTATTGCTTTTGGGAGAATGGTGGCGTCTGCTGACTGCGACATTTGTCCACGTCGGCATCATTCACCTGGCAACCAACATGTGGTGCCTCTGGAATCTCGGGCTGCTCGGCGAGCCGCTGCTTGGTCCATTCGGAATGTTCGCAGCCTATATCCTCACCGGCATCGGCGGCAATTTGCTCAGTACTGCGGTCCATCCCGGGGTTCCCGGCGGATCGGGCGGCATCGTTGGCGCAGGAGCTTCCGGCGCAGTTTTCGGATTGGCAGGTGTCTTGATTCTGCTGCTGAAATCGCCGCTGCTTCCTCTGCCCCGGATTGAGGTTCAAAGATTACGCAAGAGTGTCATCTGGTTTGCCGTGCTGAATTTTGTGATCGGCGCGGGTACATGGATCGCCCGCACCGCGCTGCAGATCGACAATATGGCGCATCTCGGTGGCTTTCTCAGCGGGCTCGCCTTCGCTCTGCCGCTCGTGCCCCGCATCGGCTCTCGCCGCGAAGTATTTCTCCGTCGGCGCTGGTTCGCCGTTCTGGGTATGAGCTTCCTGCTTCTCCTGATCGCCTTTGGAGTGCGCTCATTCTATCTGGCTCCCCGGTAATCCACGGCTCAGTTATTTTTTGTCAAGCTCGAAAATTTGTAAGTTTAATAAAATAAAAGAATTACTCCCGCCGGTAGTTATGCCCTGATTTAGTAAAATAAAAACAGGAGTATTGCCGTGGCATTGCCATCATGGCAATACTTGAGTTGTAGCCCTAAATAATTGAAAATAAATGATCTCCGTACAGAATCACTTCCCGTAAATTACTGAAAATAAACTATCTCTGTACGAAATGTGGGGAGGGGGTAGCTCTGTGGGAAAGTATTTGGAATGGGAAAGCAGAAGAGTTTGGAGCACAGCCCCAGGGCATGCTCCGACCCCGGGGCTGTTTGAGAGTGCTGGCGGCAGGGGGAAGGCGCCAGATTCACCGATTAGCGGACCGCTGTGGTTGCAAACTTCTTCACCATGGCCAGCAGTAACTTGCGATCACTGTCGTTCAGGTTCGAAGAATAGCGGCGTATCTGTGTCAGAAAACGAAGTTCGTCGTCCGAGAGCTTTTGTGTATTCAGATCCCGGTCCAGCGTATCCTCGGTAAAAAATTGTGAGAGCGGTAAATCCAACGCGTTTGCGATCTTGGAGAGAGTGTCAAGGGAGGGAACCGTATGACCGTTTTCCACTCTTGACAGGTAGCAGCGCAGCAGGCCAGTACGCTTTTCTATATCACCCTGCGACAACCCTTTTTGCAACCGATAACCCCGAATCGTTATTCCAATTTTCATATTTGTGGCCTATGTCCACATTCCCCTTTTCTAAACAGCAAAAGGTAGTTGTTTTTGTTATTGGCTGCATAGTTAACATGTTGAAGAAGCACGAATCAAGAACTTTTTTGTAATTCTGCAATGGTTACCCTGTTCTGAACCATCTCTGGTTCTGAAGCTTACGGTAGGCAGGGAAGAGGAAGCCGCGCTATTTCAGCGTTTGCGCCAAAAAATGATAAGTGCGCTCCTGCGCATCTTTCGCGTCTTCCGGCTTATAGCCCTGCTTATTATTGGGATTTTCAAAGGCATGCCCGGCGTCAGGATAAATCTTCACATCTACCGGCTTGCCCAAGCTCTTCATGGCATCAGCGAAAGCATGAACACTGTCCGGCGAAATGCCCTGATCGAGTCCGCCGAAGTTTCCCAACACCGAGGCATGAATCCGGCTGAGAGCCGATCGGTCTGTGGGCAGCGCTCCATAGTTGATCGAAACAGCCCGCAGGTTTGGCTCGGCGACTGCCAGTTGCGCGGCATATCCGCCACCCATGCACCAGCCTACAGCGCCGATTCTCTTCGCATCCACGTCGCTCCGTTTTGCGAGGAAATCAAAAGCCGATACCAGGTCGCGCACGCCGCGATCCTGTGGAAGCCCGCGTGATAGCTCGTGCGCCGTTTCCGCATCCGTAGCAACTTTGCCTCGATAAAGATCGACGGCAAGAGCTACGAAGCCGCGGTCCGCATACTGACTTGCCTGTTCTTTAATCCAGTCATTCAGTCCCCACCACTCCTGGATGACGATGACAGCCGGGTGCGGCCCCGCGCCTGTGGGAAGATACAGTATGCCCGAAGCTGTCTCCGAACCGCTCGGAAAGGTGATGGGCTTGGAAGTGGCGGCAAAGCTCGCCGAGGTGACGAAAAGCAGAAAGAACAGAACAAGTCGTTTCATTTGGAAACCCCACCGGGAAAGAGAATCAGACTTGCATGGATATTGCACCGCCCGGGCAAAGATGGCAAGTAGACGACGCATCCGATGCGACGAGGAGCCTCATCGGAAGAAATGGGCCGCGCGCATGACAACCCAGAATCTGACTGCAGACGTTGAGCGAACCTGCCGGAAGGCGGCCGGACTAGCCGTTGTCGTTTACAACGAGCTCTGGCGTTCCCGCGCCTTTACCGTGGCCGCCGGACTTGCTTATTATTCTCTGCTTTCGCTCGTGCCTCTGGTGATTGTCTTTGCGTCATTGCTGCGCTTCCTGCCGGTATCGGATATTGTCGGCCAGCTTTTAGAAACTCTCTCTGCCCTGATTCCGCCCGATTCAATGCAGATGGTCGATTCGGTGGTTCTAAGTATCCTCGAACCGGGACACACCAAGGTGCTTTCGTTTGGTATTGTCGGCTATCTCTGGGCGGCAACAGGAGGCTTTTCTGCGCTGATTGAGGCGCTCGATATCGCCTATGACGTGACCGTATCCAGACCCTGGTGGCGCGACCGCCTGCAGGCGCTCTTATTGACCTTCACCGTCGGCGGATTAGGCTTACTGTGTCTGTTGCTCATTCTGGCAGGGCCGCGCTTCGGGCATTTTCTGATTATCTTTTTTTCAGCGCCTGAGTCGATAGGCGTCATCTGGCCTGTGCTTCGTTGGGTAATCACGATTGTCATGTTTGTCGCAGCGCTGGAACTGACGTATTACCTGGGCCCCCACGCACGGCATTCCTTCTGGTCGACATTGCCGGGTGCCGCCGTGGCCGTCGGGGTGTGGTTTCTCGGCTCCTTTGGCCTGAGCTTTTATCTGGGCCACTTTGCCAACTACAACACCACCTACGGCTCCCTGGGGGCAGTGATCGGCCTGCTGATATGGCTCTATATCAGCTCGATTGCGGTTCTGGTAGGAGCCGAGCTCAATGCAGAACTGGGAAAGAGAAAACGATTGTCGGCCGTCAAATAAAGAAGGCGGAAACCATTTCGATACGACTTCTTTATCTTTTTACTGAAATCCCATTGACGAGCAGCGAGCACAGCGCTACTCTGACCCCATAAACGGCGAAGATTTGGTGCAAAATGCCAATCCGTTGTCTCCGCTTCTGCATCTAATAGATGTGGTGCAAACTACGCTGATCCCTGCTACCCCATCCCCCTCAAACAATTTACACATGGTGGCTGTGTCCGCAGCATGCCTGGGAGGTCATTTCTCCGCTTGATGAAAAAAGCGCTGGAAATCACGCCGAATCTTGAGCCCCTGTTCGGGACCCGCGATGAAAACCTGAGACTCATGGAGGATTCTCTCCATGTGCGCATCGACCTCAAATCCGATGCATTGCATGTGGAAGGCTCGCAGGAGAGCCTTGCCCGCGTGGAGCGCATCTTCAGCGACTACGAACATCTGCGCCGCAATGGTGTAAGCCTTCATAACGGGGAGCTGCACGGCATGCTCAAGCTCGTCGTCGCCGACCCGGCGGTCACGCTTCGCAGCCTGGCAGAGAGCGGCAAGCAGCGCTCGGCGGGAATTAAGCGCATGGTGCAGCCGCGTTCGCTGAATCAGCGGCATTATGTCGAAGCTATCGAACAGGCGGACATGGTATTCGGTATTGGGCCGGCAGGTACAGGCAAGACATACCTGGCAGTCGCGATGGCGGCATCGGCTCTGTTGGCGAAAAAGGTCAGTCGCATTGTGCTTGTGCGCCCGGCAGTCGAAGCGGGCGAGCGGCTCGGTTTCCTGCCCGGCAGCCTGCAGGAAAAGGTGGATCCCTACCTCCGGCCTCTTTATGACGCGCTTTACGACCTGATCGAACCCGAGCGCGTGGACAAAATGCTGGAGCGCAACGTGATTGAGGTGGCTCCGCTGGCCTTTATGCGCGGGCGTACCTTGAACGACGCCTTCATCATCATGGACGAGGCGCAGAATACGACCAGCGAGCAGATGAAGATGTTCCTGACGCGCCTGGGCAACAATGCCAAGGCGGTCATCACCGGCGATGTGACGCAGATCGATCTGCCGAATCCGCGCAAGTCGGGCCTGGTGGAAGCGATGAACATTCTCGATGGCGTGGATGGCATTCGCTTTGTCCGCTTCGAAGACGGCGATGTCGTGCGGCACCACCTGGTGCAACGCATCATTCGTGCCTACGACAGTTTCGGACGCGCGCAGCAGGAGTTGCCGCTCACCATGTCGGAAACGGAAGAATCGCGTCCGCAGGCCAAACCACAATAATAAAATTGGTACCATCAAAAGAAGAGGAGGACGGTAGATGTCCTCCTCGTTTTGCATGATCGTTACTGACCCCGATTCGGCGACCTCCTCTCATCACGCAGCTTTGAATGTGCGTGAGCTTCGCGCCTTTCTGTCCAGAGCAAAAGCTGCTGCCAGGCTGCGCGGCGAAGTTTCTGTCCTTCTGGCAACAGATGCGACCGTCCGCGCATTAAACCGCGATTATCGCGGAAAAAACAAAGCCACGGATGTGCTCTCGTTTCCGGTAGATGCCGAGCATCCGAGCGCAGCGAAGAAGCAGGCGGGCGATCTGGCGATCTCTCTGGATACAGCACACAAGCAGGCCGCGCAACATGGCCATGATCTGCAGACCGAGGTGAAAATCCTGATGCTGCATGGGGTATTGCATCTTGCCGGGTACGATCATGAAACCGATAACGGCGAGATGGCCGAAAAGGAAAGCGCGCTGCGGAAGCAGCTTGACTTGCCTGTGGGTTTGATTCAGCGCAGTGAGAAGCAGGTAGGGAAAACAGCTGCGAAGAAGACCGGGAGCCGCGCGTGATGCATGTCGAAGCAGCCATTCTGATCTTCATTCTGCTGGTTGTGCTTGCGCTGGCCTCCTATGTTGACCGGCTTTATTCGGAGATGGGAAAGTTTCTTTCCCGCGAATTTCAGGAAAATATCGATGCCTGGGAGAACCTGGTGGAGCCGCGACTGGGCTTGAGCCGCGAGCATCTGACTCTTTCCGCCGCGGTGTTGTCGCAGCTTTCCCTGGCCTGCCTGACGCTGATCTTCGGCATGCTCCTCTTCGATCGCGCTTCGCTTGCCGATCGTCCGACATTTGGAGAAATTGGGCAGGCGGTGCTGGGCGCGATCATGGTCATCGTGCTGTTCAATCGCCTGCTGCCGTTTGTATTCTTCACTCGCACGCGGGGACTATGGGTGGCGCGTTTTCGCTGGCCGCTGCGGCTGCTGTTCTATCTGGTTCTGCCGGTCACGCTTTTTCTCGGCTTCCTGCTTTCGATTGCGGCGCTGGCCGAATCACCCAAGCCGGAAGAGGAAGATCTCACTGCAGAGGCCGTCGATGCGTTGATTGAAGCGGGCGAGGAAGAAGGAATTATCGAAGAGCAGGATCGCGAACTGGTTCGCTCCGCGGTAGAGTTCGGCGATAAGGTCGTACGCGAGGTGATGACCCCGCGTCCTGAGATCATCGCCATCCCCGGATCGGCAACGCTGGAAGAATTGCTGCAATTGATCGAAAGGCATCCAGTGTCACGGGTGCCTGTTTATGAGACCACTCTCGATCAAATGACAGGCATTGCTTTTGCGCACGATCTGTTGCGCATCAGCGACGATGCGGCGCACACACGAACGGTGGCGAGCATCCAGCGTCCTGCGGCATTAGTTCCAGAAACCAAAAAAGTAAATGAGCTGCTGCGCGAAATGCAGCGCGAAAAGCAGCACATGCGCATCGTGATCGATGAATACGGCGGCGTAGCCGGGCTGGTGACAATTGAAGACCTGCTGGAAGAGATTGTCGGTTCCATTGCCGACGAGCATGAAGAAGACGAATTGGAGAGGCCAAAGCGCGATACCGACGGATCGTGGCTCATACCCGGCAGTCTCGAGATAGAACAGCTCGAGGACTTATTTGGCGATCACTGGGAGCGTCCTGAGGATTATGAAGCAACTACAGTCGCAGGATTCGTGAGTGAAATTGCCGGGCGCATTCCCATGCCCGGCGAAGTGGTGGAAGAAGACGGACTGCGTTTCGAAGTATTAGCGTCCACCGACAGGCGTATCGAGCGGCTTCGTGTTTCCCGTCGTGAGGAACAGAATCTTAAGTCGTAGTTTTGCGCGAACGGACGGCGGGGATGATGGAGAGCAGCGTAATCAGCGCGATAATGGTTTGTGACATGACGCAATACAAGCACCAGATTTGCAGCACGCGTGCTTCAATGCTCGTGAGATAAAGAGCGAAGGCAAGTCCGGCAACGGATGCAGCCAGCAGCAGCCAGTAGCGGCGGGTCAGCGCAAAGAGCGCAATCACGGCATAGCCTGCAATACCAATCGCGGCCACAGGGATACCGTGAATGACGGAATAGCGGCTATGGTTCACTATGCCGCAATCCCAGTGCGCATTGATGTCGCAGGGCGGCGCGTCCATCGAATAGTGAATGCGCAGCGCAAGCGTGGAGACGGCAATTCCGACAATAGCGAGCAGGGCAATGATATAACGCATAACGATAGCTCCAGTCTAATAGCTATAAAGACGCGCTTCGGGGCTGACAGGATAGAATTTCCATAAGGGACATAAAATGGTACGAGCTTTTTTTACATGGATAGGACTCGCTGCACTGGCACTGGGTGCCGCTCAAGGGCAAAATGCTTTAAAGCCGCCGGCAGGCGCGAAAGTGGCAATGATCGAGTTTGCCGATCTGGAATGTCCGAGCTGCGCGCGTGAGAATCCCGTGCTGAAGGATGCCGCTGCAAAATATCGCATACCGTGGGAGCGCCACGATTTTCCTATCCAGTACCATCACTGGAGCAAGCAGGCGGCCGTCAATGCGCGCTGGTTCGACACGAAATCGGAGAAGCTGGGCAACGACTACCGCGACGCTGTTTTCGCAAATCAGATGAGCATCGAGACGCCGGATGATCTCCGCAACTTTACGGATAAATTTGCCAGGGATCATGGAGTAGCGCTGCCCTTTGTCGTTGATCCGCAGGGAAAGCTGGCTGGAGCCGTGCAGGCCGACTATGACCTGGGCATGCGGCTCGGCGTGCATCAAACTCCCACCGTCTGGATTGTGACCGACAAGCACGGCGTGACCAACGCTACGCAGGTGTCCGACTTTAACAAGCTGTATACGATGCTCGATCAAGCAGTGGCGGAAACCGGCGGCGAGACGAAGCAGGCGAGGAAGTAAGCTTTGCATTCTGGATTTGTATCCATCCTCGGACGCCCCAATGCCGGGAAGTCCACGCTGCTGAATGCCCTGGTAGGCGAGAAGGTAGCGATTGTCACCAGCAAGCCGCAGACGACGCGTACCCGCATTTTTGGAGTGGTGGAAGTACCGGCGCGCAAGGGGAAGCATCCGGCGGCGCAGATTGTTTTTGTAGACACGCCGGGTGTGCATAAGCCCGGATCGTGGCTTGACCGCCGCATGATGCAGGAAGTGCATGATGCGCTCGAAAGCCGCGACATTGTGCTTGTGATGGTGGATGCCACGCGGCGGCTCGACCTTTCTCCCGCAAGCGAAGACACGTTCGTATTGGAGCTGATCAAGAAGCTCGACTGTCCGGTTTTTCTGCTTATCAACAAAATTGATTTGATTACGCGGGAAACGCTGGCTCCGCTGATTGCCCAGCTGAGCACGCTGCATTCTTTTGCCGAAGTGTTCCCAATCTCAGCGCGTAAGGGTGACGGGCTGGAGCGGCTGGTTGAAAAGCTGGTGGAGTATCTACCTGAAGGCCAGCGCTATTTTCCAAAGGATCAGTACACGGATCAGCCGGAGCGCTTTCTTGTCGCAGAACTGATTCGCGAACGCATTCTGCAGGAGACAGGCGAAGAGGTGCCGTACGCCTCCGCCGTAGTAATCGAGCGCTTCGAAGAGCCGCAGCCGGAAGACAGGAAGCCGGTGACACGAATCGCGGCGGCCATCTACTGCGAGCGCGCCGGGCAGAAGGCCATCCTGATCGGCAAGGGCGGCAGCAAGCTTAAAAGCATCGGAACAAATGCCCGCAAAGAAATCGAGTCGCTTCTCGGGACAAAAGTCTTCCTTGAGATGCATGTCATTGTCGAAGAGAACTGGCGCGAACGGCGCGGCTTTGTCGAATCGCTCGATTGGCGGAAACAGCTGGAAGATCTTAGCCCGAAAAGCAAATAGCTATTCACGGATGCCGATGCCGAGCGTCCGCATTTTTCTATACAAGTGGCTGCGCTCCAGGCCCAGCGATTCCGCGGCGCGGCTGATGTTGCCGTGGCACTCATCGATCTTCTTCAGAATGTAGTCGCGTTCGTAAGCTTCGCGCGCCTGGTGCAGCGTGCTGAAATCTTCGCCGCGTTTCACAGCGCCGCGATGCACCAGCATAGGCAGGTGCTTTCGCTCGATGCGCGGAGCCTGCGGATTCAGTATCAGGATGCGCTCGATCAGGTTTTTCAGCTCGCGTACATTTCCCGGCCAGTGATAATGCTTCAGTAATTCGATAGCATCTTCGGCAATTTCTACGCGTGGACGGCCATACTCGCGGCCAAATGCGCGCAGAAAATCGCGGACAAGCAGTGGAATATCTTCTTTGCGTTCACGTAGAGGCGGCACATAAAAGGGAATCACGTTAAGCCGATAGAAAAGGTCTTCGCGGAAGTTTCCTTTGGCAATTTCTTCTTCAAGATTTTTGTTCGTGGCCGCAATCACGCGCACATCGACGCTCATGGCATGGGCGGCGCCGACCGGGGTGAAACGCTGCTCATCGAGAGCGCGCAATACTTTCGCCTGTGTCTTCAGGCTCATGTCGCCCACTTCATCCAGAAAGAGTGTGCCGCCATCGGCGCGCTCAAAAGTGCCGCGTTTTTCCGCAGGGCCTCCCGGAATCGCGCTGTTGCGATAACCGAAGAGCTCGCTCTCGATGTAGTCTTCTGGAATGGCGGCGCAATTCAACTCAACAAAAACGCGGTCGCGCCGCTGGCTCTCTGCATGGATGGCGCGCGCAATCAGCTCCTTGCCGCTCCCGGATTCGCCGAAGATCAGCACGCGGCCATTCGTAGGAGCCATGAGCTTGATCTGCTGGCGCAGCGCTTTCGCCGGTACACTTTCGCCGGTGATCGGCGTGTGCAGCGCAAGTTGCCGCTTGAATTCCTGGTTTTCGCTGCGCAGCCGTTTCGCTTCAATTGCATTTTTAACAACAATGAGCGTGCGTTCGAGCGAGAGCGGCTTTTCAAGAAAATCGAAAGCGCCGAGCTTTGTAGCGCGCACCGCGGTTTCAATCGTGCCGTGCCCTGAGATGATGATGACCTCGGGCTTATTCTCCGTCTGAAGCGCTCGAATCTCGCTCAGAACTTCAAGGCCGTCGCGGTCCGGCAGCCAGATGTCCAGCAGCACAACGTCATAACTGACATCGCGCAAGAGCACGAGTGCTTCATTTCCGGTGCCGGTGCTGGCAACAGCATATTCTTCTTCGCGCAGGATTTCTTCAAGCAGCTTGCGGATATCCGCTTCATCATCTACGACAAGGATATGATTCATCGAGCAGCCTTGTTCAGTGTAGCTGGAAATGTTTCGCTCGTGCCGCTGTTTGCGGCAATAGCCAGCGGCAGCTCGATAAGAAACCGGGCGCCGGAAGGCGAATTCTTCTCAGCGCGAATCGTGCCTTGATGATCCTGGACAATCTTGGCTGCAATCGCAAGTCCGAGCCCGGTCCCTCGCTGTTTCGTAGAAAAATACGGCAGGAAGAGCCGTTCGCGGGCATCATCGGTAAGGCCGTGGCCCGTATCGGAAACAACAATCTCGGCCATCTCGTGGTGATCGGTCACGCCGGTTTCGATTGTGAGCACGCGCAATCGGCTTTCCTGCATGGCCTCTGCCGCATTGTCGATAAGGTTAACAACCGCACGTTTGAGCGCTTCCGCATCCGCCATCACCAAGGGAAGATTCTGCGCCAGATGTTTTTCAACCCGTATGCTGCCCAGGCGGTCTTCAAATAAGCGCAGCGCACTTTCAACGATAAGGTTCAGGTCCGCGGGTTTCGGTTGTGCGGTAGGAAACTGTGCCAGCGCCGCAAACTGATCGACCAGCGTGCGTAATGTTTCTACTGAGCCAAGAATGACGTCACTGCAGGAACGGATAACTTCGGGCGATTCGGAAGTGTTGCGATCGACATGACGCTTGATGCGTTCGGCGGAAAGGGCAATCGGAGTAAGCGGGTTCTTGATTTCATGCGCAACCCTCTGCGCGACTTCCTTCCATGCGAGTTGACGCTGTGCCTGTAAAAATTCACTGACGTCTTCAAGGACGAGAATAAAGCCGCGACGATTTTGCGCCAGCGGCAGCAGCGCCATCGTTGCCGACAGGTTCAGCTTGCCCTTTGGATTGCGCATCTCAAACTCTGTAGCGGCAACGCCCATGCGCTGCGCTCGGCGCGCCAGCAGCGTGAGCTCACTGCCGATGTCCTCGGGAACGATATCCGTAAGGGCAATTCCATGCAATGCCTGAGGCGCTCCCGGGGGAAGCAAATCGGTGAAAGTCTGATTGGCGTGCGCAATGCGAAGCGACGCGTCGAATGTGGCTACGCCGCCGGGGATTGTTTCCAGAATCGTCTCAAGTTCGCGCCGACGCTCTTCCAGCGCCGCATTCGCATCGAAAAGCTGCGCGGTCGATTGCTCTGCAATCATGCGGCTTTGCTCAAGATCAGCCGCCATGTGATTGAACGCCAGCAGCAACTCTCCCAGCTCTTCCGTGGCAGAAATCGTGACGCGTTGCTCGTAATGCCCGGCGGCAATTTCATCCATGGCGACGGCAAGATTTTCAAGCGGCCGCGTAATCTGTTTTGAGAAAAACCATGCAAGCCAGCTGCTGGCGAAGAAGGTAAGAGTGGTAAGCAGCAGCAGTAATAAAAGATACGTGCTGCGGATGCTCCGTCGTTCACGGTAGATGGCCCAATAGCGCTCTGTTCCCGTGCGAATTTCTGCAACCGTAGCGCTCAACCCTGAAGGAAGCGGGAGGCCGATGACAACGATGCCCCCACCGGAAATCGTAGCCATGCCGAGCGCATAATCGGTATCACCGATGGAAAGCACAGGCTCATCGGTACGCTGCGCAGCTTTACGAATCGCAGCGGGAAGTGACTCTGTACTTTGTATCTGTACAGCGGAATCGTCCATCCACGTGCGGATCTTCGCAGGCGTTGCCGGACGCGGCAATTGATACTGAGTCACCACATTGTCATCGCGATAAAGAATCGCGAAGCCCCCTTGCAGGGTAATGCGATGTGTCCGTATTTCATCGAGCAGCGCGTTGGTATTGTCCGCCTGATAATTGAGCGCCAGAGCTTCGGAGCGAGCCAGCGACTCGGCTTCCGCGCGCGCATTCAGTGCCACATAATGCGACAGCTCAAAGGCAATCCGTGTTGAATCCTCGCGCAATTCTGAGACAGGCTGAGAAAACCAGCGATCGATGGAGCGGTTCATCAGCCCAAAGCTGAAGAAGAACATGAAGGCTGCCGGCGCAAAAGAAAGCAGCAGGGCTCCCACCAGCAGTCGGGAACGCAGCCGTGAGCCAAGCACGCGGCTGCGGCGATCGGCATAAATTTTGAGAATATTGCGCGACAGCAATACCAGCAGTAGAAGAAAAAGTAAAAAGACAATAACGGAAAGTGTAGTAAAGAAAAAGATTGCTGCAACGCTATGCGGGAAAAGGAAATTCAGGCGAAAGGCGTTCAGAGATGCCAGCACAAGCAAAAGCACAAGAGCCGTGGCTCCGAGCAGAATAATCGTAAGACGCTTGTGTTTCATACTCGGCATGCGATGGTGTCCCGATCTCAAAGATTATAGGCGTTTTGACGGGTTTCCCAGGAAGAAGACTCAAAATGCAGCGCAACCCCGGGCGTGGGGGTATCATCAAAGTGCACGATGAAAAAACTTCGGATCAGCTCCCCTGTTTGCTTCCTGGTGCTGTCGGTAGCATTGCTCGCCGGTGGCTGCAATAAGAAAACTGACAACACGGCAGCGAGCAACGCACAGCCCGCACAGGCCGCTCCGGATCAAAGCGCTGCGCAGCCGGATCAGAGTGTGCCACCGCCGCCCCCTGCATCCGCGCCCGCTCCGTCATCCAGCGCGGCCACGCCGACTTCTTCGGCGCCCGTCAGCAGCGCATCTGCGCCGGCACCTGCGCCGCCGCAGGCACTGGCCATCCCAGCCGGAACGCGCATACGCGTGTCCCTGGGGCAGGCGCTTGGATCAAAGATCAGCCAGACCGGGCAGAGTTTCAACGCGACCGTCGTTGACCCGGTTGTCGTGAACGGTGTCACCGTTGTGCGCGCAGGCGCTCCCGCTTCAGGAACCGTAGTTGCCGCGAAATCGCTGGGCCGCTTTAAAGGCGCAGCCGAATTAGCAATTCGTCTGGATAGCATTCGCGCGCAAGGTCACACATATCCTGTAGAAACCAGCACCGTCGAGCGTGCGGAGAAGGGCAAGGGCAAACGCACCGCCGGCTTTATCGGCGGCGGCGCGGGTCTTGGTGCGTTAATCGGCGGACTTGCCGGCGGCGGAAAAGGCGCGCTCATTGGCGGACTTGCGGGAGCCGGCGCCGGAACAGCGGGCACAGCTTTTACAGGCAATAAAGAGATCGTGATTCCCGCAGAAACGGTTCTGACTTTCCGCCTGCAAAATTCCGTCGCTCTTCGCTAAACCTATAAGCAAGCAAAAGGCGTGGCCCTCAGCCACGCCTTTTTATTTACGCCAGAAGCTCTCGGACAGGCTTCCAGCCGTTCTTTTGTGATACTGCGACGGGCTCACAGGTAAGCGTGCCCTCGTAGGTGTTCACGCCATCGCGAATGCCGTCGCTTTCCAAAATGGCTTTCTTCGCGCCGTTCTTTGCCAGGTGCAGCACATAGGGGAACGTCGCATTTGTTAACGCCAGCGTGGATGTATTAGGAACAGCAGCGGGCATGTTCGTCACGCAATAATGAACCACGCCGTTGACCTCATAGGCGGGATCGCTGTGCGTGGTAGGCCGCGCCGTTTCAATGCAGCCGCCCTGATCGATGGCGACATCCACAATAACGGCGCCCTTCTTCATCTTCGAAACCATCTCTTTTGTCACGATCTTCGGAGCTGCCGCGCCCGGAATCAGCACGCCGCCGATGACTAGATCGGCCTCCTGCACGGCGCGAGAGACATTGTAGGAGTTCGACGCCAGCGTGAAGAGCTTGCCGTTAAAAATATCGTCGAGCTCGCGCAGGCGGTTGAGATTCAAATCAACGATAGTAACCTTCGCGCCCATCCCGACAGCGATCTTCGCCGCATTTGTGCCGACGATACCGCCTCCGATGATGCAGACATTCGCCGGCGGCACACCGGGCACTCCGCCGAGAAGCAGGCCGCGCCCGCCTTTTTCTTTTTCCAGGTAAGAAGCGCCTACCTGCACAGACATGCGTCCGGCCACTTCCGACATGGGCGTCAGCAGCGGCAGCGTGCCTGCCTTGTCCCGAATCGTTTCATAGGCAATGCCGATGACCTTCTTTGTGAGCAGCTTTTCCGTAAGATCAGGAATCGGAGCCAGATGCAGGTAAGTAAAAAGGACCAGGCCTTCGCGGAAGAAACCATATTCTTTCTCTACCGGCTCTTTCACTTTTACTACCATGTCGGCATTTCCCCAGACATTGTGGGCTGAGCCAACAATCTCAGCGCCGGCAGCCTGGTACTCATCGTCAGTGAAAGCCGAAAGCTCACCCGCGTGAGTTTCTACCAGCACTTTGTGTCCGGTTTCCGTAAGAGCCTTTACTCCTGCCGGCGTAATGCCGACACGGCTCTCGTGATCTTTAACTTCCTTCGGTACCCCGATAATCATGGATGTTGCCTCAAAGAATCGTCGCTGCGTTAAGGTTGAGCATCAGATTGTTGCAAACATTCAAGAATACCCCATTCGCTGCATTCACGTGAGCCGGTATGAAATTTTTGTTCCTGATGCATACAGTTCCGCAGCGCCCTATGTTTTCTGTCATCATCTAACGGTATACCTATGCAAATCGCATTTCTCAGCACCGGCCAGATGGGTTCCGCAATAGCTACCCTGCTCATACAGCAAGGCCACAAGCTTACGGTATGGAACCGCACGCAATCGCGCCTCCAGCCGCTGATAGATATCGGAGCTGCCGTTGCATCGACGCCCGCAGACGCGGTCAGGAGCAGCGACATCATCTTCTCCATGCCGATGGATGATGCAGCTCTGGAGTCCATCGCCTTCGGCAACGACGGATTGCTGGATGCCATGCCGGAGGATGCTGTTCACGTTTCGCTCAGCACTATTAGCGTTGAGCTTTCGCAAAAGCTCACAGTCGAGCATTCCACCCGCAAGCAGGCCTTTGTGGCAGCTCCTGTCTTTGGCCGTCCCAATGTCGCAGCCGACGGCAAGCTCTGGATCGTGGCAGCAGGGAAGCAGGATGCGCTGGATGCAGTGCGCCCCTTGCTGGAATCATTCAGCCGCGGCATTACCATCGTGGGCGACAAGCCATATAAAGCGCATGCTCTGAAAATTGGCGGCAATTTTCTCATTACCGCCATGATCGCCTCGTTGAGCGAAGGCTTTGTGTATGCGGAATCGCAGAGCATCGATCCGGCGCTTTATCTTGAAGCCGTCAATGCGGCGTTGTTTCGCTCGCCCTTCTATGAAGCTTACGGAAAGGTGATGCTGCATCCGCCGGAGATTCCGGGAGCTACCATAGCCCTGGGACAAAAGGATACGCGTCTTTTCCGGGAAGCGGCGTCCGCGACCAATACAAGAACGCCGCTGGCCGATCACTTTCAGCAGCAGCTGTACGAAGCTGCCGAAGCCGGCCTGCGCGATCGCGACTGGGCCGCAGGCTACTACCAGTACACGCGCAGTATTTCGCATGGCCGGGAATAAAATTTAGGATGACAGCATGCAGAAATTGACCGGGAAAATTGCTTTTGTTACTGGCGCCAGCTCAGGCATCGGAGAAGCTACCGCGCTTGCATTTGCGGCTGAGGGGATGCGTCTGCTTCTGGCCGCCCGTCGCGCGGAACGCTTCCAGGAATTGACGCCGAAGCTGAAAAACGCCGGCGCCCAGGAAATACATACAATTTCGCTCGATGTAAGCGACGCCGCAGCTGTAACGCGCACGCTTGAATCGCTGCCCGAAGCGTGGAAAGACATCGACATTCTGGTCAATAATGCCGGATTAAGCCGCGGCCTCGACAAAGTGTATGAAGGCAAGCTGCAGGATTGGGAAGAGATGATCGACACCAATGTGAAAGGCTTGCTTTATGTTACTCGGGCGGTAGTGCCCGGAATGGTGGCTCGGGGAGCCGGGCACGTCGTCAATCTGGGCTCAACCGCCGGAGATATCACCTACCCCGGCGGAGCCGTTTATTGCGGCACCAAGGCAGCCGAACACGCCATCAACGATGGTCTGCGACAGGACCTTCTGGGCACGCCGGTCCGGGTGACCAGCGTCGACCCGGGCATGGTGGAAACGGAATTCAGCGAAGTACGTTTTCGCGGTGATAAGGATCGTGCTGCAAAGGTATATCAAGGGCTCACGCCCCTGAAAGCAACCGATGTGGCAGACGCGATCCTATGGGCAGTAACGCGTCCCGCGCACGTCAATATTGCCAGGATTTCCCTGACCACCATCGATCAGGCAAATTCCTTGCTCTTCCATCGTAAGCAGGCGTAAGGCTTACGATAACGAGGACAGTCGCGCCTCAATATCTGCTAATGCAGCTTCGAGCGCAGCGCGGCGGTGAGGACTGGAAGTGCGTTCGTCCAGAATCCGTTCACGCTGCAGCTCCAGTTCCTGAAGCTGGCGCTTGCGCGCTGCTTCGGCGGCAGCATTCGGTTTTCTGGTGCCTTCTTCAGTCTCTGCTTGCTTTTCTGCCACTTGTTCCTCCACAGATTTACTTTCCCAGCCTCTGGCCATACCCTTATGGTATCGCTTTCACGCCGGATTCTCGACTGTCATCAGCCTTTTTGCATCCTTTCTGACAGTTACGCGCGGAACAAACACCCTATAATAAAAGAAGTATCTCTCATGGTTCGTGACGGTTATCTCTACGGTCTGGCGCTCCTGCTTGTCGCAGGACTTGTGCTTTTTTTCACCGGTGTCTGGTATTGGACGCTGATTCCATTGCTGTTAGCGGCGTTCTTTCTCTGGTTTTTTCGCGATCCTCAGCGCGAAATCCCCCAGGGAGAGGGCCTGATCGTTTCTCCCGCCGACGGCAAGCTGACGTCGATCGAGCGCGTTGTCACACCATCGGGCGAAAGCCTGCGCATGAGCATTTTCCTCAGTGTTTTCAATGTGCACGTCAATCGTTCGCCCGTCTCCGGCATCCTGCGCGAAGTGCGCTATCAAAAGGGCGAATTCCTGAACGCGCTAAATCCTGATTCCGCCGAGAAAAACGAGCAGAATGTGGCAGTTATCGAAAGCGATGACGGGCACGAGATCGCCTTTAAGCAGATTGCCGGTTTGCTGGCGCGCCGCATCGTCTTCAATTTCAAGTCCGGCGACCGGATTGAGCGCGGCCAACGGGTCGGGCTTATCAAGTTCGGCTCCAGAGTCGATGTTCTGATTCCCGGTTATGCAGAGTTGCGCGTGCAGGTAGGTGATGCCGTAAAGGGCGGCTCGACCGTGCTGGCGCATATCCCTGAACTTTCCGGCGACTCGGTTTTCGCAGAGCTTGAAGTGGAGTCGCTCGCTTAATGGCAAACGGACGCCGGCGCCGCAGGGGCATGTATATCCTGCCCTCGCTGTTCACGGCGGGAAACATTGCCGCCGGCTATTTTGCCATTACCCAAAGCCTTCAGGGCTCCGTCCAGGAGCCGCACCACTTCGACTGGGCAGCGCTTGCCATAGGGTTCGCCATTCCGTTTGACGCGCTCGACGGCAGAATTGCGCGCATGACCAACACCACCAGCGATTTCGGCAAGGAACTGGATTCGCTGGCCGACGTAATCACCTTCGGCGTAGCCCCCAGCATTTTGGCGTTTACCTGGGGATTTCGCATGTTGCCCGCGATGGGTGATCCCATCTATCGTCAGAAAATCGTACAGCTGGGCGCGTTTGTCTGCTTCCTCTTCCTGCTCTGCGGAGCCAGCCGTCTGGCGCGCTTCAACATCAGCCACGATCCGGTGCCGAAGAATCCCGGACGTCCCGGTCGAAAATATTTTGTCGGCATGCCCATTCCCGCAGCCGCCGGGGTCATCGCCGCAGTCATTCACTTTTTCAAAGGCATCCCCATCTCTATCAGCTGGGTTGCCATCATCTGGATGGCGCTGGTCGGGCTGATCGGTTTTCTCATGGTCAGCACCTGGCGCTTCTGGAGCGGCAAGGAAATCAACCTTTCCAACCGGCACCCCTTCCAATGGATGGTGCTCATTGGACTGGTGCTCTACGCGCTTGTCTTCTTTTCCCAATACGTGCTGATTCTTATGGCGCTCATGTACATGTTTTCGGGTATTCTGGCGCGGATAGCTTATTCCTCGCGGCGTGGCCGACGACTTCCTCCTCATCCAACAGGTCAAAACTGATGCCGGATACATACAAAATTGCAATCGTAGGCGCTGCATCACTGCGCGGCAAGGAGCTCAACGAAGCTCTTGGCGAATCGCCCTTCGGCGCTTCAGATTTTCTGCTGATGGATGACGAGACGGCCCTTGGCCAGCTTGAATCCGTCGGCGATGAAGTCACGTTCATTCAGCGCATCGAAGCAGGCTCCTTTGCCAACGTGGACTTCACGTTTTTTGCCGGATCGGAAGACGTTACCCGCAAGCATTGGCAGAATGCGCATAAAGCAGGCGCCAGCATCGTCGACATGAGCTACGCGCTGGAAAATGAGCCGAAGGTGCTCGTGCGCGGTCCCTGGGTGCAGGCCGCTTCTGTGCCGGACCTGCAGACTCCCGCCGTAATTCCAGCTCATCCTGCCGCAGTCGCTCTGGCACTTTTGCTGCAGCGGGCGGGCAGTGTAGCGCCGGTTCGTTCTGCTTCGGCAACCGTGCTTGAGCCCGCTTCTGAATATGGCCGTGCCGCGCTCGATGAACTGCACCAGCAAACTGTAAGCCTGCTGAATTTCCAGACCCTGCCCAAAGAAATGTACGACGCGCAGATAGCCTTCAACCTGCTGCCTTCCCTGGGTGAATCGTCCAAGGTGCATCTTGGCGTCAGCGAAGCTCGCATCCGTCGCCACTATGCGCAGCTGGCCGCAAGTACCGCGCTGCCGGAAATCGCGATCCAGCTGGCCCATGCGCCGGTATTTCACGGCTACACCATTTCGCTGGCACTGGAATTCGACGCTCCATTGAGCAATGAGCATCTGGAAGCTGCCCTGAGCGGCGAGCACGTGGATATCGTGATGGGAGAATCCGATCCTCCAAGCAATCTCAGCTGTGCCGGGCAGGAAGATATTCTGTTACGTGTGCGTACGGCAGACGGCAACACAGAAGCAACAAGGCGCTTCTGGATATGGGCAGCATTCGATAACCTGAAGCTGGCATCCATCAACGCCCTGGCTTGCGCTCTGGAGCTGAGACGCGTCCGGCCTCAGGGAAAAGTGCAGTAGACAAATCTACAGCGATATCTTTCTGAAATCCTGATACTGCGTCATGATGAAATTGTCGGTCATGCCTGCAATGTAATCGGCAACGACCCGCGGCGCGCCTTCTTCACTGACGCGCGAGGCATAGCTGGACGGCAACAGGGAAGGCTCTTCCGTCCAGGCCGAGAATAATTCTGCGATCACGCGTTCGGCTTCCTCGTGGTCACGCGTCAGCTCCTCGCAGTTATAAAGATTGTCATACAGATAATGCTTCGCTTCGAGCCGCAGCGCTTCCATCTCCGGAGAAAACGCCGCCAGCCTGTGCGGCGCATTACGGATATCCGCAAGCGTTGCGACATGCGCGCTCTCGATCTGCCTTTCAGTTTCTGAAAGCAAATTACTGACCAGCGCGTTCAGCATGCCTTTTAATGCTTCGTTAAAAACCAGCTTCTCCGGAGCATTCGGATATCTGGCCTGCATCGGAACATAAAACTGCTCGAAAAGACGCACATGCCGACGAATGTGATCGAGATGCAGTATCTCCGCTTCCATGCCGTCATCGAGATCAGCCGTAAGATATGCGATTTCATCCGCCAGATCGATAATCTGGGCTTCCAGCGGCGGCCTCTGCGCCAGAAAATATTCCGCCAGCTCCGGATGCTGCTCCTCCGAGTAGTCGCGGGAGTGCTTGATGATTCCTTCTCGAACTGCCAGCGTTAAATTCAATCCGCGAAATGCGGCATAGCGCAGCTCAAAATGCTCGACGATGCGGAGCGCATGCAAATTGTGGTCGAACCGCAATCCATGCCTGCGGAGCGCCGCATCGAGAGCGCGCTCTCCTGCATGCCCAAAAGGCGGATGGCCAATGTCATGCACCAGCGCCAGCGTTTCGGTGAGGTCTTCGTTCAGCCCCAATGTAACGGCCACAGTTCGCGCAATCTGCGCGACTTCCATGGTGTGCGTCAGGCGGCTGCGAAAGTGATCCGAATAGCGATGCGTAAAGACCTGTGTTTTACCTGCAAGGCGGCGAAAAGCGCGAGCATGGATCACACGCCCGCGATCCCGCTGAAAGGCAGAACGGTAGGGATGCGGCGGCTCGGGAAAGGCGCGAGCCGCAAGCGAATCGCCTGCGGCGTCAGAGACTCGGCAGCCGGAGGGCAGTCCCATCATTAGGGCTTGGGGTTGCTGACCAGCGTGCCAGCTGACGACTCCTTAGCCAGCCTTACGCGGACGTTATCGAGCTTTTTCTGCACTTTGCCAATGTCGCCGGGATCAGCATCAGCCGGAACAGTGCGGGCATACTCATTCAACGATTGTTCCCACTGCGCGGCAGCCAACTTGAGCCGGTTCGTTTTCTCATACAGCTCGCCCAGGTGGTCATGCACCGTCGGATCGGTGCTGTTGCGAGCCACAGCGCGAGTCAGGTTCTCTTCCGCCAGCGTGTACTGGCCCATCTTGAAGTAGGCCCAGCCCAGCGAATCGAGATAGGCATAGTTCTGCGGATCGAGCTGTACGGCCTTCTTAATCATGGCCAGCGCTTCCGGCATGCGGACACCGCGGTCGGCCAGCATATAGCCAAGATAGTTGAGCGTGAGCGCGTTGTTTGGGTCGATTTCCAGCAGCTTGCGAAACTGTACTTCGGCCTCGTCGTAATGTTTCTGACGCTCTTCCAGCGTGCCGCGAAGGAAGTAGATGTAAATCTTATCGTCGGCCTTGGCGGTGGCAGTTTCAGCTTTATCCGTGTCCGGCTTGCTCGAAATGGCATCCGCCTTATCGATGGCTTCGGCAGCGTCCTTCCATTTCTTCAGGCGCGTGTAAATCTCTGCAAGCCGCAGCTGAACCGAGCGATCATCGGGCGAGCCATTCAGCAGGCTCTTTGCCAGGTTGATGCCCTCCTCTGCTTTGCCGGTATCTGCCAATTGCGCGGCAAGCATCAGTTTGGCATCGCGCTCGTTATCCTTATCGGCAGCCAGCTTGGTCACTGCTTCACGAGCGGCGGCTGTGGCCTTGTCGTAAGCATGCGCGTCGCGATAGGCATCCACGATGTTCGAATAGCCGCGCAGCGTATAGTCGCCGCCCATATCCGCCATCTTGTGATACGTCGCGACTGCAAGGTCGGTCTTGCCTTGTTCGCGATAGACGTTCGCAAGCCGATCCAGAAAGATCGAACGGTTGCTCTTTTCGCCTTCCGTATATTGGCCGGTAACGTGCTCGGAATCGCTGACCAGCTTTTCTAAAATCTGCGCAGCCTGATCGTATTGGCCGAGCGCGTCAAAGGTCAGAGCCTCGTTGAAGTTGATCTCCAGCGAATCCGAAACTAGATCCTTGGCTTTCTTCAACGTAGCCAATGCCTCATCGTAATGGCCCTGGCGGCGTTCAATCTCCGCAACGCGCAGCAATGATTGCGCATCGCTCGGATCCCCGGCAGCTACGTCTTTGAAAGACTTTAGCGCCGCGTCTTCCTGTCCCTCGGTGAGCTGCGCCTGTGCCAGGGCGCGCTCTACATCCAGATTGTCAGGCTCCAGATCGAAAGCCTTCTGATACGCCGCGAGAGCATTCTTGTTGTCCTTGATCTGATCATATGTCTGCCCCAGCGCATAAAGCGTTTTCGCCGACTGGTCGCTTTCCGGAAGAGCTGAAAGCACCTGGATGGCCCGCTTGTTATCGCCCTGTTCGCTGTAAAGCCCGGCAATATTCAGAACAACATCTTCCGAATCCGGATCGATCTTCTGCGCTGCTTTGAACTGCTCTTCGGCATGCGCAGAATCATGATTCAAGGTATAAAGTCGCCCGAGCAGCAAGCGGTTCTCGGTGCTGTTCGGTTCCAGCCGCACAATTTCCGCATACTGGCTGATAGCCAGCTTCATCATCTGGTCGGACGGGCCGCCGCTCTGCACATTCCCGAGAGATCGCAGATAAATACGCCCCAGCAGCTTGTGCGCATCCAGATTATCCGGGTTCTTCTTGATTTCAGCCTCGGCTGCGGCAATAGCGTCGCGCACATGTCCGGTCTGGAAATAAAGCTCCGCGAGATGCGCATTCAGGTAAGGCGAATCAGGATCGGCATTCAGCGCCAGCTTATATTCTTCAATCGCGCGTGTTGCATACTCCGGACGGCCATACGTAGTCGCCATCTCTTCATAGCTGTGCGCCAGCGCGTAGTGATAGTACGCAGCCGCGCGGTCCGCCTTCTGAGGATCGGCAGTCGCTGTCGCATCCGGAGCTTTTGCAGAGGAATTGCTGGATGCAGTCGCTGTCTGCGCAAAAACCTGTGGACCACAAACCGGAACCAAAGCCAAAGTAGCTACCAGTAAGAGACGACGATTGCAGCTTGTATATGGAACCTTGCGAGTTTTCTTCAAGGAGAACCCCTGCCAGTGGCTTCGGAGCATTGTGGAGCCGCGCTTCATGCAACTTCGGCCTGTTCTTATGATTTCGATGCCGCCCGGTGAAAGGACAGTATCTGCTTATAAGACGATTGTAAACCGGAATGAGTTACGAGGCACAGCAGGGCACTTCTCAATCACTTAGCCATTTCTCGCATACACTGGCTCAGAACGCTTTATGAGGGAATGAGGGGATGCGTTTTGCCGGGCTCAGGAAGTGCTGCTGGCTGCTGTTCATATGTGCCGGCTGCGTTATCGCTCAAACGGGAAGCACAACTTCCAATAGCAGCTTTTCTCTTGAATTAGCAGGCAAGTCCATCGGCAATGCGGAATACAGCCTGCTCAGGGAAGCTCAGGACTTTCATCTGCAAGGCAGCTACACCTTCACAACAAAGGGCGTAGCTGTGAAATGCTCCCGCGAGGCCGACCTGGATACAAGCTACGGCCTGCGGAAAGATATTCTCACAGTCCATGCCGGCGGAGTGGATGAAGATGTGACCGTTACCGTCGATCCCGCTGCTGAAAAGTTTGTTTATCAGCTAAAAAGCAGCGTCCAGCAGATAGAAGAAACGAAAGACCTGCATCCAGGCACGGTTGTCCTGAATAATTTCGATCCCAGCGGCGTGCAGCACCTGGTCTGGCTGGCAAAGTCTCACCCCGCTTCGGAAGGCAAGTATTGGGCGCTTCTGGCGCAGGGCAAGGGAGTCTATCTTCCCATCCAACTCACTTCCGCCGAAGCAGGGAAGGGCAAGCTGAATGAGCAGGAAATCCTTCTGCAACATTGGCGTCTTGCAATCAGCGGAATCGACGCAGAAATATGGGCCGACTCACAGGATAGCCTCATGGAATTTGCAGTGCCTGCGCAACAACTGGCCTATCGGCGAGTCGGATTTGTACTGGAGCAGGCAGCACAGCCTCCTTCCGGCGAAAATTCCGTGGAGGAGCGCAGGCTTTCATTTCTGAGCGATGGGCTGAAGTTTCCCGCCATTTTGACCCTGCCGAAAACGCGCACCTCGCCTATTCCTGTCGTGGTCATGGTGCAAGGCTCCGGGCCGCAGGACGCCGACGAAACCATCGGGCCGAATAAGCCTTTCCGGGATATAGCTCTCGGTTTGGGGGCTGCCGGAATTGCCACTTTGCGCTATGACAAGCGCACACACTTCGCGCCACAAGCTTTCGAGGCACATCCCGACCTCGACCATGAAGTAACACTCGACGCGGTTGCCGCGCTGCAGTTCGTCTCCGGCCTTCCGGAAATCGATCGTCGGCGCATTTTTCTGCTTGGCCACAGCCTTGGTGGCACCATGGCTCCGGCGATTGCAAAAGCTTTCCTTGCCGGCGGAAAGGGAAGCGTGCGCGGCCTTATTTTGATGGCGGCAGGGGCAGTCAGCATCGACAAAACCATCGAGCGTCAGGCAGCCTTTCAAGCCAGGCTCCATGGAGCATCCCCGGCAACGCTGGATCAGCTGCAGAAACAGTGGGAAGACATATTTGTAACCGTAAACGATAAAAATATGTTGCCCGATCGCGTTCTAGGCATCGGCGCATTGCAACTGCCCGCAGCATATTGGCGAACATGGTTGCAGCAGGATCCGTCAGCAACGCTGGCGAAACTTGGATTGCCCGCGCTGGTGATGCGTGGAGTCGAAGATGTCCAGGTCAGCGAGGAAGATTTCAACAGGCTGCAGCATGCCAATCTAGCGCCCGGAAGCGAAGGGGTACAGATTGACGGCCTGAACCACCTCTTTATGCCGGTCAAAAGCAAATCGACGGGAGATGAATATTTGCAGCCTGGGCAGGTTTCTCCCGATGCCATCAAGCTCATCAGCCAATGGATACAGATTCTTCACTGACAATCCCGGCCATGCGCGGACACAGAACAACCGCTGCCGCGCATGGCGACAGGGTATAACAGGCTGATGGCTACGCTACGTGATGAAAAACGCCATTGCGCAGCGCTGTCATCTGATCTTTCACGGATAATTTGAGTTTTTTCAAACGGACTTCTTCGAGTTGTTCCTCGGCTGAAAGGTAAGGTTTCTGAAGCAGGTCTTCCAGTTTTTCCGAATAGTGCCGGTGTTGCTCTGCCAGGCTTTGCATAACCCCACTATCCGGTGAACCGAACGTTTCCATATCCATGGAACACACCTCCTATACCTCTAAGACGAACAAAGTAGCACCGGAGAAGTCTGCAATGCAACGCGTTTTTCAGGCATTTTTTCCACCATTCGCAAGCGCCATGCCCATCAACACAGCATCCTCATCCGGTGAGCGGTAGTAGTTCGGGCGTATTCCTTCGCATGCAAGGCCAGATTTTTCATAAAACCTTATAGCTCTATAGTTTGAGTCTCGAACTTCCAGTTCTAAGCGAACTGCCTGCCGGGACTGCGCCCAACGCAGAAGCTCCTGCAGCAGCGCGGTGGCAACACCCCTTCGACGTGCATCTGCTGCAACCGCAACCGATTCCAGTTCGCAGATGCCGGCAACAAGCGTTCCCATGCAAAATCCCAGCAACCGATCTTCCTCTACGGCCACAAATCCGGCGCGGACGAGCTGGGATTCATCAAGCCTTCCAAAACATTCATATTCTGAACGTTGCCAGTGCGGGGCTTCCGGAGTTATTTCTGCAAGCTCCAATACGGCATCTATGTCGCCTGCCGTTATGGGACGCACCTGCCAACTCATACATTTTGCAGCTTGTGAGCCGCTGCATCCGGTTTTGACTTGGCAAACAATTCAGCATCAGAGCGGCGGAGATAATTGCCGTCAAGCAGGGCGATATCGTCAAAGTCCCGTGCTCGCAGCCGCGGCAGCGCAACGGCAATTGCGTCGTATGCCGCAGGCGCGGGAAAGAGGTGCGCTTCAGGAAATGCAGCCAGGCTCTTTTCTTCACAAACGGCCAGTTCGCCAGCAGGAACGCTCGTCTGTAATTCCTGAGCGGAAAGCAATCGCTCCCACTCTTCATTCCCGTACTTGCCCACATAGAATTCACCGCGGCCTGCATCAAAAGCTGCGTACGGCAATACGGCTATATGCGACAGCACGCGTAGTCTTGAAACTGCAAGCACAGGCGTCGCAAATAATTCAGCCAACCCTTTGACGGCGCTGATGCCGATGCGCACGCCGGTAAAACTGCCCGGGCCGTTTACAACGATGATCGCTTCCACATCGCGCAGGCTTTTCTGATTCTCTTCCAGCAATGCGCGCAAGCGCGGCACCAGCATGGCTGCATATGTTTTGCCGGCAAGCTCTGCAGTGGCGGCTCTGGTAATGCATGCCCCGTCATGGTGTGCCAGCGTGATTGTGCCCGAACTGCCGCAAGTATCAATGCCTAGCAACATTTAGATACACAATGCCTCTCTCATTCCATTAGAAAACGGCAGAGCTAATTAGAAAAGCCGTGGAGCACATACGGAAAAAAGGGTCATAATGCATGACCCCTTTCATAACTTGCAGGCAGGTTGCTATCAGGCTCCGGCCACTTGATACCGTTGTTGATGCCACTTCCAGGCACTGGCAATGATGTCATCCAGCTTGTCGAACTTACGCGTCCATCCCAGTTCGTTCTCGATCTTCTCCGAACTGGCAATCAGGATCGCCGGATCGCCCGGGCGCCGCTCTGCTTCCTCTACGGGAATAGGATGGCCGGTAACGCGCCGAGCCGATTCAATGACTTCACGAATGGAAAATCCATGGCCGTTGCCGATGTTGTAGATCAGCCGGTCATGCTTCTCGAGCGCATTGAAGGCCATTAAATGCGCTTGTGCAAGATCCTGTACGTGGATATAGTCACGGATACAGGTGCCATCCGGCGTCGGATAGTCGCGTCCGAAAACCTTGATGCTCTTGCGCTTGCCCAGAGCGACGTCCAGAATCAGCGGAATCAGGTGGGATTCCGGCTCATGCGCTTCGCCTCTGCCTTCGATTGCGCCCGCTACGTTGAAATAACGCAGGCTGGCATAGCGGAAGCCGTGAACGCGGTTCATCCAGGTAAACATCTGCTCGACCAGCAATTTCGATTCGCCGTAAGCATTTGTCGGCTTTAGCGGAGCGTCTTCTCGAATCGGAGTCGATTCAGGCTCGCCATATACAGCTGCCGTGGAGGAAAACACCAGGCGGTTGACGCCTTTTGCCAGCATGGCTTCGAGCAATGTCAAGGTGGAAGCAGAGTTGTTCCGGAAATAGATTTCCGGCTTTTTCATACTTTCGCCGGCTTCGATCAGCGCAGCAAAATGCATCACTCCGTCAAACTTTTGCGAAGAAAAGAGCTGTTCCAGCCGGGCGCGGTCGGCAATATCCGCTTCCACAAACTCGGCTTTTGATGGGATCAACGACCGGTGTCCGTGGCAGAGGTTGTCATACACCGTGACTTCATGCCCTTTGCTGAGTAAAAGCTCGGCTACTGTTCCGCCTACGTATCCCGCTCCACCGGTAACTAAAAATCTCACGTTCGCTCCTCGTATCTCTTTGAATTATGGTTATTTTTGAGCTTTTCTCGCAAGGCAACCTGAAAGATCGCCTGCTCCGTCAAATATCATGATAACGAAGGCCCATAGCGGAGAATTTACATACATTCATGAACAGCTTGCGGTAATTGTTACGCAAAAAATTAATATAACTACCCCCAAATAATAGCTGGTTACCAGTGAGTTACTTTTGTAATATAAGAGAGTGCGGACGAATATGGCAGCCTTTCGCTGAATGCTCACTCTATATCGTACGATCAGCTATCAAGCCACTAACTTTGGAAGCCGTCTTGCAATAGATTTATAAGAAGATCGAAGTAGGAGTGTCTTTACTAGAAGTAGGAGTGTCTTTACTAATAGGCGAAGAAGGGCAAGCATCGACGCTGTTTTTTACGTCTTTAATCTTTAAAGGGATGATTCACCCGGGTCTTGAACAATTGAGGTTATGGCAAGTAACGATAACGATCTTCTAAATCATGCGAATTTCGGGCTCCTGCCGGAGCCGAAAGGCCGTTTGGGGTCCTTCGGGGTAAGCACCGCCGTCAATATCGTTGTTGGCGCAATTCTGGTGCTTCTCGCCATGGCACAGGTTCATAAGCAAAAAGTGCAGCATTATGAGACTACGCAGCTGATATTTCCGGTAGAACAGCCGAAACCCTATATCCCGCCAGTGCCTAAAGTAAAAGTCATTCCCCCGCCTCCCAAGATTGTGGAGGAAAGGCCGAAGATTGTTCCTCCCAAGCCGCAGCCCGAGCCCCCAAAGCCGGTTCCCATCAAGATTCCCACGCCTGAAGTTCACCCGGCCATTGCCGCGCCGCCCAAAGCAGTTGCTCCGCCGCCACAGCCTAAGGTCGGTCTGTTTAAGAGTGCAGCTCCCACGCATGTGGCAAACAACATGTCTGCTCCCAGCGTGAAGACCGGCGGATTTGGCGATCCGTCCGGAGTAACGCCCAATCCCAATGCAAACAAGCCTGCCAATATAGCAGCCGTCGGCTCCTTTGGAGCTGCTCCCGGCCCGGCGCAAGGCGCCGGTGCAGCTCGCGCCGGCAGTGTTCATGGCACAGCCTTCGGCTCGGGCGTGGCGAACGGCGTTCCCGGGGGGAAAGATCGCGGCACGGTGGCGTCTGCCGGGTTCAGCAACGGAGTTGTAGGTGGAACCGGCGCGCCCGGAAGCCACGGCACCGTAGCAACGGGCGGCTTTGGCCAGCCTGCCGGCGGCGGTTCCGGCCAGCGCGTAGCCAAGATACAGGAACCCGCTTCCACCCCCATCGTAGTGGAAGCAAAGCCGTTGCCCCAATATACCCAGGAAGCCAAGCAGCTGAAGATTGAAGGCGATGTCACACTTGAGGTTCGTTTTACCGCATCGGGCCGAGTCGAAGTGCTGAGAGTTGTAAATGGTCTGGGACATGGATTGGATGAACAGGCTAAACTGGCTGCCGAGCGCATCCGGTTTAAACCAGCGACCAAAAATGGAACTCCCGTCGACCAGGTCAGCATTATTCGGATTAGTTTCCAGCTTGCCTGATACTCGGATGATGAAAAATAGTTGGGGAATTTGTAGTTCAAGTTAATGAGAGAAAGAAAAATCAGGAGTCAGGAAATGTCCTTTCGCAAGTTGTGGATGACCGGTCTGACGGTCTCTTTAGCGGTTTTAGCCGCGCAGGCGAAGACGCCTAAATTCGCACCACCGGTTCCCCTCACTCCGGAGCAAACTGCCCTTGTTCAAAAAGCAATTGCGCGTGAGAAGGAAACAGTTAAAGCAATCCAGTCGCATACGCCTGTTGTTCAGACCTACATCCAGAACATGCGTCCCGATCCGAAGCTGTACTCCGTTCCGCAATCCGATCAGTACATGCTCGGACGTGTAGATTTCGGCAAAACCTTCAACAATAAGGAATACGACGTAAAATCCAGTTCGCACGGCTTCTTTAAGGGTTCATTTAAGTATGTAAGCGGACTGACAAAAAGCTTCAACATCAGTTATTCGCCCACTGGATTCATGGACATGATGTTCCTCGATCCGGTCAGCTTTGATCAGCAACATTACGATTTTGTCTATGTGCGCCGTGAATTTCTCGGCAGCATCCGCACGGTTGTTTTTGACGTGCGCCCAAAGCCCAAAACGGGCGCGGGCCGCTTCTTCGGTCGTATCTGGATTGAAGACCAGGACGGCAATATCGTCCGCTTCAATGGAACATACACAGCCAATCCAAATGACGATGTAACCCGCTACTATCACTTCGATAGCTGGCGTTTGAATGTACAGCCCGATATCTGGCTGCCCGCAGCGATTTATGCAGAAGAATCCAAAGGCGGCACCGGCGGAAAGAATAGCGGATTCCGCGCTCAGTCGCATTTCTGGGGCTATTCATTGAAACTGCCTACCCGTCAATCCGATGCTGAATCGATGACCATCGAGAACGCGCAGGACCAGAGCGAAAATTCACAGGATGTCAGCCCTCTGGCGGCGCGGCGCGAATGGGTTTCGCAGGCGGAACAGAATGTGCTCGACCGTCTGGTGCAGGCCGGACTGCTGGCTCCTCCCAGCGACTTTGACAAAGTGCTGGAGCAGGTGGCAAATAACATCATTCTCGGCAATAAGCTGAATCTTCCCGGCGATATCCATTGCCGCGTGATGCTGACCACGCCGCTGGAGTCTCTGGCTATCGGCAACACTATCCTGCTCAGTAAGGGTTTGGTAGATGTGCTGCCGCAGGAAGAGGACCTGGCCGCAGTCATCAGTTTCCAGCTTGCCCATATCGTTCTTGGTCACCATATCGATACGCGCTACGCCTTTAACGATCGCTTGCTCTTCCCGGACGAGGCCACTTTCGAGCGTATCAACATGAACCACACCGCAGCCGACAATGAAGCAGCGGCGAAAAAAGGCATGGAGCTTTTCAATGGGTCTATCTACCACGATAAGACGGCAACCGTCAGCCTCTTCTATCAACAGGTGGTAGCCCGGGCAAAGACATTGCCGGCGCTGCTTACGCCGCGTCTTGGCGATCCGCTCCTGAAGGCCGATGGCACGCCGTGGATGGCTGGTTTCCTCAATCAGGGACCAAAGCTCAATCTGGAGGATGTCAGCCAGGATCGCGCTGCGCTCCCCTTGGGCAGTCATCTGCGCATCGACGCCTGGGATGACAAGGTTTACTGGCTCAACCTCAGGGCAGACCAGATACTGAACCCCGGCGACAAGATGCCTCTTGAGCTGGCACCGGTTTACTTCCGCTTGCAGCGATATCAGCCGCCTGCAGTTGCTCCCGCCGCAACCGCGGCGCCCGTGAACTCGCCTGCTGCTGCCGCTCCAGCGGATGCTGGACAACAAGCCCAGCCGCAAGCCCCGGCAACAGACACCAACAATGCGCAGCCACAGCAGAATCCCCAATAAGGATTCTGCTGTGCAACATTCCATTGGCAGTAGGATTTCCTTGGCAGATCACATTTTTTTGGGAGATCGCACGTGTTAAAAAAAATTGCGGGTATCATACTTTTCCTGATCCCGTTGTCCATGCCTGCACAAGTAGCTACCGCCACGCGTGGCGGTGGTCAGGGTCTTTCCGTAGGCGCTGAGTATTCCAATTTCCGGCCGGATTATGGAAGGGGCCGGATACAAGGAATTACTGTTTTTGCCGACCTGGATGGACTTTTTCTGAAGAAGCTGGGGGCGGAGGGTGAAGCCAGTTGGTTCCATTTGGATCCTCCCTTTGGCGAAACACAGGATCATTACCTGATAGGCCCTCGCTACCAGTTGATTCGCTACCATAAACTTTCCGGATACGCAAAGTTTCTGATGGGTGGTGGCTTCGTCACATATCCTAACAAGATCGGTAGCGGCAGCTACTTTGCCTACGCTCCTGGAGGAACCGTAGACTATCGCTTGAACTATCGCTGGAGAATCCGCGTCGATTATGAGTATGAAGTCTGGCCCTCGGCGCCCGGCCTGGCTTTTACTTATCCCAATCCGAGTCATGGTTTGACCCCAAGCGGCTTTAGCGCGGGTGTTGCCTATCACCTCTTCTAAAGATACTGCATACATAGATGAGGCCGTAGAATTTCTACGGCCTCTTATTTTTCTCAGCAACTCCGGGTCTCTACTCCGGAGGTTTAGACACGCCGCTGTTATTTGCGGGAGCAGGAGCCGTAAAGGCGACCAAATGTTGCTCGATTGCGTACAAGGCCAATTCCAGACGGGTTGAGACTCCCGTTTTTTCGAAAATATTCGAGAGATGCCGCTTCACAGTCTCTTCGCTTAATTGAAATTGCTGTGCAATATCGCGATTGCTGCAGCCCCGCACAATGCAGTTCACCACTTCCAGTTCGCGTGGAGTAAGCGCCGGAATCGTCTTCGCCGCAATGACCGGTTCATGATTAATACATTGCAGTGCCTGCGCCAGCCCCGGAACAGCTTTGTCTCCGACCCAGTATTTACGCGAAGAAACGGCGCGGATTGCAGGAGCAAGACTATGGGTAATAGCAGCCTTCACTACGATGCCGCGCGCGCC
>DASZUU010000054.1:0-60871 GCA_035547425.1 Alloacidobacterium sp. | reverse complement strand
CGACATCCTCACCTCCCAACTCAGCTCCGCCATCGAAGCCCTCACCCGCGCCGGCGCGCGCCCGCGCGACATCGCCGCGCTCGGCATCACCAACCAGCGCGAAACCGTCATCGTCTGGGACCGCACCACCAATAAGCCCATCTACAACGCCATCGTCTGGCAGGACCGCCGCACCGCCGATCTCTGCGATCGGCTCCGCCGGGACGGCGCAGAAGAAACCGTCCGCAGTAAGACGGGCCTGCTCATCGACCCTTACTTCTCCGCCAGCAAAATCGCCTGGATACTCGACAACGTCTCCGGCGCGCGCGAAATGGCAGAAGCAGGCAAGCTCGCCTTCGGCACCGTTGATAGCTGGCTCATCTGGAACCTCACCAGCGGCAAAAAGCACGTCACCGACTACACCAACGCCTCTCGCACCATGCTCTTCAACATCGTCGAAGGCAAGTGGGACGAAGACCTGCTGCGCCTCTTCAAAATTCCGCAACAGATGATGCCCGAAGTCGTCTGGTCCAGCGGCAAAATTGGCGAAGTCACCACCACTCTCGGCCTCGGCTCCATCCCCATCGCCGGCATCGCGGGCGACCAGCAATCCGCGCTCTTCGGCCAGCTCTGCCTCAATCCCGGCGACGCAAAAAATACTTACGGCACCGGCTGCTTCCTGTTGCAAAACATAGGCGATCAATTCGCCTCCTCCAAACATCGCCTCATCACCACGCTCATCTGCAGCCTCGGCAAAAAGCTCGAATATGCCTTTGAAGGCAGTATCTTCATCGGCGGAGCTGTCGTGCAGTGGCTGCGCGACAACCTCCATCTCATCCGCACCTCCTCCGAAGTCGAAGCCCTCGCGCAAACCGTCCAAGGCTCCGACGGCGTCGTGCTTGTCCCTGCCTTCGTCGGCCTCGGCGCGCCACATTGGGACGCCCACGCCAGTGGACTTCTCATCGGCCTGCGTCGCAGCACACAACCCGGCCATATCGCGCACGCTGCGCTCGAAAGCATCGCCTTTCAAGTCGCCGACGTCATCGACGCCATGAACTCCGAATCCGGTAAGCAGTTCACCGAGCTGCGCGTCGATGGCGGAGCCGCCGTCAACGACATGCTCATGCAGTTCCAGTCCGACCTCCTCGGCATCCCCGTTCTGCGCCCATCCGTCATCGAAACCACCGCGCTCGGCGCCGCCTATCTCGCTGGCCTCGCCGTCGGCTATTGGAGCAACCCCGAACAAATCTGGGCTAATCGAAAAAACGACACCCGCTTCGAGCCAAAAGCCGACCGCGGCGAAATCACCGCCATCCGCCAACGCTGGCATAATGCAGTCAAGCGCTCCATGCACTGGACGCAGGATGAGAAGGACGCATGAATCGTGAACAGATGATCGCGCAGATTGCGCGCCGCACCACCCCTTGGGATATCGTCGTCATCGGCGGTGGCGCTACCGGCGTTGGTGTCGCCGTCGATGCCGCCACACGCGGCTTCGACGTGCTCTTGCTCGAAGCCAAAGACTTCGGCAAAGGCACCTCCAGCCGCAGCACCAAGCTTGTTCACGGAGGCGTCCGCTACCTCGAACAAGGCAACGTCTCGCTCGTCATGGAAGCGCTCAAGGAGCGCGGCCTTCTGCGCCAGAACGCGCCGCACCTCGTCAGCGACCTCGCCTTCGTCGTACCGAATTACTCCTGGTGGGAAGCGCCTTTCTACGGCATCGGCCTCAAGCTCTATGACATGCTCGCCGGCCGCTACGGCTTCGGCAAATCGCGCGTTCTCTCCTACGACGAAACACTCGAGCGCCTGCCTACCCTGCAAACCGAGGGATTGCGCGGCGGCGTCATCTACTACGATGGCCAGTTCGATGACACCCGCCTCCTCATCCATCTCGCCACCACCGCCGTCGATCACGGCGCTGCGCTCGTCAACTACATGCCCGTCACCGGCCTTCTCAAAGACGAGGAAGGCTACATCAACGGAGTTACCGCCCGCGACGACGAAACCGGTGCCGAATACACCATCGCCGCAAGCGTCGTCATCAACGCCACCGGCATGTTTACCGATAGCATCCGTCGCATGGCCGATCCCGCAGCCGCGCAAATGGTCGAGCCCAGCCAGGGCATTCATCTCGTCTTCGAGCAATCGTTCCTCAAAGCCAACACCGCCATCATGGTCCCGCACACCAGCGATGGCCGCGTCATGTTCGCCATCCCCTGGCATGGACACACGCTCGTCGGCACAACCGACACGCCGATCGAACAGCCATCCTACGAGCCTCGCCCCTTCGAGCAGGAAATTCAGTTCATCCTCGACACTGCCGCGCTTTACCTCAGCCGCCCGCCCAAACGCAGCGACGTGCTCAGCGTCTTCGTCGGCATCCGCCCGCTCGTCAAAGCAGGAGGCGCAGCCGCCAAGACATCGTCAATCTCCCGCGATCACACCATCCACGTCGACAACTCCGGCCTCCTCACCATCACCGGAGGCAAGTGGACCACCTACCGCCACATGGCAGAAGACTGCGTCGATCATGCCGTCACGTTAGGCCGTCTGCGCGAAGAGCCATGCGTGACCAAAACCCTCAAGATTCACGGCTATCGCAAGAACATCGAAGACCTCGGCAGCCTCTGGGTCTATGGCTCCGACGCCGAGGCCATCCGCAACATCGCCGACCGCGATCCGAAACTCGCCGCCCCGCTGCATCCACGCCTGCCGTACATCGGAGCAGAAGTCGTATGGGCCGCCCGCCAGGAAATGGCTCGCAGCGTCGAAGACGTGCTCGCCCGCCGCACCCGTGCCCTATTTCTCGATGCCGCCGCCGCAAAAGAAATGGCTCCTGCAGTAGCCACACTGTTAGCCGAAGAGCTCCACCGGAACGAAGATTGGATCAACCACCAAACATCCGAATTCGAGCAACTAGCCACCCAATACAACCTCAGCTGACCCAATAACCTCAAACCTGTCATCCTGAGCGAAGCGCAGCGAAGTCGAAGGACCCGCACGAACACACTCCCAGCCTGCCCTGAGCGAAGTCGAAGAGTTCGTGCGAAGTCTTGCGCAGCAAGACCCAAACACAAGTAGAAGCACCGAGCCAGCAAGGATGCCCCAGGTCTCGCTTCTGAAACCTGGGATGAAAAGCCTAACACCCAAAAACAAAAGAGGCGCGGAAGCGCCTCCAGATTGATTCACCGGGCTTTAGCCCGGTGAATCAATCCCGGCTCGAAGGGCCGCACCTCGCTGCCGCAGGCCCACACAACACCTAAAAATGATGCAGCTTCTCTTCCGCATGCGCCTCTACCGGGCGATTGGCTTCGCGCTCCAGCGAGCGGCTCACCAGGTCCCGTGATCCAAGCCCAACCGCAAGAGCAAGCGCCAGCACAATCCCCCCAAACAAAATCCCGAATGCCAGATCAACGATCTCGCCTCCAATCGCCAGGTGATCCAGCACCATCGCAGCCGTCAGCACAAAGACCAGCCACCGAACCCCGGTCGCCAGCAACCGCGCATATTGCAAATTCAGATTCACCGCGCTGATCAACACGCTGCGAGAGAGAAAACGCCCGATAATGGTCCCGACAAAAAGCAGAATCACCGCCCCGATCACGCGCGGCACATAAGAAAACACGTAAGCGGAAATTCCCTGCTCGGCCGAGCCCGCTTCAAACGCGGAGACGCCCACAAGCACTCCGATCACCACGAACGCCCAGAAGACAATCCGCGTCACCAGCAGCGTCGGCGCATGTCTGGGAGCCCATTCCGTCAACGTGTTCGTGCCCGACGAAGTCCGCTCGTCAAACTTCACCGCATTCAGGATCGCCCGCGTCAGCATTGCTGCCAGCCATGCAATCAGGATGAAGATGAGGAGCACAAGCACAAAGGCAAGGATCCCCGGCAACAGGGTCGCAATCTTCGTAAAAACGCGCCCCATTGAATCCCGCAATGATTCTTCAATCTGCTGCCACATTCCTCTTCTCCTCTTCTACGGATTGAACCGGTCCGGCCAGCGCCATCTCGACACCAGGTAAGGCTTCTCTTCCTCGTATGCCCGCGCCAGCTGCTCAAACCGCTGCTCTGCCGCTATCGGTGACAATGCCGCCACCTCCTGCATATAGGAAGCCACCCACCCCAGGTAAAGCGGCGTCAGCGCGCCCATCAAATGCCCGCGATTCATCTTTCGCAGCCGGTAAGCCAAAGCAAAGTCATAAATGATGCGGACCCAAAGCGAATCCGGCATCCGGAACGCTTCCGGCGATACCCGCGTCAGCCGCTTTAGCTCGAGCAGCGTCACCGGAGGCAAAACCAGGCCCCATATCTCCTGCAGATTTCGCGAGCCCAGCAGAAATGAGTCGATCAGCGGCTTGGTATCAGCCGGTTCGCCATCGCCAACCTGCGCTGCCGTGCTCCCGAAAGTGGCTGTTGCATGCGAAGACCGCACCCGCTGCCAATACGCCGCCATCGCATCCATCTCCGCAAATGCCGAGCCGGCGAGACTCGCCAATACGGCGCTCAGCTCCAGGCCCTCGGTCTGCGTTGCGTGGTGCACATCCAGATTTACCTGGCACACCTGGTAATTGCTCGCAGCCGCCTGCACGGAAGGCCACAGCAATCCGCCGTCGCCTAAATCGCGCGCCGTGCTCAACTTGCGAAACATCTGCGGAGAGCAGCCAAAATCCGGCGGTAGCGGATACCGGACCCGCTGCCCATACAAAGCACGGGTCAACGGCGCCAGGATGCCGTGATTCAGCAACGCCTCATATTTGCGTGAAGGATAAACCGGAAGGATGAGATCACAGCCCTTCTCTGCAACTGCATGAGAAAGGCTCTGTATATGCGCCGTATCGAACGCAATAAGATCTCCATGCACAACGACACAGGCCTTGGCGTCAAGTTCCGCGGCCAGCGTGCAGATGGCCCGTTGCGCAGCGGCAGACACAACCCACGGCAGGCTCGCCGGATCAGCAGCAGCAACGGAGTACGGCACAAGACGAAATCCCGCATCCGCGGCTGGAACACTCTCAGGCTTTCCACTGCCTGGATACGCGACGGCAATATGAGCTTGCGCCAATCCCTGCAGCTTCGAGACATGCGCCTGCAGCTCTTCTGCCCTTACCGCGCCGGCAATGCCGATCAGCAGGTCAACCGGCCCTGTATGCTGCTCCTCCGTCACTCTCTCGTCTACCAGTTCGCTGTTGGGCATCTGGTCTTCTTCCTCTTATGGTTCCTGCAACAGTGACAATATCCCAATCAAGGGAATGCGTACCCATTCAGGCCGATTATTCAGTTCATAACCAAGCTCATAAAGCGCCTTATCTAAAACATATGCATCCAGAAGCAGCTGCAGATCATGCTCATCGGTGGGAATAATCGGCGACGATGCGGCCCTCTGTCGATAGGCGCGCAGAAACTCCTCGGAAACTGTCGTGTACCACAACGTGGCCCACGGCTCCATCTTCTGATGATCCTCCTGATGCCTCGCCACATATTTCGCCAGCGCCGAATATGCCGCATAGTGGAAGGATCGCAACATCCCGGCTACATCTTTTACCGGCAGCTGCTTGCGCCTGCGCTCTTCCAGCGTCCTGGCAGGCTCGCCTTCAAAGTCAAGAATGATAAAGTCAGCCTTTGCCCGCAACACCTGCCCCAGGTGATAGTCCCCATGCACCCGCGTCCGCAGCAGCCGCGAACGGATAGCGGTCAGTTGCCGGAATCGTTCCGTAATCTCACGGCGGCGGCTGATCACCAGCCCTCCCATTTCAACAGCATCCTCGGGTACTCGCGACAGGCCGGCTCGCAATAATCCCATGATATCGGCTGCATGAGCGGCCAGGTCAGCGCTCAGTTCCTGCAATTCATGAGGCTCGACAATCTCCGGACTGAAATCTTCGATATGCGTGGAAGATGCCAGCGCCATGTGCATTTCGGCGGTCCGCCGCCCCAATGTGCCCGCGGCGTCCAGACAAATCCCCGCATGTTCGCCGGCTGCTTTAAAATCTGCCTGGGTTGCATTCGTCGGCAATGAAATCAACGCGCTGTTTTCAAAATAGCGCTCCAGCTCATCCGGCATCCAAACCCACCCATCGCCTTCATTCGCAACCAGTCCCTGCAGCATCGCTAACGTGGAGCTTTCACCGTCGCGCACATACTCGATGGATCCGCCAAAGGGCGCGATATTTCGAAAATCCGTATATTCGGTGAAAAAGCTCGCAATCTCCGTGTCGGGATTCGGCCCGAACGCCTGCTTCCGAAAGCACTTCATAATCAGCTGATCATCGAAAAGAACAGAGGTATTGCTCTGCTCCGCTGAACTGCGGCGGGCCGTCAGCTGCGACTCTTTGCCTCCTGTCAATGTAGAAAATGATCTGCTGGGAATGCCCCGAATCGAGCCTCGTACACCGGACAGTTTTTCTTTCTTTGCAATCAACGACAGCAAAGCTGACGATGTATCCGGCTGAAGAAGCGCATCGCAAAGTATACCCTCCCCTTCCGCGGTGCGGATCGGCGATACCACCGCATTCGGATTTGAATTGCGAACCTCTTCTGCCGCGTTGCCTTGCAGAATCATCAGCGGCAAAAAGTACATTTCTCCCGCGCCCGACTCGTATGCAACTTCAACCAGCGCAAGCACCGAGCGAGCGCTCTCCATCACAGCCCAATCTACAATCGAAGCGGAGCGAATCTGCCGCGATTTGCCTCCGAACCATCTCTGCCTTTGCAGAAACTCCGGCAGTGCGGTTGTCTTTAAACGCTCGCTGTTCGGGCCTCCAAAAATTGCCTCCCAATCATCGCTTCGTCCCGATTCCAGCGCAATCGTTTCGTTGCTCGCAGGCTCCTGTTCTATCTCTGCCTGTTGCAACTCCAGCCATAAAAAGCCGTACGGTCCTAATGTCAGCGAATACGGCCGGTTGGTGATCACGGGAAACTCGACATAGCCCAGCATTTCGATAGGGATCATGCCCTCGAACTCTGACAGGTCCAGCTCTACCGGCTGCGCAAAACGCGAGAGATTCGCAACACAAAGTACCTGCTCGTTGCCGTACTGCCGCAGATACGAGAGAACCTTGCGATTCGCAGAAGGAAGAAACTTCTGCGTGCCTCGGCCAAAAACCGTAAAGAGCTTGCGCAGCGCAATCATGTTGCGCATCCAGTTCAGCAGCGACGAAGCATCGCTCTGCTGCGCCTCTACGTTGATCGCCTGGTATCCCCACACCGGGTCCATAATGACCGGGCTGTACAGCTGTGCAGGGTTCGCGCGAGAAAATCCCGCATTGCGATCCGCCGTCCACTGCATCGGTGTGCGCACGCCGTTGCGATCGCCCAGATAAATGTTGTCGCCCATGCCAATCTCATCGCCGTAATAAAGAATGGGCGTGCCCGGAAACGAAAACAGGATGCTGTTCAGCAGTTCGATGCGCCGGCGATTGTTATCCACCAGCGGAGCCAGCCTGCGCCGAATCCCGATATTGATGCGCATGCGCGGATCGGCGCTGTAAGCCAGATACATGTAATCGCGCTCATCATCCGTCACCATTTCCAGCGTCAGCTCATCGTGATTGCGAAGAAACAATCCCCACTGGCAGCTTTCAGGGATCTCCGGCGTCTGCGCCATGATCTCCGTAATCGGCAAACGATCCTCTTGCCGCAGCGCCATGTAAATGCGCGGCATCAGCGGAAAATGAAATGCCATATGGCACTCATCGCCGTCGCCGAAATAGGGGCGCACATCTGTCGGCCACTGGTTCGCTTCCGCCAGAATCACGCGATTGCGATAGCCCTCATCCATCGCCGCGCGAATCTTCTTGATGACAGCGTGCGTCTCGGGAAGATTTTCGCAGTTCGTCCCCTCGCGTTCTACGATGTACGGAATGGCGTCCAGACGCAGCGCGTCTACGCCCATATCCAGCCAATATCGAAGAATCTTGAGCACTTCTTCCATCACCAGCGGATTGTCATAATTCAAATCCGGCTGATGAGAAAAAAAACGATGCCAGAAATATGCCTGTGCAACCGGATCCCATGTCCAGTTGGATTTTTCCGTGTCGGTAAAGATAATGCGAGCGTCTTTATATTTCTGATCGGTGTCGCTCCACACATAAAAATTACGCTCCGGCGAGCCCGAAGGCGCATGCCGCGCCCGCTGAAACCATGGATGCTGATCGGAGGAATGGTTGATCACCAGTTCGATCATCACCTGCAGGCCCCGCTCATGCGCGGCTTCTAAAAACGCCTTGAAATCATCCAGCGTGCCGTAACTGGGATGCACCGTCAGGTAATCCGCAATGTCGTAGCCGTCATCTCGCAAAGGCGAAGGAAAAAATGGAAGCAGCCACAGGCAGGTCACGCCCAGGTCCTGCAGATAATCCAGCTTTTGTATCAGCCCGGGAAAATCTCCAATGCCGTCATTGTTGCTGTCAGCAAAGGCGCGCACATGCAATTCATAGATAATTGCATCCTTGAACCAGAAAGGATCGGTCGCGCTGCCGGAACGTTTTACCTTGACCTGCGGAGTGATGCCTGTCTCCATTGCTCATCCGTTCTTACAGGTAATAATCGAAATCCTTCTCAGAGCGTATCTTCCGCAATACCCGGAAAATATGCGCAGGAATTGCAGCAGGAGATAACTCTACATAATTACGTGGCCCCTGCCATAAATAGCGCTGATCGGTGAGCTGATCGTGAACCTGGAACGATTCGTGGTCATTCAATCCCAGTTCGCTCAAATTCAAATCCACCCAGCCCGATTGCACATGGAACGGGTCGAGATTCACTACCGTGAGCACCGTATTGGCAGCCTCTACGCTTTGCTTGCTGTAGCAAATCAGATATGGATTGTCTGTCCTGTGAAAATAGAGATTGTGATTGGTTTGCAGCGCCGCGTTTTCTCGCCGTGCGCGGTTCACAAGCTCAATCAAGGGAGCCAGGCTTTTGGGATCGTCGATGCGCCAATGCTTCAGCTCGTACTTCTCCGAGTTCAAATACTCTTCGCTGCCGCGCTTTGTAGGCGTGTTTTCCAACAGCTCATAGGCAGGACCGTAAATGCCGTAACTTGCCGCCAGCGTCGCCGCCAGCACCAGGCGCGCGGCGAATGCGGGGCGTCCGCCAATCTGCAATGACTCCGGCAAAATATCCGGCGTGTTGGGCCAGAAGTTCGGACGAAAATATTCTTCTACTTCCGTTCCCGTTAGCTGCGTCATGTATTCCGTCAATTCTTCCTTGGTATTGCGCCAGGTGAAATATGTATAGGACTGGGAAAATCCGAGTTTTGCCAGCCGCTCCATCACCCGTGGCCGCGTAAATGCCTCGGCAAGAAACAGAACATCCCTATCTTCGCGCTTGATTTCGGCAATCACCCACTCCCAGAAAGGAAACGCCTTCGTATGCGGGTTATCGACGCGGAAAATCTTCACTCCCTGCTTCACCCAATATGCAAATACATCCTTGAGAGCATCCCAGAGTGAAGTCCAGTCTTCGCTCTCGAAATCGAGAGGATAAATATCCTGATATTTCTTCGGCGGATTTTCCGCGTATTGAATCGAGCCGTCCGCTCGCTTTTTAAACCATTGCGGATGCTCTTTCACCCACGGATGATCCGGCGAGCACTGGAAAGCGATATCCATCGCCATCTCGAGGCCGGCTTCTTTGGCTTTTGCAATCAGATGACGAAAGTCTTCTAACGTGCCCAGGTCAGGATGAATCGCAGTGTGTCCGCCGGCCTCTGCCCCGATAGCCCACGGGCTGCCTACATCTCCGGGCTCCGCCGTGACCGTATTATTTTTCCCTTTGCGAAAGCTCTCGCCAATAGGATGAATGGGCGGCAAATATAAAACATCGAATCCCAGTTTCGCAATGTACGGCAGCCGCTCTTCCGCATCGCGAAATGTCCCATGCGTGCCGGCTTCCGCCGAGCACGAACGCGGAAACATCTCATACCAGCTGGAGAAACGCGCGCGCGTGCGATCCACTGTGACCGTCAGTTCTTTCTCATACCGCGTCTCCAAAGATGTGTCCGGGTATCGCTCCATCAACTCCGCAAGCGTTGCATCCAGCGCGAGCACCTTCGCATCTTCATCCGCGCTCCTCGTGCGCAGAACTCGCGCTGCCTCGGTCAATTGAATCGCATCTTTGCCGTTGGCCCGCCGCGCTGCCTGTTCCACCAGAATGCCGCCTGTCTGCAGTTCCAGCTGCACATCCTGGCTGGCTTCCAGACGCTTTAGCAAATCGCTGTGCCACGTATCGAAATGATCGATGGCCCCGGTGATGGTGTAGTAGTACTGCCCCGTGCGTTCAACGCGAAAGACTCCCTCCCACCGGTCGTTCCCCAATGGAGCCATCCTCACAAAGTGATATTCGGATTCATCCTGATGCCGGAACCACAAACGGCACGACACATGGTCATGCCCATCGGCAAAAACATCGGCTTCGACGTGAACTGTATCGCCAACAATACGCTTTATCGGGAAACGGCCTGCATCGATCTCCGGCTTTACGCCTTCGATCACAACCCGCCTTCTTCCATCGGATGGTTTTGTCATGAATATCCCGGTCTTTCAGAATTGTGCGCAGTTTCACGAATTACTTCTCTTAAGAGATGCTTGCGGGAAGAAATTCGTTCGTTACCGTTCGTGAAATTTGCAGCGCGCACGCGCAGGGATTCTAACATGCTCCAGCATGTATAAAACCACATCGGCTGAGAGTAGGATTAAGGTTTTAGTTTTCGCGCAGCAAGCTCGGCTCTTCCGGGTAGCGCAGCCGTACCAGGCGATCGATCGTATAAGGCGCTCTTTGCTGCGACGTATGGTAATGCCGAACCTGAAGCTCGCCCAGCAGCCCAATCGCCAGCATCTGGATGCCCGCAAGAATCAGCACTCCGGCAATCACAAAGAGCGGCCCATGCTGGTCCATCACATGCTGGTGCGTGAAAATCTTCAGCAGCAAAAGTAGAAACGAGATTCCGCCACCGCCCAAAATACTGAGCGCGCCAAAGCTTCCAAAGAAATGCAGCGGGCGCGTCATGTATTTCAGCAGAAAACGTATCGTCAACAGATCGAAGAAAACGCGGAAGGTTCTGCCGATCCCGTAATGCGATTTCCCTTTCTCGCGATGTACATTCTTGATCGGAATTTCGCAAATGCTGGCGCCGTACCAGGACGCCAGGGCCGGGATAAAGCGGTGCATTTCGCCATACAGAGGAATGTTGTGAATTACTTCCCGGCGATACGCCTTGTACGTAGTGCCGAAGTCATGGATGTCTACCCCGGAAAGCTTTGCCATAAGCCAGTTCGCGCAGCGCGAAGGAATACGGCGCATGATGAAGTTATCGATGCGCTCCTTGCGCCAGCCGCTGACCACGTCATAGCCCTCTTCCAGCTTGGCCAGAAAATGCGGGATCTCCGTGGGGTCATGTTGCAGGTCGCCATCCATGGCCAAAATAAATTCGCCCTGTGCATGATCGAACCCTGCGGCCAGCGCGGATGTCTGCCCGAAGTTGCGGCGCAGCTTGACTACGAGCACGCGGCTGTCGACCGCTGCAATCTCTTCCAGAAGCTTATAGGTTCTGTCATTGGACCCATCGTCCACGAAGACCAGCTCAAAGCTGTCCCCAACCTGCTCCATGACTGCCTTCAGGCGGTCATATAAGGTGGTCACGTTATCTTCTTCGTTATGAAAAGGCACGACGATGGAATACTTCGGCATATCTTCAAATTATAGACTCGTGCCCCATCAAAAAGTTCCGCATATATAAATCAGGACATCTGCCTCGGCTACAGCTGCCGGGCAGATGCCCCTTCTTACTCCTCCTAGAACAGAATGCGTCCACCAATCTGAATGATGCGATTGCTGCCGCCGCTGCCCGTGATCTTACCGAATGTCGAGCTGTTCATCGAAGCGGATGGACCGCCCAGATTCGTGAGATTGAAAACGTTGCTGACTTCGCCGCGAAGCTGGAAGCTCAGCGAATCCCATATCCCGAAGGTCCGGAACAGCGAGGCGTCCACATTGCGATATCCGGGGTCGTCCAGTTGCGCCGGACGCTCATTGCCCAGCAGTCCCAGAGGCCCCAGACCCGGGCAGCCGGCGTCAACACCCGGACGGCAATAGACCGACGTATCGAACCATTGCTGCATCTCCCCGCTGCGCGAGTGCTGCGGCAGCGTGCGCGGCACCTTGCCCGGAATGATGCTCGGGCGATTGTTGCCGTTTCCGGAGAAGTAGTTATCATTCCCCGTCGTTACAGTGAAGGGCTGGCCGCTGTTCGCCGTCCAGATGCCCGTAATCGTCCAGCCGTTGAATGCGGTTCTGACAAACCGATTGAAGCTGTCAAAATAATCGGGATTCCAGACAAAGGACAGCGTCATCATGTTTCGCCGGTCCTGGTCTGAACGCTGGCGGTACTCCAGTTGCGGGTAATTCGCATCGACGAAGGTGCCGTTTAAGCCGCTGGTGCTGTCCAGCGTATTGCTCTGCAGCACTTTGCTCCAGCTATAGTAGCCGCGGGCGCTTACGTGATGCGTCAGGCGCTGCTCCACCGTCACCTGCAAGCCATTGTAGTTCGAGTTCTGGTTCGAGCGAATGATCCACACATTGCTGTACAGCGGCGTTGCCGCTGAGTTGCCGAACATCGAGTTCAGCGGACGCCGGTTGTTGATCGTGCTGCTGCTGTTCGCATAACCGCAGGCCTGTGTCAGGTCCGAGCAGCTCGGCCCGCTCGTGCCTTGCGGCGTGATGTTGAATTGTGGCCCGTTGATATCGTTGTACAGCGGATTCTTCCGGTTCAGCGCCCCAACATAGTAGACACTCAGCGCTAATCCATTCGTGAACTGCTGCTGGAACCCGAAGTTCATCTGGATCGAATACGGCCAGCGATAGTTCGGATCGAATGCCACCACCTGGTTCAAAGGCAGGAAGGTCGCGGTACGCGATTTGTAATTGAATTGCAGGCTCGGATACGGATTCGTCCCCGTCGGAAACTCGGTCGGATCGTTGGAATAGGGATGAGTCAAGGATGTGACTTTGTTATATCCGCTGTTGCGCACCGCATACGGAGCATAGTTCGACGGGAACTCCCACTCATTGCCCGAAATGCCCCCGAAGAAAAGCCCGGCGGCGCCATGGAAGACCGTCTTGCCGTTGCCCAGCGGATCATACGCAAAGCCGACGCGAGGCGAGAAGTGATTCAGCGGAGTAAATGCGCCGCCCTTCGGCACTCCGGGATCCCCCGGGAAAAGCATGCCCAAAGGAGCCAGCGCCCCCGGCCTTCCAATAACAGTGACGTTCGGGAATGCGTGTGACTGCTCGCCCGGACTGAAATTCGTCTGCATCCGCTGCGGATCCGTCGGAGCCTGTTGCCAGTCATAGCGAAGGCCCAGGTTCAATGTCAGGTTCGGCAGAATGCGCCAGTCGTCCTGCGCAAACAGTCCGTAATTGAAATAGTTGGCATTCGCATAGAGGCCCGTGTCCTGCCCCATTCCCGCCGGAATGCCTGCGACGAAATCCGCCAGTGCATTGCTGGTGCGCTGGAAGCTCTTTCCGTTCACCGTCGAGAAAGTAAACGTGCCGTAATTGTTGAGTGAGGTAAGCTGAAAATCTTTCTCCAACCCTACCTCGCCGCCAAAATAAAGCGAATGCGCGCCTCGCGTCGTCGAAAGCACATCGCGGATGCCGTAAAGATTCGTACCCGCTTTCGGCCCTGTAATCGCTTGCGAAAGCGTAAATCCTTCCACGCCGCCCACGCTGATATTCGGGCGCGATGGCGTCCCCACTACGCCGAAATCAGAGCCGAAATCCGCCAGAGTGCTGTTTCCCGGAACCGGAATGCGTCCGCCGTTCTGGCGAGTGTAGTTCACCCAGAACTGGTTCACCGTCCGCGGGCTTACCGTCCACACATCGCTGATATTCGCATTCTGCTGCTTATTCTCATAATTCGAATACGACCACACCTGCGTGAAGCCGCCAAGGTCCTGAAGGTTCTTGTAGTGCAAAAGAAAATAGCTGAGAGTCAGCCGGTGCGACGGCGTGAGCTGATGATCCGTCTTGATGAGATATTCCTCATTCGATTGCGGCGTGGGTGACAGCGTTCGATAGGTATACCGCGTGTCGCCGAACTGCGCCGGTTGCCGTGGCGGCAGGTTCTTCACCAGATAATTCAGGATATTGACAGCCGTCGGATCGACAGCTGGCAGCTTATTTCCCGGGTAAGGCTGGCCCGTGGCAGGATTGCAAACCAGGAATCTGACAGCCGTATTATCCGCCGAGCTGGGCGACTGATTGCAGGCCGTAATGTCCGTCGGCAGATTCTCGGAAAAGTCGCCGTTGATCTGCGCCGCGCTCGGAAGGCTGCCGCTGTGCCCCGTCGCTGTGATATAGCGGAACCCGGCAAAGCTTCCAAAGAAAAAATCCTTGTCGTGACGAATCGGGCCGCCAAGAGTCGCGCCAAATCGATGCTGATTGTAAGCAGGCTTCGGCGCGTTCAGGCCGGCATTATGCCCAATCGCATTGAAGTTGCGGTCGCGAAAGAATTCAAACAGCGAGCCGTGAAATTTATTTGTGCCGCTCTTGGTTACGACGCTCACAACGCCCGAAGAATAGCGCCCCAGTTGCGCGCTGTAGTTGTTCGAAGCCAGGTCGAACTGGCTGATCGCATCCGGATTCGGCACCTGGTTGCCGCTGTTGCGCAGCCCGGTCATATTCAGGCCGCCATCGAGGTAATACGAAACCTGCCCCACAAAACCGTCCGTCGAGCCGTTGATAAGAACCTTCAGCTCCTGGTACCCAAGGTTGTTCACCGTATTCACCGATTGCACTCCCGGCACAAGCTGCAGAAGGCGGGAAACATCGCGATTGACGAGCGGCAGATTGTCAATCTCCACATTGGAGACAGTCTGCCCCAGTGTCGAATTGCCCAGGTTCACCAACGGAACATCGGCGCTCACGTTGACTGTTTCGTTGGCTCCGCCCAGATCCAGAGTAAGATTCAGCTCGGCGTTCTGCATCACGGCCAGCACAATGCCGGTCCGCTCCAGCGTCTTGAAACCCGTGGCGGCAACGGTAACTTTGTAGTGGCCGATGGGAAGAAACTCGTCACGATACGAGCCGTCGGCCTTCGTCGTATCCACGCGCGTGAAATTGGTATCTGTCTGCACCAGGGTCACTGTCGCATTGGGAATCGCCGCTCCAGTGGAGTCCGTCACCGTGCCGAACAGAGTGGCAGTGCTCAACTGTGCATGCAGGCCCTTGGGAACAAAGGCCGCCCATAGCACCAGCGCAATCAAGGCAATTATTCGATTCAATCTGCGTCTCACTTTAGTCTCCAAAAAACGGAACGCCTCTGCCGATCAAGAACTTTACTGCACAACCGGCAGCCCCCGTCATGCAGAACTGCGCATCGGGGCACTCGCTTCCTTTCACCAGCCGCTGTTCATAAAAACAAGCGATTGCCTTGGGAAAGTCATCATGTATTACTGGTTCCTAAAAGTAAGTACAGGGCGGCAAAAATGACTGTCAATGAAGAGGAAGAGCAGTTATCCCGCTGGGTGGGACGAGGCAGATTTTCGGTGCGTGGAGGTTCGCATAGCGGTACAGCGCGGGAAAATGTATTCAGAGCCTTGTCATTTCATCGGCAACAATGCCCACAGCTCTTTCACACATCGCCCGATCCACATCGTGGTGCGTCACAAACCGAATCGACTGGTTGTTCACGATCCCGCAAAGCACGCCTCTGTGTTTCAAGCGAGCCACCAGCTCTTCCGCCTTGCTCGGATCCTTCAGGGAAAAGATGATGATATTGGTCTGCACAGTCGATAAATCAAGCGCAACCTGAGGCAAATCCGCCAATTGCTCCGCCAGATAGCGGGCATTGGTGTGATCTTCAGCCAGCCGCTTCGGCATTTCCTCCAAAGCAATCAGCCCTGCCGCTGCCAGTATGCCTGCCTGGCGCATGCCGCCTCCCAATGCTTTACGCACCATGCGTCCACGCTCGATCAATTTACGGTTGCCCACAAGCATCGAGCCCACCGGCGCGCACAATCCCTTCGACAGGCAGAACATGACAGTGTTAAATCCGCTGGTAAGCACGGCAACAGGAATATTCAATGCCACCGAAGCATTGAATATGCGCGCCCCATCCAGATGCAGCGGAATGCCTATCTCGCGGGCTCCATTCCATATCTCGCCAAGAACGGACAGCGGCGTCACCGTGCCCCCGGCCATGTTATGCGAGTTCTCGAGCGAGATAAGCCCGGTCGGAGCATTGTGCGTGCTCGGACGCTTAATCGCTGCCTCAATCTGCTTCCATGTCAAAATGCCGCGCTCTGCGGCTACCGTGCGCAACTGGCAGCCGGAAAAAGCCGCGGCCATGGCCATTTCCCAGTCCACAATATGCGTCCGCGATTCGCAGACAATCTCCTGCCCGGCCTGCGTATGCAGGCGGATGGCAATCTGATTGCCCATCGTGCCGGTAGGCACAAAAAGCGCTGCCTCTCGCCCAAAAACTTTCGCCGCGCTTGCCTCCAGCAGATTAACCGTCGGATCTTCCCCATAGACATCATCGCCCACTTCCGCCGCGGCCATAGCCACGCGCATCGCCTGCGTGGGCCTTGTCACCGTATCGCTGCGAAGATCGATAATACCTGTAGAATTTTGCGAAGAGACTTCCTCGCGGCGCTCAGTTTCTGTAGACATGCCCGTATTCTCTCAAAACATCACAAAGCCCGCGCGCCATCTTAAAACTTAAAATTTGCCATCCTGAGCGGAGCAAAGCGGAGTCGAAGAGCCTGCCCTGAGCTTGCCGAAGGGACCCGCAGCGGAAACCGCTGCGAAGCCTTGCAACGCAAGGCCCGTTTCACCTCAATACCCCGGGTGCCCATCCCGAACAATGCGAAGGGTGGGGTTGGAAAACAATTTGTCATCCCGAGCGGAGCAAGTAGTGGAAGGACCTGCATTTACCCTTCAATCACGCAAAACAGCTTCGTCCCTCATTCAAACAACCTCACCCACCCCAAGAAACCGCTCAAAAACATCATTGGAAAGCAGCCTCCCCCGAGGCGTAAGCGAAACCCGATCCCCCCGCATCTCCACCAACCCGTCGGTCATCAATTCCGCAATCAAAAAACGAGAGCCTTCCACCGCATTCCGTCCAAATTCGACCTCCAGATCCCGCAGGCTGACCCCGGAATTCAGTCGCAACCCCAAAAACCACGCCTCTTCCAGCTCTTCGGAATGTGTCACAACATGTGGCTCATCCCATCCCGGCGCTGTCAGGTATCCTTGCAGATCGTCCGTCGTGGCAAAGCGAATACTCGCGCCCGTCCGCCCCGGCAGCATGGAATGCGCATCCACTCCAAGCCCGAGATAAGGCTGTCGCAGCCAGTATTTCTTATTGTGCAGGGACTCGGCTCCGGCCCGGGCAAAATTTGAAATCTCGTATTGCTCGAATCCATGCATCTCCAGCCTGTCGATAGCTCGAACATACATATCGGCAATCGCATCATCCGATGGAATCGCGGGAGCATAATACCGCGCTCCTCCGTTCAGCACTTCGCGTCCCAGCCGTGAATCATTGTCGACTTCGAGCATATAAATACTGGCGTGGTTCACGCCCGAATCTGCAAGCACGCGCAGGGATTCATCCCACGAAGCCGCTGTCTGGTGTGGCAGGCCGGCAATCAGGTCGGCATTCACATGTTCAATACCGGCCTGTCGGACGCGCTGAATATCCGCAAGCGCAACGGCGCGCGTATGAAGACGCCCCGTAGCCTTGGCCTCCTGATCGATAAACGACTGCACCCCGAAGCTGACGCGGTTTACTCCGCATTGCAGCATGGCCGCAAGCGCATCGTCGGCCAGCTGTCCGGGCGCGCATTCCACAGTGATCTCGGCATTGCCGGCAATCTCAAAGCGCCCGCGAATGGAAGCAAAGAGCTGCTGCAATAATCCCGGCGGCAATAAGCTGGGCGTTCCTCCTCCCAGATAAATCGAGTCCACCACTCCGGGCATTTTCCACTCACAGGCCGCCGCCGACTGCAAATCTTCATGCACGCGATCGATATATTGCCCCATGTAACTGGACGAGAAAACTCCCGAGGCAAAGTTGCAGTAGGTGCATTTCGAGCGGCAGAACGGAACCGAAATATAAATGCCGAGACTATCCATGAAAAAGCTTCTGTCTGCTATTTTCTCATTGTGGATAATCTCCACATTCCATCATCCGAATCCCTCCCCGGATCATCTACTAAGACGGTATGTTCTCCATCGGCTGCGCGCCGGGAAGTCCAGCCAGCCCGTAAAATACATAACAGGAACGCATGGCCGAACAGGAAAAGCCGAAGCAATCGCAGCAGCAGGAAGATGAAGTCGTCGGCAAAGCTTATGACAGCCGCCTGATGCGCCGTCTCATTCGCTATTTATATCCCTATAAATTTGCGGCATTTACCTCCCTGGTCGCCATTCTTATCAAGGCGGGCACGGATGTTCTCGGCCCTTATCTCACCAAGGTCGCCGTCGACCGTTACATGACCGGGCAGACCACAGCCAAAGCCTCCTGGCTCGGCAGCCATCTCAGCCCCGATGCGTTTACCGGCATCTCGCAGCTCGCCGGCCTTTACCTCGCCTCGCTGCTCCTCAGCTACTTTCTCGAGTTCGTCCAGACCTACCTCATGCAATGGACCGGCCAGAAAGTCATGTTCGATATGCGCAGCCAGATATTCCGGCACCTGCAGCATATGCACATCGGCTACTTCGACCGTAATCCGGTGGGCCGGCTGGTCACCCGTCTCACCAGCGATGTCGACGCGCTGAACGAAATGTTCACCTCCGGCGTCTTCGCCATCTTTGAAGACGTCTTCGTCCTCGCTGGAATCATCATCGTCATGCTGCGCATGAGCTGGTGGCTGGCCCTGCTCTCCTTCGCCGTGCTGCCCCTGATCCTCCTCATCACACGCATCTTCCGTAAATATGTGCGTGACTCCTACCGCCGCATCCGCACCGCCATCGCTCGCATCAATTCCTACACGCAGGAACACATCAGCGGCATGACCGTGGTGCAGCTCTTCAATCGGCAGGAGCGCTCTTTTAAAGAATTCCGCACCGTAAATCAGCAGCACATGGACGCATTCAAGGACGCGATCCTCGCCTACGCGCTCTACTATCCCGCCGTCGAAATCCTCAGTTCCGTCGCCATCGCTCTCATCATCTGGCGCGGCGGCTATGGCGTTCTGCACGCAACCGTCACCCTCGGCGTGCTCGTCGCCTTCATGCAGTACGCGCAGCGGTTCTTCCGCCCCATTCAGGACCTCAGTGAAAAGTACAACATCCTGCAGGCCGCCATGGCCGCCAGCGAGCGCATCTTCAAGCTATTGGATACCGCGCCCGCAATCGTCTCCCCAGCACACCCCAAAGAGGGCGACAGCTCCGGCCGCATCGAGTTCCGCAATGTCTGGTTCACCTATCAGCGCCTGAACGATGCGCAGCGCCAGCATATGGCCCGCGCCACAGAAGCCGAGCTCGCCGCCATGCCCGATATCGAATGGATACTGCGCGGCGTCTCCTTCGCCGTCGAGCCCGGCCAGACCGCGGCCATCGTCGGTCACACCGGCGCCGGCAAAACCACCATCATCAGCCTCATGATGCGCTTCTACGACATCCAGCGCGGCAGCATCCTCATCGACGGTGTCGATGTCCGCGAGCACGACCTCAACAAGCTGCGATGTCGCTTCGGTGTCGTGCTTCAGGACCCGTTCCTCTTCACCGGCACCATTGCCGACAACATCCGCCTCGGCTCCAGCTGGATCACAGACGAGCGACTCGAAGCCGCCGCGGAAGAAGTCAATGTTCGCGATTTCATCCAGTCCCTGCCCGAAGGCTTCGCCGAGCCGGTACGCGAACGCGGCAGCGGCCTCTCCACCGGCCAGAAGCAGCTCATCAACTTCGCCCGCGCCCTCGCGCACGACCCCAAAATCCTGATCCTCGACGAAGCCACCTCCAGCGTCGACACAGAAACCGAAATGCGCGTCCGCCTCGCCCTCGAGCGCATGATCGAAGGCCGCACCTCCGTCGTGATTGCCCACCGCCTCTCGACCGTGCAGCGCGCCGATGCCATCCTCGTCATGCACAAAGGCCAGCTTCGCGAGATGGGCACCCACCAGGAGCTACTCGCCCAGCGCGGCATCTACTGGAAGCTCTATCAGCTCCAGTACAAAGACCAGGAGCTGCCGGAATCCATGTCATCCCTCAATCCAAGCCTCGCCCTGGGAACGGATTGAGACCTGAAGTGTGATATATCTTGAATGAAAGACAGAACCCCAATGAGCGTTGTTGAAGATACCCGTAAATTGTTGCAGGATTTTCTAGCTCCGGAGCTGCGTGCGATTGCAGTGCGTCTGGACGCGCTCGAAGCTCGCATGAATGACCGCTTCTTATTGGTGGAACAGCGTCTTACACAGCAAGATATCCAGCGCCAACAGGATAAACAAGATATCTTACGAGCGATTGGCTCATTAGCTGACTATCATTCTCTTTCCGAGCGACTGGCGCGTCTCGAATCAAAGGAAGCACAAACGCACTAAAGAATCCGAATTGGGGCCATGCGCGTGCAACCTCTCTGCCAGTCCAAAATTGTTGCCCCATGAAGACCAACACAAAAATCTTCATCTCCGCAGGCGAGGCCAGCGGAGAACACTACGCCGTCCAGCTCATCCCGGCCATCCGCAGGCTTATCCCCCAAGCCACCTTCTTCGGCCTCGGCGGCCGGCGCATGGAAGGCCTCGGCTTCCGCCGCATCGTTCGCGCCGAAGACGTAGCCGTCATGGGCATCACCGAAATCATCCGCCACATCCCCCGCATCTACGGCGAATACCGCAAGCTCAAAGCCGCCATCGCCGCAGAGCGCCCTCACGCGGCCATCCTCATCGATTTCCCCGATGTCAACCTCTCGCTGGCCCGTACCCTGCATCGGCTCGGCATTCCCGTCATTTACTTCGTCAGCCCGCAGCTCTGGGCCTGGAAAAAATACCGCATCCGCCGCGTACAAAAATATGTCGACCGCATGCTCGTCATCTTCCCGTTCGAGGAAGCCTTCTACCGCCAGCACAACGTGCAAGCCACCTTTGTCGGGCATCCTTTGGCAGAGCTTCCAACCCCTTCGATCTCACGAAACGATTTTGCTGACCAATATCGCCTCGACCCGTCCATACAGTGGGTGGGCCTGCTCCCCGGCAGCCGCTTCAAGGAGATTCGCCTCAACCTTCCGGAGATGATCGAAGCCGCACGCCAACTGCAAGAGCCCTGCGAGTTCCTGTTGCCGCTCGCCCCTACGCTTACACCCGATCAGGTCACGCACGTTCGCGCCATGCTCCCGCCCTCCGGCCCGCGCATCACGCCGGTCAACGATGCCCGCGCCGCGCTGCACCACGCCCGCGCCAGCGTCGTAGCCAGCGGAACGGCAACCGTGGAAGCCGCCCTGATCGGCAATCCCTTCATCGTCGTCTACCGTGTCTCCGGATTGACGTATTCTGTTGCCAGGCGGGTAGTCAAGGTCCCGCACGTTGCCATGGTCAACCTCATTGCCGATCGGGAAATCGTTCCCGAACTTATCCAGAGCGACTTTACCGCTGCCAATGTGTTCTCACATCTCAAGGCCCTTCTGTACGACGAAACGGTTCGCAGCAGGATGCAATCAGACCTGGCGCAGGTAAGAACATCTTTGCATGCAGCCTCCAGCCCGATTGAACAGGTAGCCGGCATCACAGTAGAGTTAATGGGTTCGGCACGATGACGATGCAAATAAAAAAGCTCTGCAGCTTATCCTTCGCGATTGCCTTTTTTCTCTCTGCTGCCTCGCTGGTCGCCCAGCAGCAGAAGCCCGCCATCGACGTCACCGGCTATACCATCGACGCCCGCCTCAGCCCGTCCGATCACAAGCTCTCCGCCACAGCCCAGGTCACCTTTACGGCGCTCAATGATACCGACACGGCGATTTTTGAATTGCACGGCGCTCTCAAAGTCGAAAAAGTCGCCGACACCTCCGGCAAGCAGTTGAGCGGTGAGCGTGGCCCCAATGCCACCGTCATCGTCACCCCGTCCGCCCCTCTGGTAAAAGGCCAGCAGTACACCTACGTCTTCACCTACGACGGCGTGCTCAGCGGCGACACCGGCAGCCCGGTCGAAGGGCTCAAGCTCGCCCAGGTAGGCGATCCCATCAGCTACCTGCTCTATCCCGGACGCTGGTTTCCCATGGTCGGCTACCTCACCGACCGTTTTACCGCTGACATCCACGTCACCGTGCCCAATGGTTACCGCGTCGTCGGCAGCGGTCCCACCAATACCACATCGTCCGGCGACGGCGGCCAGCAGTTCAACTTCCACTGGGCAAAGCCCGGCTTTCCCGGCACCATCATTGCTGGAAAGTTCAACGAGCCGTACGCAGCCGCGCCCAACATCCATGTCTATACCACCGAAGCCCACAAGCAATCCGCGCAGGATTACGGCCACACAGCCCTGAACGAGTTCGCCTTCTTCACCAGCACCTTCGGAGTGCCGGAATCCACCCAGCTCAATGTCGTCGAGCTGCCCGACGATGCCCTGCACGTATTCTGGGCGCCGGAGATCGTCGCCGTTGCCGGCTCGCGCATGAGCAGCCGCATTGCCGACGCTCGCCTGTTAGCCAACACCATGGCTCACCAATGGTGGGGCAGCGAAATCAGCCCGGCCTCGCTCAACGATGCCTGGATCACGAACGGCATGTCGCGCTATTCCGAGCTGATGTACCTCGAAGACACGGCAGGACGCAGCGCCCTGAACGCGGCAGTCCAGGACATTTCCGCCGGAGCGCTTGCCTACGACACCATTCCCCTCACCAGCGCCGGACGCCTCGACGCCTTCTCCCCGCAATTCCAGTCCATGACACTGGAAAAAGGCTCGATGGTCTTCCACATGCTCCGCTGGGAGGTAGGCAACGACAGCTTCACCAGGATTCTCCGCGCCGCCCTTTCCCAGTTCACCGACAAATCCATCAAGACCAGCGACTTCGAGAAGATCGCCGAAGCGCAATCGCAGCAGCAGCTCACGCCCTTCTTCGCCCAGTGGCTCGACGGCACCGGCGCACCGCAGTTCAACAATAAATATGCGGTCTACCGCCTCGGCAACAACAAGGGCTTCCGCACTATCGGCGAAATTCAGCAGGACCTCGACCTCTTCAACATGCCCGTCGAGCTGCGCATTGAAACCGACGGCAAAACCGAAACCCGCCGCATCGATGTCGTCGGCTCCGATTCGCAGTTCGTCGTCGATACCTTCGGACGGCCTCGCCACATCACCATCGATCCCGACGGCTGGCTGCTCAAGAACTCGCCCGACATGCAGGTGCGCGTCCACATCCTGCGCGGCCAGAACCTCGTAGCCCAGGGCGACACCACCGGCGGCCTGGCGGAATACCAGAATGCCCTCAAAGCAAACCCCAACAGTTCGCTCGCCAGCTATCGGATCGGCGAAGTGCTCTTCAACATGCGCAACTACCAGGCGTCCATCAATGCCTATCGCGACGCCCTGCGCGGTGACGACGATCCCAAATGGACCGAGGTCTGGAGCCATATCCAGATCGGCAAAATCTTCGACATCACCGGCCAGCGCGACCGTGCCGTTCCCGAGTATCGACAGGCTCTGCAGACCAACGACAATACCCAGGGCGCATTGAACGAAGCGCGCAAGTATCTACAGACGCCCTTCAAGCGCGACGATACGGAGTAAATTCCTGTCAAGCCCCCGAATCGCATAAGTCACACAAAAGAATCAGGATAGACGTGGCATGGAATTATCGCCGTATTTGCTAAACTAAATAAAGAAGAAGGATTTGCGATCCTTCCTTCTTTTCTCTTACGGGCAAGCTGAATCGAATCAGACACTTACCTGTAACTATCCTGAAATCAAATATTTAGCCGCATAAAGACGTAAGTCCTTATATTCCAGGATTTTAGCCTATACCCCCAAGGGCCCTATAGGCCCTCCGTCACAGGCAATTGCAAAGTCTGCCTGCCCGCGTGCAATGGATGCTGCACCCCGTTCCAAAGCAGCGTACCGTTCAACCCCTCCGGCAACGTAACGGTGGCCGTCCACGCATTCCCCTTACGGGCATAGGCAGTTTCGATGGCACCACTGCTGCCGTGCGGCATGGAGGCATGCAGCTCATGCAGGCTTCCGAGATGCGGCTCGATGCGCACGCTGCGGAATCCGGGCTCACCAGGATGGATGCCCGCCACCACCGTCAGCAGATCGTAGTTCGGGTGAGCGCTCCAGGCGTGGCAATCCGACCGGGTAGGCTCCGGCTGTTCGGCCCAGGTGGAAAGCCCCATCTTGAGCATGTTGTACCACGGAGCAAGCTGGTGGACGTACTCATCCGCCAGCCCGGCGTGCTCCAAAGCACGGCTGAGATAGAAGCGGAAGTAGTAGCTCATAGCCGATACCGGCGGAACCGGCTTGCCCTCGAACGTTGTCTGCTTCGCTTCCTGCGAAGCGAGAATGCGCCGCAGAATGGCTTTCTGCTCCGTGCGCGGAGCCACGTCCTGCCAGACGGCGAGCACATTCGCCTGCTGGCTGTAGCTGGTCTTCGCCGGAGTATCGGCATAGAGGCCGTAACGGGCATCCCAAGTCAGGCGATTGAGCGCCGACGATGCCTTCTGCATCATGGCTTGGTAGTTGGCCGCGCGTTCCGGGCTGCCGAATTGCTTCTCCATTTCGGCTGCGTCACGCAGAGCCTCGATAAACTGAACCGTCAGGACGGTAGAGCCGCCATCGGCTTCCTGCGGCGGATCGCCGCCCTGGTAGCCGCTGGTCCAATCGACAAACTCCCACCACTTCACGCGGCCCATAAGCCCGTCCGGCCGCAGGTGCGAGGCGTACCAGTCGATAACGCCGCGCGTGCGCGGCAGCGTTTCGCGCACAAGCTGCTCGTCGTTCACATACATCCAGTAGTCGTGCAACATGTCGACCCAGAGGAGAGAAAACGGCGGAATGAACTGCGGCAGCCGCGAAGGATATCGGCTTTGCGTAATGCCCTCGGGAATGATCGAGGATTCGATGTTGGTGATCGCCTGGCGAGCGAGGCGGCTGTCGCCGGTCATCGCATAGGAGATAAGCGCCTGGATGCGCGTATCTCCTACATACTGGAGTTGCTCCCAGTAAGGCGCGTCCATGTAGGTTTCATGCGCGCAGAGGCGAGCCGTGCGCCATCCGGTATCCCACAGCTTTTGCAGGTCGGGAATATCCCCGGAGATGCTGGCCTTCTCGACGAAAGGATACGCATTGAACCATGCGTCGAGCTTTTCAAGACGCAGCGGCTGTTCTTTCGTCGTGACATCGACCTGCAGATAGCGCCAGGTGCGCCACCAGAGCGGCTGGAAGCTGCGATGCTCGCCGCCGTCCGTGATGAACTCGTCCGAGACGCCCGAGATATGGCGTCCGGCAATTTCATTGCGATTGCCCTTATTGCCCTGCGAATCGTAGAGGGCTTCGGCATAGGTGAAGCGTATCTGGGCATCGCGGCCGCCGCTCGTGATCAGCTCCGGATAGGCTGTCTGCAGTACGCTGTGATCGAGCAACAAGGTGACGTGTGAGTTCGCGGGAATTTCAAGCGGCTGCGCGGGAAAATTCGGCTCGGCTGGCAGCCCTTCGACCCGCACCGGCTTGCCGGCATCGACGAGACGATGCTCCATCGCAGGAAGACGATCCTGCACCAGCTCCCAGTTGTTGTCCGCATCCTGCGCCTCGCGCGTGGCGGCGCGGCCAATGGGTTCAGCGGCGTGCCAGGAATGGGTATCGGCTACCGAGGGCGCGTCCCAGTCCCAGGTGACAAGACGGCCATCGACACTTTCACCCGGACCGGCGGCGTAATAGCCTCCGGCACTGTTGTTAGCGGTCAGCCCGCGGCCCTTTTCCTGCATGGCCTGCCACGAAGAATCGGTGTCGGCGATTTCCTCGGCCTTCGTGTCGCCCTGCAGTAGAAAGCCGGAGCGGTTGCTCATTTGCGCGACAGGTGCGCGTGTGCCGTAGTTCCAGACGGTCGCTGCGAGAATGTTTTTCCCGCTCTTCAGCATCGGAGCGAGATCAATAGTCTCGAAACGCCAGTGGAAGAGATCGCCGCGTGACGGGCCTTCGCCTGCATATTGTCCGTTCACGTGCAGGAGAAAGCGATTATCGGCGCTGACGTGCACCCAGAAATGCGCGGGCACGCTGGCAAGTGTGATTTCCTTGCGGAAATAAAAGATGCCGATGTCTTTTTGCGGCGCGTCAGGACAGGCGATCCATCGCGCATGCCATTTGCTTTCGACCAGCGCAGGATTGAGAGGTTTAGCCTCCTGCGCAAAACTCACACCGATGCCAAGAAGGAATGCAGTAACAGCAAGAAAACGGAACATGCAGGCCAGAGTAACAGAACCGGTTGCAAATCGTGTATCAGCGCTTCCCTGCTATGAGGCGAACGGGAATCCACGTGGAAAGAAGCGCGATGACCAGAGCAATCGCAACCCAGCCTGCGCTTGTTTGCGACAAAACCCGCATGATTGCCGGAGGAATTGTCCAATGCCCTACATAACTGACAGGCATGCGCACCAACTCGAAAATGGCGATGCCGAGCATCACCAATACCGCAGCTAAGGCTGCAAAAATTGGGAGCGCGCGCAGCCAGGGAAACGCAATCGGCTGCGAGGCCGTGCTTTCTCGCTGCACAGCTTCCATAACCGAAGCGACGAAGCCGGAGGATGGAATCATTTCATCGCGGCGGGAAAAAATGCGGTCCAATTCGTCTTCCATCATGCCTCCTTCAGTTTCGGCCCTTGCAGCAGTTGCGGCAGCTTGCTGCGCAGCATTTCGCGTCCGCGGAAAAGCCGGGCCTTTACGGTGCCTTCCGGCAGCCCTAAGCTTTTGGATGCTGCGGGCACATCCATCTCATGAAAATAGTACAGAATCACCGCGTCGCGATACTTTTCCGGCAGGGCGAGGACGGCGCGACGGATGATGCGGTCGCGGTCTTCGGCTTCAAACTCGGCTTGGTGCGAGCGCTTGTCCATTAACTCTGCAATGTCGTCGAGGGCAACATTATGCGCTGGAATTCGTTTCAACTCGGAGCGATAAAGATTGGCCGCGAGAGCAAAAAGCCAGGTGGAAAACGCCGCGTCGCGCCTCCAGCCGGCAAGATTGCGGTAGGCGCGGAGAAAAGCTTCCTGCGCCATCTCTTCGGCGCGGCTGCGGTCGTTGCAGAAGCGGTAGGCCATGTTGATGAGCGGCCCCTGCCAGCGGCGCACAATGCCTTCAAAAGCGGAGACTTCCCCCGCCAGCACGCGCTCTACATCGGCCAGATCTTCGGTAGGACTCACGTTTTCTCGTCTTCCTTCAACAGCGTACGACCAAAATCTTCGCATTGCGGTTGCATTTTCTTTTTTCCGAGAAAAAATGAAACCGCTCAAAGAAGGTCATGGTCTTACCGGTCGGTTAAGGAGATATGCCATGTTTCAAGGACCGGGATTTCTATTTGCTTTTCTGAGTGTGGGCGCGGTAGCTCTGTTTGGCTTTCTTGCAGTGGCGTCGTGGGCAGGAGCGCGGCAACAGGAGCGCGAAAGCTATTACAAAAACGACATGCTGAAAAAGGTGGCCGAATCGAATACGCCGAGCGCGACGGCTACGATCGAATATCTGCAGGAGCAAGAACGGGCTACGGTGGCCAGGCGCGAGGCCAAGAAGCGCGAAGGGTATTCTATGAGCGGCCTCATCAACATCGGGATCGGGCTTGCGCTAATGATATTCCTGACTGCAATTTCGCATAAGCCAGCGGTAGGCCTGGCTGGGCTTTTCCCGTTGCTTACGGGAATTGCCCTGCTGCTCCACACCTACCTGCTGTCTCGTAGGAAGGCGGAGTAAAATCAGCCCACTTCAACCGGGCTGATGGATGGTTTGCGATAGCCTTCGGTGGCGAGATGCTTGCCCATGGCGGCATACATCGATTCATCACGCGGCTGCCATGTTCCCAACCCGTCGACGTAGCGGTTGTACATGCAGAAGGCGGCAGCGATCAGAACGGTGTCGTGGATTTCGATGTCAGTGGCTCCGAGTTTGCGCGCGGCCTCTACATCTTCTGACGTGACGTTTTTGCCACCTTTCTGGACTTTGCCGGCGATGACGAGCAGCGCCTTCAGCTTGTCGGAGATGTCGGCGTGCTGGAAATCAGCCTTGACACGCTGCACAATGGCATCATCTCCGAGATGCGCAGCGGCTGCAGCGCCGTGGCTGGTCTGGCAAAAATAACAATCGTTCAGGTATGAAACGTAGGTGGCGATCAGCTCGCGTTCGCCTCCGGTGAGACTGTTGCGCTCATGCAGGAGGACGTGGGCGAGTTCGCGCATGGGCTTTGCCGTTTCAGGACGGAAGGCGAAGCCGCCGCTGATGCCGGGAAGCCCTTCGGGAATTGCGATATGTGCCATGATGAAAACCTTTCTGTGATTCAGAGTTAGCGGGCTACTTCAACGGGCAGATATTCCTTGCTGACGGTAACATAGCCGTCGCGTGCGACTCGCTTGCCCCGTTCGCGGTACATGGCTTCATCGCGTGGCTGTATGGTGGCCAGACCATCCACGTAACGGTTGTACATGCAGAAGGCGGCGGCGATGAGAACGGTGTCGTGGATTTCGATGTCAGTAGCCCCGAGTTTGCGCGCGGCCTCTACATCTTCTGACGTCACGTTTTTGCCGCCTTTCTGGACTTTGCCGGCAATAACGAGCAGCGCCTTCAGCTTGTCAGAGATATCGGCGTGCTGGAAGTCGGCTTTGACGCGCTTGACCAGCTCTTCATCATCATTCAGGCTGGCGGCGGCGATGGCCCCGTGAATGGTTTGGCAATAGTAACAATCGTTCAGATAGGAGACATAGGTGGCGATCAGCTCTCGTTCGCCGGAAGTGAGCGAATTTGGACTGCGCAGGAGCACTTCGACCAATTCGTTGAGAGACTTCGCCGTTTCAGGGCGAAAGGCCATAGCTCCGCGAATACCGGGGAGTCCTTCGGGTAGTTGGATATGAGGCATGGATACATTCCTTTCAGGGAAGAATTGTTTCGGTGACTTCGACGGATGCTGTTGATTTTGGCGCGATGAACCAGCGGCGCAGCAGATCGCCGCAAAGCACCACGGCTACGCCAATCAATGCCGGCAGAGGATCGTGCATGAGAATGAGCAGCGCGATGATGCCGCTGCCGATGAGAAATACGATCGGCGCGGCGGGATACCACCATCTGCGTACCGGCTCCTTTAAGCGGAAGAGCGAAGCCGCTGAGAGGGAGAGGAAACAGATGGCCGAGAAGATGATGTAGGCCAGGATTTTATCGAATGCGCCGAAACACAGTACGAGCAGCGCGCCGCACATCTGCAACAATACCGCATTGGCGGGCGTGCCGAAGCGAGGATGCAGTTTGCCGAAGACGGAGAAAAATGCTCCATCACGCGACATGGCATAGTAAACGCGGGGCGCAGCCATGGTGAGCGCCATGAGCCCTCCGGCAACGGAAAGCAGGACGCATGCGGAGAGAATCTTACCGCCGGCTGATCCGAAGAGTGCCTCACCAAATTGCGCAACGAATGCAGTATTGGAGACGATATGCTCCAGGGGCACAACAGCAAGAAAGGCGAAGCTGACCAGCAAATAAACGGCGGTCACCAGCAATACGCCGCAGGTGAAGGCCAGCGGCAAGGTGCGACGAGGATTGCGTACTTCTCCTGCCAGCTTGCCTGCTTCCCACCAGCCGCCGAAGCTGAAGAAGGCATTGACAGTGGCACCTGCAATTGCGCCGAAGAGCGCTTCGGAGCCGGGACGTCTCGCGGCTAACGGAAGCAGGTTGGTTGTGGATGCGTGTCCGGAGAGAAAAGCCCACGCTACCAGCGCGAACAGCACGATGATTTTGAGCAGATTTGCCGTAGCCATCACGCGACTGCTGAGACGGGTGCCTACATAGTTGATGATGCCGAGGCAGATGAGAATTGCCGCAGGCAAATAAGCTGCTGTCCGCGGCGAAATGACGATGACGGACTGCACGTAAGGCATGGCTCCCACGGAGAGCGCTGCCGCCAAGCCGGGATCGATGACCGCAGCGGACATCCAGCCGTAGAGGAACGCGACGCGACTGCCATAGCCTTCGCGGAGATAGACATATTCGCCGCCCGCAAGGGGGAAACGGACAGCCAGTTCTGAATAGCAAAGTGCTCCGCAGATGGCGATCAGGGCCATGCCGCACCAGACTGCGGTCAGCAATAACGGCGAGCCCAAAGACTTTGCCATAGCGGCAGGAGTGAGGAAGATGCCAAGCGCAATCGACTCACCGGTAACGATGGCGACGGCAGAGGCCAGTCCCATTTCCCTGTGTAGTTTTTGCTGCTCCATGCGGAGTCATGCTACACGGATGGGTGCGAGGGAAACATCCACCAAAAGATGGAGTATTTGCCGGGACTATTCGTAGCGGAGGGCTTCGATGGGATTAAGATTAGCGGCTTTGATGGCGGGAATCATGCCACTGACCATGCCGACGATGATGAGAATAGTGGTGGCGACGATGACGATCGTAGGTGAAATCAGGAGACGAATGTCGGCTGCTTCGGCATTCGAGGCAAGGGCACTGTAGAAGGTGATGCGGCCTACTCCAAATGAGACAGCATAAGCGAGAATGATGCCGAGCGCGCCGCCGATGCCGGTGATGACCAGAGCTTCTGCCAGAAACTGAAATAGTATGTGCCGCTTGCGCGCGCCAAGGGCTTTTTCGATGCCGATTTCGCGCGTGCGCTGCTGCACAGCAACGAGCATGATGTTCATAAGGCCGATGCCCGCGATGCCGAGCGTGAGAGCGCCGATGAACAACAATAAAATCTGAAGCGCGATGATGATGATGCTGAACTGCTTCAGCTGCTCCATGAGGTTAGCCACGAAGATGGCGTTGCGATCGGAGGGGCGGAAATTGTGCGTGGCAGCAAGGGTGTTGCGAATGGCCTGCTCGACGATCATGTGGTCGCCGTGGAAATTCATCCAGATGCCGTCGAGGTATTTCAGGTCCTTGATATCGCCCATGGTGTTAAAAGGGATATAGACCTGGCGATTCACATCGTCGTCGCCCTCCTGCATTTTGGGCTTGAGCACACCGATCACTGTGAAGCTGATGCCGTTGATACGAATACGCTGGCCAATTGCATATTCGCCCGAGAAGAGCTTGCTCTTGGCCTCTGATCCGATAATGGCGACGTGGTTGCGCTGCTGGTCGTCGAGATCGGTGAAGAATCGTCCGGAGGCGATGTCGAGCTTGAGAATATCCTGAATTTCAGCGCGATATCCGTTTACTTCCCAGGTATAGGTGTGCAATTCGTTAGCTACGGACACGCTTTTGTTGAGCATGGGCGAGATGTGATCGAGATTCGGCACCATGGTCCAGAGGCGATCGACATCATCCTGGGTAAAGCGAACCTTGACTCCAGCCTTTGTGCCTCCCGCCTGTTCGCTGGTGGTACCGGGAAAGACACCGATGAGCTGCGTTCCCCACTGCGCAAAGATCGCCTCGATAGCTCGGCCAAAGCCGGCGCCATAAGCGAGCAGCAGCACGACAGTGGCGATTCCCCAGGCCATGCCAATGATGGTGATGCTGGTACGGCGACGGTTGTGCAGCATCGCCTCGTAAGCCTGTCCCCATAGATCACGCAGCATGATGGCTCCTCATTCTATTCACGACGCAACGCCTCGACCGGCTCTAATGCAGCGGCTTTGCTCGCGGGGTAGAGTCCGGCGACGATGCCGCTGACACTCAACGAAACAATGGCGAGAGCAGCGGACCAGGGCACGAGACGAGGCGGGTCGAAGCCCATTTGCGTGTTGCCAATGGCGCTCTGCAGTAAAAACATGAGCAAGGCTGCGCCGCCGATGCCGATGAGCCCGCTGACTCCGGTTAAAAGCAGCCCCTCAAGAAAAAACTGGGTAAGGATGCTGCGCGATGTGGCGCCGAGAGCTTTGCGCAGGCCGATTTCGCGGGTGCGCTCGGTCACCGAAACGAGCATGATATTGATGATGCCCACGGCTCCGAGAGCCAACGTGACGACTCCCACGCTCCCGAGGAAGACGTCCATCGCGGTCCAGATTTTTCCGACCATCAGCTCGCTCTTGATCGTGTCCCACTCGTTGAAGGCATCTTTTGAGTTGGGATCGAAGCCGTGGCGTTGCGCGATGATCTGGTGGACCTGCTGCGTGGCTGTGAGATTGTCTCCGCGAACGCGCGGCTGGTACTGGATGGAGGTCACTGAATCGGCGGGGATGTTTTCGCCTTTTAGGGGGAACATCTCCAGCATGGTAGAGAGCGGGATGTAAATCTTCTGGTTCTCGTTGTCGTTATTCCCGCGGCCTGATTTGTCGGCGATGCCGATCACCTGGAAGCGGGCACCATTGAGCATGACGGTTTCGCCCATGGCAGGGCGTCCGGGAAAGAGAAGCTTGGCGCTCTTTTCGCCGAGGACGATGACGCGGCGGCGATCGCGCAAGTCGGCATCGTTGAGAAAGCGGCCTTCTTTTATCGGAAGGAAGCGGATGCCGCTGTAGTTGGGCTCGGCTCCGATAGCCTGGCCGCCCGCGCTCTCGTAGAGGCTTTGCTGCTTGATGTCGTCGCGGTTGATGAAGGCGGTAGCGTTGCGGACTTCCGTGGCCTGGGCGCGGATGGCTTCGGCGTCAGAAAGCGTGAGGTTGTAGGGGCGCATCCCGGTGTGCTGGTTGGCTACGGCGGGAATAGTGCCCCCCCACATCATGATGAGGTCGTTGCCGAGGGTCGCCAGAGAACGCCGCTGACCGGAACGGAAGCCCTCGCCAACGCTGATGAGCAGCAGCATCGAGCCTACGCCCCACGCGATCCCAAACATGGTGAGGAAAGAGCGCAGTTTATTGGCCCAGATGGCGCGGAAGACCTGACCGAAGATATCGCTGATGTGCTGCATCACGCTATGCCGGAGATACGCAGGCGGCGCGGCTTCGGTTCCCTGTTTGGCCCGGAATTTACATGGACGGGACGGGAATGCGGAGCAGATCTTCAACCAGGCCGATTTCTTTTTGTACGAAGGGCTCGGCGTAACGGACCCCGGCGAGGAGGCCGTAGTGGCGGGCTTCCGCAAAGGTACGCTCGCGGATTTCCTCTTCCGGTACGAAAAGGCCGCTACCCGTCTGCTGGTTCCGATACTGCGAGGTGTAGGCCATCAGAGCCTGATGGCGCGTTTCGATGTAGGGAGTGATGTCGACCACGAAGCTGGGGCGAACGTCGGCGTACAGGCTGGCGTAAAGAATCTTGAAGGGCCGATGCGGCGGCGCGCCGGTATCGAGGCGGGCCAGGCCGGAAAGGAAGCATGCCTCGTAGCCGACGGTCGAAGTGGTGTAGTGATCGGGGTGGCGACCTGTCCAATAAGGGAGAATCACGACGCGGGGGCGAACCTGTCGCAGGACGCGGACGATCTTTACACGATTTTCGTAGGTGTTTTCCACGCGGCCATCGGGGATATCGAGCGCTTGCCGCCAGCTTACGCCGAGGATTTCGGCGGCTGCCGCTGCTTCGGCGGCGCGTTCTTCGGCTGACCCGCGCGTACCGGCTTCACCCTGGGTGAGGTCGAGAATGGCGGTGCGCCAGCCGAGGGCTTTCATGTGGAGGAGCGTGCCGCCGCAGGTCTGCTCCACGTCATCGCGGTGCGCGGCTATGGCTAGAACGTCGGCGATGGAATTTTCAGTCACTCAGATTTTGTATCACGTACATAGATGGTCATCCTTTTTCATCAGTAAGGCGTGTCATGCTGAGGCATGTTTGCACGTCTCTTTGCGCTCGTCTTTTTGCTGACCGGGAGCCTTTTTGCCCAGTCGTTCGACACCTCTTCATGGACGGCCTCGTTTCCTCCGCACCGCGTGATCGGCAATGTGTATTACGTGGGCAGCAAGGACCTGGCGGCGTTTCTGATTACGACACCGCAGGGAAATATCCTGATTAACAGCAACCTGGACTCGTCGCCTGAGCAGATCAAGAAGAGCGTGGAGCAACTGGGATTTCGGTTCAGCGATATCAAGATCATGCTGATCAGCCACGCGCATATCGATCATGCCGCCGGAAGCGCTCGCATCAAGCAGATGACGGGAGCGAAGTACATGGTGATGGATGCCGATGTTGCCGGCATCGAGAGCGGCGGAAAGAGCGACTTCAAGTACGGCAATTCGCCGGATATGTGGTTTCCGCCGACGAAGGTGGATCGGGTGCTGCATGACGGCGACGAAGTACGGCTGGGCGACACGGTGCTGGTAGCGCATCTGACTCCGGGACATACGAAGGGCTGCACGACCTGGACGATGAAGGTCAAGGACGGTGGCAAGGTTTACAACGTGGTGATTGTGGGCAGTCCGAATGTGAATCCGGGCTATAAGCTGGTGAACAATGCCGGGTATCCGCACATTGCGCAGGACTACGAGAAGACATTTCGCGTGCTGAAGTCGCTGCCCTGCGATGTGTTTCTTGGAGCGCACGGGCAATACTACGAGATGCAGGCGAAGTATGCGCGGCTTTCACAGGGCGGCGCAAATCCGTTTCTCGATCCTGCGGGTTATCGGCAATACGTTGCGGAACGCGAGCAGGCGTTCTTAGCGGAACTGAAGCGGCAGGAAAAAGGCGCGATGTAATCGCGCCTTTTTCTCGATCCAGCTTGCTGTTCTAGTACGTGGTGTTGTTGCCGTCGCTGGCTGCGTCCATGTAGGCCACGTCGTAGGCGGTTCCGTTGACGGTGACGTTGGTGTTGTCTCGGGCGGAGCCGTCGGCGGTGTTGTAGATGTATACCTGTCCGCCTTCGGCGGTGTAGACCTTGTTCAATCCGGTGACGGCGGCGATGCCGGTTCCGTCGCCTTTATAGGATTCGATCAGGGCGGAGTTGTTGGCGGTGTTGAACATGGTGATGCAGCCGAAGGGCGTGCCGGGAGCCGTACTCTGGCTGAGCTTGTAGCGCTCGCCGGACTGGCACTGCACGGAGCCGATCCAAAGGGTGTTGTCATCGGCGAGGATCATCTTGTTGTGCGTGCCGTCGCTGATGGAATACTGCCCGGTCACTTTCCCGGCCGTCGTGTCTACGATGGAAAGATTGCCGGCGAGCAAGCCATCCGGCTGAAGCTGCTGCCCAGCCAGATAGAGCGTGGTCCCGTTGAAGACGCCGTTGGTGACGCCGCCGGGAACGGCAAGCGTATTGGTGGCCAGCAGCGCGATACCGCTTGCGCCCACGCCGGAAGGATTGAGCGTGTTCGAGGTAATTGGAATAGTGGTGATGCTGGAGGCCGAACCGCCGCATTCAGGGCCGCAGTTCAGGACATAGGCAGTGGTTCCGTCGGGCGAGAAGACGGCCTTGGTGGGGCGATCGAAACTTGCGCCGCTCGCGGTGCTGACAGGAAATACGCAGTAAACGGGAAGGTTCTGCGGCTCGCAATCCTGCGCGGGCCGGGAATTCGGAAGGCCGGGGTTCCAGTGTGGATTGTTGATAGCGGCCTGCTGCTGGTCATTGTTCAGATGCACGATGCTGTAGACATTATTTGTGTTCTGGACAAAGGCGAGAGCGACGGTATTGCCGGGATTGATGGAGACGCGATAGACACCGGGCAGGTTAAGCGGATACGACGCTCCATGATCGACAACCACCAGGGTCTGCGCGGCCTGCGAGGCCGCGTAGATGTAGTTGAGATCGTGGGAGATGAAGATGCTCTGCGAGATGCCGCCAAGGCTGGTGGACGCGGTGGTGGTGGATACTTTTTCACCGGCGTAGCTGATGATGCTGAGGGCCCCGTCGCCGATGGAATAGACGGCGCCGACCTGCTGCTCCGGCATGTTCTGGATGGTGATGGGAAGCTTGCCGGAATATCCGCCGATGGTGAAGAGAGGAACCTGGTTGTTATAGCTGTGACGAATGTCGTACAGAGCATCGTCGAACTGCAACGCGCCGTTGGACAGGGCGCTGGGATTCTGGATGGCCACGAGAACGCGGTTGAGCACGCCGCTGGGGGGCAGATTGCGGCCGGCGAAGTAAAAATTCTTGCCGCAGGCGGTCAAAAACGATACGGCACAAAATAGTGCAACTACTGAAAGAAGACTTCTTTTCTTCAAAACCTGAGACCTCAACCGTTCCTGTTACGGAGTTCGTGGGAAAGCCAAGTATAACAAAGCAGAAGCACTCAAGTCTGTGCGCGGAAAGCCGTTTTTTTGGGGGGGAAGAGCGGATTGTCCAACGTAGTTGGATTTCCGCGTTGGATCCCACCCTTCGCGCTCCGGCTTCGCCTCAGGATGGAGCACCCGTAGTTTGGGCTGCGGGCCCACGCGGTTCGCGTTTCGCGTTGGCTTAAAAGCGGATCGCTTCTTTCGATGACTACTTCTTTATTTGCCGGATGGTTTTTCTGCATCTGAGGAATTATGGCAGACAGAAAGCGATCTGTTGTAAAAGGCGCGCTGGCCGGGCTGATTGGCGGACTAGCCGGAGCCGGCGCAAAGATAGTGGCAGAACAGATTTTCCCTCCGCGCGTGGAGGGGCAGACGCCGCCTCCGGCTGTGCTGGCAGAACAGGTGGCGGGGCATCCGCTGGCCCCGGGGGAAAAGAGGATGGCGGTGGAGAGCATCCATTGGGCCTTTGGGGCGTTCGCGGGCGCGGTATATGGCGCTTTTGCCGAGTACGAACCTTCGGTGGGCGCGTGGAAGGGCGCGGCTTTCGGCATCACGCTCAACAAGATGACGCACGAATCGGTACTGCCGAAGATGGGGTTATCGGCGCCGACAGAAAGGCAGCCTGCCCGAGAGCGCATCAGCGAGTGGGTTTCCCATGCCGCGTATGGCGTGGTTACGGATTCGGTGAGACGGCTGGTGCGGCGAGCGCTTTAGCTTCTTTGCATCAAGCTTCGCCGCGCTGTCATCTGTTGAAGCATGACAAAACATGACGCGCTGCGCATGACCTATGTGGGCGGGCCTACTGCCGTGATTGAGCTCGGCGGATTGCGACTGCTGACTGATCCTGCCTTTGATGTTGCGGGAAGCGAGTATGCGACCGGACCGGTCACATTATGGAAGACGGCTGGACCCGCGCTGGACGCTGCTTCTGTGGGTGCTGTGGATGTGGTTCTGTTGAGCCACGATCATCACTTTGACAATCTGGACCATACCGGACGCGAACTTCTGAGCAAAGCTGCACGCGTGCTGACAACGCGCGAAGGCGCGGAACGGCTGGGTGGACATGCTGCCGGGCTGACTCCGTGGGAAAGTGTGGAGCTGACGGCTCCAGATGGGCGCGTACTGCGGGTGACAGCGACTCCTGCACAACATGGGCCGAAGAACGGCGATCGTGGTCCGGTGATTGGCTTTGTGCTGCAGTTCACGGATGACAGGGAAAATGCGGTCTATGTTTCCGGAGACACGGTCTGGTTCGAGGGTGTGGAGGAAGTGATTCGACGCTTCCCTTCTATCAAAACGGCTGTGTTGTTTTTGGGCGCGGCGCATGTGGCGATTGTTCCTTCGCATCTGACCTTTACCGCAGAGGAAGGCGTGAAGGTAGCTCGCGCTTTGCCGGAAGCAAAGATTGTGCCGCTGCATTTTGAGGGATGGAAGCACTTCACCGAATCACGGGATGTGATTGCGCGAACTTTTGCCGAGGCAGGGTTAGGAGATCGGCTGCAGTGGCTGGAGGCCGGGCGGGCGGTTGCGGTTTGAGGCAATGATGATTTCCACCCTTTGCCCTTTCGGCTGTGCCTCAGGATGGGACACCCGCGGGGGTCGCGAGGATGGCGGCATTTTTGTTGATAAAATGAAATACAGACAAGATGAAGTGTCCTTACTGCGGGTTTGCGCAAGACCGTGTGGTGGACTCGCGCGAGAGCAAAGAGGCCGATTCGATTCGGCGGCGGCGCGAGTGTGAGCGCTGCAACAAGCGCTTCACTACGTATGAACGCATCGACGAAATTCCTTACATGGTGGTGAAAAAGGACGGCCGCCGGGAAAAGTTTGAGCGGCAGAAGGTGTTGAGCGGCCTGCTGCACGCGTGTGAGAAACGTCCGGTTTCGGCGAGCAAGCTGGAGGCGCTGGTGGATGAGGCGGAGGCGTTCCTGATGGATTCGCCGGAGCGTGAACGCACCACGACGGAGATGGGCGAGCTGTTGATGAACAGGCTGAAGACGCTGGATACGGTGGCCTATATACGTTTTGCCAGTGTTTACCGGGATTTCAAGGACGTGCGCGAGTTTAAGGAAGAGCTGGAGCAGTTGTTGAGCGGGAAAGAGCATGGGAAGAAGGGCAAAAGCAGTTAAAAGCGCCCAGCGCGCCTTTGGCGCTGTTGGCTTTTCTTCGCTGAGATTCTTCCGAGAGCTGACGAAAAGCTTCGCGTCAGGATGACAACGATTTTGAGGGGCTGACTTGCTTGCGCCGAAGGCGCGCTGCCCGGTTTTTAGCTGACGCGAAGCGCTAACTGGCTTTTTGCTGCTTTAAAAGATTATGACTGAAAAAAAAACGCATAAAGTAACGCTGATTCCGGGGGATGGAATCGGACCGGAAGTCACCGATGCGGTTGTCCGCATTCTGGAAGCAACAGGAGTGAAGTTCGACTGGGAGCGTTTTGCTGCCGGCGCTGAAGCTTTTGAGAAGCACAAGGAATATATTCCGAAGGAACTGTACGAATCGATTGAACGCAACAAGCTGGCTTTGAAAGGGCCGGTGACAACGCCGGTAGGCGGCGGTTTTGCTTCCATCAACGTGACGCTGCGCAAGAAGTTCGAGCTGTATGCGAATTTCCGCCCGATCAAGAACCTGCCCGGACTTGAGACGCGCTATCCGGGCGTGGATCTCATCATCATCCGCGAAAACACGGAAGGCGAATACGTCGGCCTGGAGCATGAAGTGGTGCCGGGTGTGGTGGAATCGCTGAAAGTGATTACGGAGAAGGGCTCCACGCGCATTGCCAAATTTGCTTTTGAATATGCGCGCAAGCATGGGCGCAAGAAGATTCATGCGATCCACAAGGCCAATATCATGAAGATGTCGGACGGCCTGTTTTTGAAGTGCGCGCGCGAAGTGGGCAAGAACTTCCAGGAGATCACCTACGGCGAGCACATCATCGACAACACGTGCATGCAACTGGTGATGAATCCTTACCAGTACGACACGCTCCTGCTGGAAAATCTGTACGGCGATATTGTCAGCGATCTTTGCGCTGCGTTTGTCGGCGGGCTGGGGCTGGTTCCGGGTGCGAACCTGGGCGAGCATGCGGCGATCTTCGAGGCGGTGCATGGATCGGCTCCCGACATTGCAGGCAAGGACATTGCGAATCCGACGGCGCTGCTGCAGTCGGCGGTGCTGATGCTGCGCCATATTGATGAAGATGCGGCGGCTGACAAAGTGCAGGCGGCGATCGAAAAAGTTTACGGCGAGAAGAAGACGCTTACGCGCGATGTGGGCGGTTCGAGCGGCACAAAGGCTTTTGCCGATGCGGTGATTGCCGCTCTGGCTTAGTTGCGAATCCCACGTCTCTTTTGAGACGTGGGGCACACCCTTGATCTTTTGCACGGAGTTTATCGACGATGCGATATCTGATGACGGCGGTTGCGGCGGCCAGCTTGTTGTTGACGGTTTCCGGGTGTAAAAAGCCCTCGGCGGCAAATAGCGGCGAGCCGACGGGGCAGTATACGCAGATCGATTGGAATACGGCGGGAACGATCAGCGGGACGATTCACTTTTCGGGGAAGATGCCGGCTCCGGTGCAGATCGATATGGCTCAGGACCCGGCGTGCAACATGGGGCCGGCAAACTACAGCGAGCAATATGCGGGCAAGAACGGCGGGCTGCAGAATGTATTTATCTATGTGCGGGACGGACTGGGGAACAAGCTTTATCCTGCGCCGACGACGCCGGTTGTGATTGACCAGAAGGGTTGCCGCTATCAGCCGCATGTGGTGGGAGCGATGGTGGGACAGGCGATTCGCTTTACGAACAGCGACCCGACGATGCACAACATCCATATGATTCCGACGGTGGGCGGCAACCAGACGGTGGATATTTCGCAAGGACCAAACGGGCAGCCGGAGACTCGCGTCTTCAGCCGTCCGGAGCTGATGATTCCGGTGCGCTGCAATAACCATCCCTGGATGCAGGCGTTTATTAATGTGTCTCCGAATCCGTTTTTTGCTGTCAGCGATGCCGATGGGCATTTTACGATCAAGGAGCTGCCTCCGGGGACGTATACGGTGGTTGCCGATCATGAGGTACTGGGGCAGCAGGTGGCTACGGTAACGGTGGGCTCGAAGCAGACGGCGGCGCAGGATTTTACGTTTGCCCAGAAGTGAGTAATTCCCGCCCCTTCTTCCTCGGCTTCGCTCAGGGTCAGGATGGGGCACCCGGGAATCTACCGCCAAGGCGCGACGAGCGCCAAGGTTTCTGATTTGGGAATTGAGAGCCTTTGTGGAACGCAAAAGCTCTTTTCGTTCGTGCTTCTGGCGCTGAGACGTGCATCGATATGCCTCAAACAGTTACACTAGTTTGTACAGCGAACAGTCCAGCGCACAAGCGGTTTGGGCAGTGGTGTACATCCTCGCTGATGGAAAGAGGCACATGCAGCGACAGAAGATCGGCATTCTTGGCGCGACCGGGATGGTCGGCCAGCGTTTCATTCAGCTCCTCGAGCGCCATCCATGGTTTGAAGTAGCATGGCTTGCGGCCAGCGATAAATCGAGCGGCAAGCGCTACGGCGACGCGGTGAAATGGAAACTGGACACGGCGCTGCCTGCGCATATTGCCGAGATGGAAGTTTCTCCTGCGACGCCTGAGGGCGCACCGAAAGTGATTTTTGCCGCGCTCGATTCCGATATTGCCCGCGAGCTGGAGCCGAAGTTTGCCGCAGCAGGTTGCGCCGTGATTTCGAATTCCAGCGCTTTCCGTATGCAGGAAGATGTGCCCCTGGTGATTCCGGAAGTGAATGCCGATCATCTGCCGCTGCTGGAGAACCAGAGCTGGCGCAAGCAGTCGGGTGGATACATTGTGACGAATCCGAACTGCTCGGCGATTGGGCTGGTGATGGCGCTGAAGCCGCTGGAAGAGCGCTTCGGTATCGAATCGATTTTTGTGACGACGATGCAGGCGGTGAGCGGCGCCGGTTATCCGGGCGTGCCTTCGCTCGATATTCTGGGCAACGTTGTTCCCTACATCAAGAGCGAAGAAGAGAAGATGCAGGAAGAGACGCTGAAGCTGCTGGGCTCGCTGAAGGGCTCGCGCGTGTCTTCGCTCGATGCGAAAATTTCGGCGCACTGTAATCGTGTTGCCGTCGAAGACGGACATACGGAGAGCGTGAGCATCAAGCTGCGCAGGCCGGCGACGCGCGAGGAAATTCTGGCGGCGTGGAGCGAGTTCAAGCCGCTTGCCGGGCAGGATTTGCCGACGGCTCCGGCGCAGCCGATTGAGTTCGTGGCGGCGGATGATCGACCGCAGCCGCGGCTGGACCGCATGCGTGGCAACGGCATGGCGGCAACGGTGGGACGCTTGCGGCCTTGTACATTATTTGACTGGAAATTCACGGTGCTTTCGCACAATACGATTCGCGGAGCGGCGGGCGCTGCGCTGCTGAACGCGGAGCTGCTGGTATCGCTGGGCAAACTTGATCCTGTGGCGGTTCCGGCATGAAGAAGCTTGTCGTGATGAAGTTCGGCGGGACCTCCGTCGAAGATGCAGTTGCCATCCATCGCACATCGGGCATTGTTGCCGGACGCCGCGCAAAGGGCTTGCAGCCTATCGTGGTTGTGAGCGCAATGGCCAAGGTGACCGATCAACTATTGGCGGCGGCGAATGCCGCATCGCGCGCGGACCGCAACGGCGCGCTGGCGATCACGGCGCGTTTGCGCTCGCGTCACAAGGAAGTGGCCTGCCGCCTCATTGCGCAGGCGCGTGGTGAAGAGATTTGCCAGTGCAGCGATGTGACGGGTCCGGCGTATGCTCCCACGCAGACGTGGATTGACGCTGAGTTCGACGCGCTGGATGAGATTCTGCGCGGGCTGGCAGCGGTGGGCGAGCTGACGCCGCGCATCAGTGACATGATTGTTTCCTACGGCGAGCGGCTTTCGAGCCGCATGATTGCCGAGGCCTTTGCGGCACGCGGGCTGGACGGCCTGCATGTCGATTCGCGCAACTGCATCATCACCGATGCGCAGCACGGCAAGGCTGTTCCTCAGGACGCGTTGATCGAGGCGCGGCTGGCGGAGCATGTTGTTCCGTTGGCGAACGAGGGCAAGACGGTGGTGATGGGCGGCTTTATCGGCTCGACGGAAAAGGGCGTGACGACAACGCTGGGTCGCGGCGGCTCGGATTTTACGGCTGCGCTGGTGGGCGGCGGCGTGCATGCGGAAGCGATTGAAATCTGGACCGACGTGAACGGCATTATGACGACCGATCCGCGCGTGTGCCCGGATGCGCTGCGGGTGAAGACGATCAGCTTTGAGGAGGCGGCAGAGCTGGCTTACTTCGGGGCGAAGGTGCTGCATCCGGCGACGATTCTGCCGGCGGTGCAGAAGAATATTCCGGTGCTGGTGCTGAATTCGCGTAACCCGGAGAACGAAGGCACGCGCATTATTTCGCTTGCTCCGCATTGTGAGAGCCCGTTCAAGTCGATTGCGGTGAAGAAACGGCTCACCATTATCGATGTCGTCGCCAGCCGCATGCTGATGTCGCATGGCTATATGCGGGCGATTTTCGAGGTTTTCGACAAGCATAAGTGCCCGGTCGATATGGTTTCGACTTCGGAAGTCAGCGTATCGCTCACGGTTGATTCCAACGACAAGATTCCCGAGATTGCCGCCGACCTGAGCAAGCTGGCTGATGTGAAGTATGAAGGCCGCAAGGCGCTGGTCTGCATGGTAGGCGAGAATATTCGCGGGCAGAACGGCATTGCCGCGCGGGTGTTCAACGCAATTCGGCATGTGAACGTGCGCATGATTTCGCAAGGAGCTTCAGAGATTAACATGAGCTTCATGATCGAAGAAGACGATGCAGATGAGGCGGTGCGTTCACTGCATGCGGAGTTCTTCGCGAATCCCGACCCGGAGATTTTTGACGTGGAAGCGCGCAAGGCCCTGACAACCGAAGCGAGTGTGAGGTAACGATGCTCTTCCTGGTATTGGGACGAGGAAAGACAGGGCGCGTGATTGCGGATGTTGCGCACGAGCATGGGCATGGCGTGCGCGTTGTGGGCGAAGAAGAAAATCGCAATGCCATGGCGCTTACGGCGCCGTTCCTTGCGGGATTCGATGCCGTGATCGACTTTACGACGCCGGAAGCGGCTGTCGCGAATATGCGCGCCTGCCTGGCGAACGGCGCACGCATGGTGGTGGGCACGACGGGCTGGCATCAGCACCTGAACGATATGCGATCCCTGGCGGCACGCAAGGGCGCGGGATTTCTTTACGGCGCGAATTTTTCCATCGGCGTGCAGGCGGTGTACCGGCTGGCGCGAGAGCTGGCGATTGCTGCTCCCACTTACGAATTCAAGATCATCGAAACGCATCACACCTCGAAGAAGGATGCGCCTTCCGGCACGGCGCTTTCGATCCGGCAGGCGGCACAGACGGCGAATCCTGCACTGCGGATTGAAATTGAATCGAAGCGCGAGGGCGATGTTGCAGGAATTCACGTACTGGAGGCACGCTCCGGGGCTGAAGCGATCGAGATTCGCCATGAAGCTTTTTCTCGGCGTGCTTTTGCGGAAGGAGCTGTACGCGCCGCGGAATGGATTGCCGGGAAGACAGGTGTGTGGGATTTCAGCGAGATTGCGGATCAGTTGTGAGTGGGGCGGAAGGCGAGGGCTGGGACGGATAGTTAAAAGCTATCCCGCTTTTCAGCACACAGCTTTTTAGCCACCCACCTTCCTGCGGTAAACTCAATCTGTAATGGACTTGATTGGTTGTGGCACGGCGCTGGTGACTCCGTTTTATGCAGACGGCGCGATTGATGAACAGGCGCTCTACGCCCTGACGCAATGGCAGATTGAAAGCGGTATTGACTGGCTGGTGGCCTGCGGGACAACTGCGGAGACACCCACGCTGAATGATGAAGAATGGTTGCGCGTGATTCGCATTGTGACCGAAGCGGCCGCGGGGCGCGTTCCTGTCTGGGCCGGGTGCACGCATAACTCTACCCGGGAAGCCGTTCAACGCGCGCGCATTGCTTCGCAGGTGCCGGGCGTGACGGCGATTCTGACAGCGAATCCTTATTACAACAAGCCGGGCCAGGAGGGCCAGTATCAGCACTTCAAGGCGGTTGCGCAGGCAGTGAAGATGCCGGTTGTGCTCTACAACATTCCAGGGCGCACGGGAACAAATCTTGAACCGGCGACGGTATTACGGCTGATTGAAGATGCTCCGAATATTCTGGGCGTGAAGGAATCGAGCGGCAACCTTCCGCAAATTACAGAACTGGTGACGCAGGCTCCGCGAAGCTTCAGCGTATATTCAGGCGACGACAACATAGCACTGGGCGCGATCGGCGTGGGGGCTCGCGGGCTGGTTTCTGTAGCCTCGAATGAGATTCCCGCGGAAATGGCGCGCATGGTGCAAGAAGCGCTTACGGGCGACTGGCCTGTGGCCCGGCAGATCAATCGCAAATATTTCCGGCTGATCCAGGCTAATTTCTGGGAGACAAGCCCGGGACCGGTAAAGGCGGTGATGGCGATGATGGGCAGGATTGCAGAAAATTACCGGCTGCCGATGGTGCCTGTTTCGCAGGCTACGCGCTCCCGGCTGGAACGGCTTGTCGGTGAGTTGGGACTGCTGGTGCACGCTCCGCAGGAAGAGGGCGACTATCGGATGTTCTAGTTCCTGCTGATGTCATCTTTATTGCCGCCCGAGGGGAGCAGGTCCTTCCTTTGTTCTTCGGGAATGACAAGTTGGGGATGGCCATATAGTTTTGATGGCGCTCCGATTTACATCGAAGTGCTTAGATGCTTCCCACAACTCTCTCCTTGATAAACTCGTCTTGTGACTCTGGACAATTTAAGAACTTCTGTTGAGCAGCATTTTGCCGCGGGCACTGCTGCTGTGGGCGATGCTGCGGCGATGGCCGCTTTTGAAGAGCTGCGCGACGCGTTGGAGGCGGGGACAGTCCGCTCGGCTGAACCGGATGCCTCCTCGCCGACCGGCTGGCGCGTGAATGCGTGGGTCAAACAAGGGATTCTGCTTGGTTTTCGGCTTGGACGGCTGGAAGCGTGGGGAGACGATCTTTCCTTTGTTGATAAGCATACGTTTCCGGCGCGAAAATTTTCGGCGGACGAAGGAATTCGCATCGTGGCGGGCGGCTCATCGGTGCGGCGCGGCGCTTATTTGGCGAAGTCGGTGATCTGTGTTCCGCCGATGTATGTCAATGTGGGCGCTTATGTCGATGAAGGCGCTATGGTGGATTCTCATGCGCTGGTCGGCAGCTGCGCCCAGATTGGCAAGCGTGTGCACCTGAGTGCTGCGGCGCAGGTAGGCGGCGTGCTGGAGCCGGTGAATGCAAGTCCGGTGATTTTGGAGGACGATGTGCTTGTCGGCGGCAACTGCGGCGTTTACGAGGGCACGATTGTTCGCAAACGCGCGGTACTGGCAGCGGGTACGATTTTGACGCGCGGCACTCCGGTGTATGACGTGGTAAATGGCACCGTTCTGCGGGCGGACGGCGAAATGCCGCTCATCATCCCCGAGGGCGCGGTAGTGGTGCCCGGGGCGCGCGCGGTGACGAAGGGCAAAGGGCAGGAGTGGGGACTGAGTGTCTATACGCCTGTCATTGTGAAGTATCGAGACGAGAAGACCGAGCTGAGCGCGGCGCTCGAAGATTTGCTGCGGTAAATTCCGGCAAAGAGGTTCATAGCCGCTGAAGATCGACTTCAGCGGCTTTTTTGCAACTTCAACATGGAATTTGACGGCAGCTAAAGCTACGTTGGTAAATCGGCACATAAAAATCAATCGATCAGCAATGTGGTTTACTCTAAATAGAACGTTCGATGAAGGCATATCCTGAACGGCACGTTTCCCTACACTTATGGCCGACGCAAAGCTGCAAATCATTCCGTTAGGCGGGTTAGGCGAGTTCGGCATGAACTGTCTCGCCATCCGCTACAAAGACGATATTCTCGTTATCGACGCCGGGCTCATGTTTCCCGAGTCGGAGTTGTTGGGCGTCGATATTGTTGTTCCCGACATTACGTATCTCGTGGAAAACCGCGAGCATGTGCGCGGCATTATCCTGACGCACGGGCATGAAGACCATATTGGCGGATTGCCGTGGATTCTTTCAGAGCTGAATGTGCCGGTGTATGGCACCGAGTTCACGCTGGCCTATGTAGAGGGCAAGCTGGAAGAGCATAAGCTGCTGGATGAGGCGGAGCTGATCGAGATTGCTCCCGGCTCCAAGTTTCCCATCGGGCCGTTCACGGTAGAGCCGATCCGGGTGACGCACAGCCTGGTGGATTGCGTGGCGCTGGCGATTGATACGCCTGTGGGCGTGATTGTTCATACGGGCGACTTCAAGATCGACCTCTCGCCGCCGGATGGCAAGGCCTTTGACCTGCACACGTTTGCCGAGTATGGGCAGCGCGGCGTGCTGGCGCTGCTGCAGGACTCGACCAATGTGGACCGTCCCGGTTATACGCCGAGCGAGTGGGCAGTCAAGCCGCGGCTCGATGAGTTATTCTCGCGGACCAAGAAGAAGCTCTTTTTTAGCTGCTTTTCATCGTCAATTTACCGCATACGCATTGCTGTGGACCTGGCGCACACGCATGGACGCAAGGTAGCGATTATCGGGCGCTCGATGGTGGAGTCGTCGGAGATTGCGCAGGACCTTGGCTATCTCGATGTGCCTCCGGGCATCATTATTCATCCGGGGCAGATTGCCGATTATGCGCCGGAAGAAGTGATGATCCTCATCAGCGGCACGCAGGGCGAGCCGATGAGCGCGCTGAGCCGGGCTGCCGTAGACAATCACAAGCATGCGAAGATCATGCCGGGCGATACGGTCGTGCTCAGCTCGCGCGTGATTCCCGGCAACGAGAAGAGCATTTTTCGCGTGATCGATCATCTTTATCGCCGCGATGCGAATGTGATTTATGACGATGGAGCTTCGGGGCTGATCCATGTAAGCGGACACGCCAGCCAGGAAGAACAGCGGTTGCTGATTAATTTGCTGCGTCCGAAATTCTTTATTCCCGTGCATGGCGATTATCGCCACCTGAAGAAGCATGCAGAGATTGCGCAGAACATGGGCGTGGTCGATCTGGCGCTGGTGATTGAAAACGGCGATGTGCTGGAGCTGGACCGCGACGACGCGCGCAAAACGGGCAAAGTCACAGCGGGGCGCGTCTGCATCGATTCCGGTTCTACAGCTGACGTCGTGGAAGACCTTGTGATTCGCGATCGCCGTCACTTGGGCGAAGATGGATTTGTGCTGCCGATTCTCACGATTAACAAGCTGAGCGGCAAGGTAGAAAAGCTGCCGGAGATTGTGAGCCGCGGATTTGTCGGCGCCGATCAGGAATTGATGGAAGCGGCCCGCAAGGTAGTCAGCCAGACGCTGGAAAATTCCAGCGATGAAGAGAAGGCCGACTACGGCGTGATCAAGGAAAAGATTCGTATTGATTTGAAGCGCTACATCCAGAAGAATACAAGCCGGCGGCCATTGATTATGCCGGTGATCCTCGAAATCTAAGGAGCGGTGATGCGCTCAAAACTTTTGCTTCTTACTCTTTGTTGCCTGGGCGTGCCTGCAATGCGCGCACAGACAACATGCCCTTCCACGAAAACTTTGGATGACCTCATCCAAGCAGTCGATGAGGCGGTGAGCGGTCCCACTGACAAAGACCGAACCTGCATGCGGCAGATTATGATGCCGGATGCTCGCCTGATTCCTGTCAGCCGAGGAAAAGACGGGAATATCGCGGCGCACATCCTGACGCTGGACGACTGGATTGCGCGAGTGAAGGGCGGCACGCACAAAGAGTTTTACGAAGTGCAGATAAAACATCCGGCAGATGTGTATGGGAACATCGCGCATTTGTGGAGCACGTATGAAGTGCGGCCTACGCCGGAGGGCAAACCCGAAGTGCGCGGCATCAATAGCATCCAGGCGGTCTTCAACGGAACCGAGTGGAAGGTCATGGAGATTCTGTGGCAGGCGGAGACTCCGGATACGCCAATTCCGGCAAAATATCTTCCGTAACGTTGTCATTTGCTGAAGGGAGTAGCTCGTGCTGGTTTCCTATAAAGAGTTTCGCGACGCCAGGGAACGGATTCGCGGCGTGGCAACGCATACGCCACTGGTACGGTTACAAATACCGGATGCTCCGGGAAATGTATTTATCAAGGCAGAAGGGCTGCAGCCTATTGGCAGCTTTAAACTGCGCGGCGCTTACAACAAGATTGCGCAGTTAAGCGAAGCCGAGCGCAAACGCGGTGTGATTACCTATTCAAGCGGCAACCATGCGCAAGGCGTGGCCTATGCGGCGCGGGCGCTGGGAACAAAGGCGGTGATCGTGATGCCGTCGAATGCTCCTGAAGTGAAGAAAAAGGCGACGGCAGCGCTGGGAGCGGAGATTGTTGAAGTAGGCCCGGCGAGCTCGGACCGCAAGCTTAAGGCCGAAGAGCTGGAAGCGAAGTTCGGCTATGTGATGGTGCCTCCGTATGACGATCCCGCGATCATTGCAGGCCAGGGCACGTGCGGGCTGGAGATTATCGAGGACTTGGCGGATGTCGACCTGGTGCTTGCGCCTGTGAGCGGCGGCGGATTGCTGAGTGGCGTTGCATCGGCGATCAAGCTTATCAACCCCGATGTGCGCGTCTTCGGTATTGAGCCGGAGTTGGCAGCAGATGCGCAGGAGAGTTTTCGCGGCGGCAAGCTGGTGAGCTGGCCGGCGGAGATGACTACGCGCACCATGGCGGACGGGCTGCGCACGCAGAGCCTGGGCGATCTGAATTTTGAGCATATCCGGGCTTACGTGGATGACATTATTACTGTCGGCGAGAGCGAAATTGTTGAGTCTATGCGCGTGCTGCTTCACCAGGCGCGTTTAACCCCGGAGCCGAGCGGCGCAGTCACAACGGCGGCTGTGCTCTTTCACCTGGAACAGCTGCTTCCCTTCCGCAACGTGGTCGCGATTATGAGTGGCGGCAATATTGAGCCCGCAGTGCTGCGACAAATTTTAGTGGAAAATTAAGAGCTTCCCACCCTTCTCTTCGCTCTGGATGGGGCACCCCGATTCGTCAAACGCTACAATCGAAACAGGATGCTGCGCACGGTTCGAGCGACTCGGTATGTCACCCCATTGAGGGAGGGCGGTTCGTTGCCTGCAATTATCGAGGCCGATGATCTTGGAATGTATGTCCTGAAATTTCGCGGCGCAGGACAGGGCCCTTTAGCGCTTCTGGCGGAACTGGTGGCTGGAGAGATAGGCCGGGCGATCGGCCTACGAGTTCCGGAACTGGTTTTTGTGGAAGTGGAAGCTGCGCTGGCGCGAAATGAGCCGGATGCCGAGATTCGCGACCTGTTAAAGCGCAGCGTGGGGCTGAATCTGGCGCTGGATTACCTGCCCGGCTCTACGATGTTCGATCCGGCTGCGGGCGATGTTGGCGATTCCAAAGTGGCTTCGGCGGCGGTGTGGTTCGACGCATTTGTGACCAATGTGGACCGAACGCCGCGGAATCCGAACCTTCTGAAGTGGCACAAGGAGCTGTACTTCATCGATCACGGCGCGGCACTGTATTTTCACCACAACTGGCAAAGCATCGACACAGCAGCGCGTTCGTCGTTTGCTGCAATTCGCAGCCATGTTTTGTTGCCGTGGGCTTCAACCCTGGATGAAGCGGATGCGGAAGCGCATCGGCGGCTGAACACGGATATGTTTACGGAAATTCTTAACCTGGCGCCGGATGCGTGGCTCGCTTCGGAAGGCGCGGAAAGCGCGGCGGAGAAGAGGGCTGCCTATGTTCGTTACTTTGCCGAGCGGCTGGCGGCATCGTCGAATTTTGTAGAGGAGGCGAAGCGTGTCCGCGCAGAGCTCGTTTGATTATGCCGTGATTCGCGTGGTGCCGCGTGTGGATCGGGAGGAGTTTATCAATGCGGGTGTCATCGTCTTCTGCCTGGAAAAGAATTTTCTGGCGGCAAAAGTGAGAGTGCAGGCAGAGCGCTTGAAAGCGCTATGGCCAGAGATCGAAGTCGATCTTATCCGGCGGCATCTGGAGGCCTTTCCGAAGATCGGCGCGGGCGACCCTGCGGGCGGCCCGATTGCCAGGCTGAGCCTACGCGAACGCTTCCACTGGCTGGTTTCGCCGCGCAGTACGATGATCCAGGTATCACCGGTACATACCGGCATTTGCAGCGATCCGCAGGCGTCTCTGGACAGGCTTTTTGAGCGCCTTACCGGTTAGGAATTAAACCTATGACCACGAAAAAACGTCTGATAAGCGTGATGCGCAAGCGTATTTCGGTTCTCTGTTTCTTATGGCTGCTCGGGGCGGGAATGGCATGGGGCGATAAAAACTCACCTCCGCCGAACGGCACGAAAGGCACGGTTGTCCATATGGCCAACCTGTACGTGCAAGCGGACGAATCGGCGGATAAGGTAAGTACGATCACGCCGGGACGGGAGTTGGTGATCGCAGAGCATAGCGGGAAGTGGCTGCGGGTTTTTGCGAATACCGATGTAGAAACGGTGACATCGCAGGATGCTCCGGTCTTTGGCAACGAGACGAATGCGCAGCCGATTTCCGGGTGGATTCTTGACAAGGGTGTAGTGACGGCAGATACCGCGAATGGCGGGCAGATTTTATTCGGCGAAGCGGTAAGCATGGAAAACCTGGCTAGCCTGCCGCATCCGCCACCGGACGCAGCGCAGAGCGCGCGAAGGCTTTATCGGATGGTAGTGACTCTTTTCCCGCAATCGCCGCGTGCGGCAGAGGCGATGTGGCGAGCAGCCGATATTCGCTGGCAGTTGCAGAAGGCAGACTCGCTGGCTTTGCCGTCCGCGCATGAGAAAGAAAATTATCTGCGCGAGCAGATGGACGAGAGCGAGATGAAGAAGATTCAGAAGCTCTATCCGCGGACAAAATGGGCCGATCTGGCGGCGTATGACATGATCGACAACAAGGTATGCGGCGACTGGCAGGGCACGGAGAAATGCCCAGAGAAAGAAGCGGAGATTTACGGAAAGTACGCGGAAGAGCATCCCGATTCGCCCAAAGCGGCGCAAGCTCTCTTTGAAGCTGCATGGCGCGAGGCTTCCGCAGGAGATATGTACCAGGCGGATAACGACCAGAAAAAGGCAGAAGAAGCACGCGGACGCGCCAAGGCCCTGGCTTCGCAGGCGCAGAGCAAGTATTCAGACAGCGATTATGCGGCGCGGGCTGCAGGTCTGGTATACAAGATGGAGCAGCAGATTCCGATTTACGGCAGTGATCGGGAGTAATCACGCACCTGAGCTAAACAGACTATAAGCACATAAAATTTCAGGTCCTTCGACTCCGCTGAGGATGACAAGCGTGTTGAGGCGACGCTGTAAGAATGTCCGGAGGATTTTTGAACGACTATATCGTTTCTGTATTGCTTGGCATCGTGGAAGGCCTGACGGAATTTCTGCCGGTCAGTTCCACGGCACATTTGCGCATCAGCGAAGCGTTGCTGCATATCCCGCTGGCAGATCCTTATTGGAAGATGTACACGATCGTCATCCAGTTGGGCGCAATTCTTGCGCTATTGCTGGTCTTTGCGGGACGGATCATTGAGTTTTTGCGGACATTTCCGAATGGCGAGCAGCATGATCGCACGATCTGGAATCATCCGCTGACGCTGACCCTGATCGCCTTCTTTTGCACCGCGCTTCCCGCGTTCCTGCTGACAAAGACGATCGGCAAGCACCTTGAAAGCCTGAAGGTTATGGCGATTTCCCTGCTGGTTGGCGGCGTCATTATGTGGGCCGTCGATGCGTGGAGCGATCGCAGTGAGCCAACGACGAAGCATGTGGAGCAGATGTCGCTGTTCCAGGCCATCTGGATCGGACTCTGCCAGGTGACTTCGGCGGTCTTTCCGGGGACGTCGCGGTCGATGTCGACAATTGCAGCGGGCCAGATTGTGGGGATGGATCGCCCTTCAGCACTGGAATTCAGCTTCCTCGTATCGATTCCTACGATGATCGCGGCCACGGGCTATGACCTGCTGAAGACACTGCATCCAAAGCATGCGGAAGGCGCCGACGCGATTGCCCCCCTTGTCATGACCGGCCACGGCTGGATTGTCCTGACGATTGGCTTTGTAGTTTCGTTTTTTGTGGCCCTTGGCGTGGTGGAGTGGTTCCTGCAATGGGTTCGCAAGCATGGATTTGTTCCATTTGCCGTGTACCGGATCATTGTAGGCATTCTGCTGCTGATTTTTGCGGCAAGACTGGCTTAAGCAATACTAGGCACAGGCTTCATCCTAGAAGCCTGTGCCTTTCTGTTCTCTGATGTGGTTCCCCGCCCAATTTTTCATACAGAGCGCCAGCCTTCATCTGGGATAATAAAAATGCTCTGGGGGTTCGGAACGGTATAGCCGATTTAGGCAACGCCTTCGTGTGTCTCTTATGAAACCCCAGAAACTGGTTCTTACGCCAACGCGCAACCGCCGCCTGAATGAGATGATCGGGCTTCTGGTGCTGGTGATCGCGGGCCTCCTTCTTCTCGCACTGTTCTCGTACCATCCTACGGATCCTTCATTCAACACGGTTTCGGGCACTTCTGCCCGTCCGGAGAATTGGATTGGCATTGTAGGCGCTTATATCAGCGATCTGCTGCTACAACTGGAAGGCGTGGGCGCCTTCTGCATACCCATGCTGCTTGCTTTGCTGGGCTGGACCTGGATGCACTCGCTTCCCGCCGGCTCACCCTGGGTAAAAGCCACGGGCGCGGCGCTGGTGCTGCTGTTTGTTCCGGCGATCTTCGGACTCATGCCCGGGCATCTGCATTTTCTCGGAGGGCTGCCCATTGAAGGCCTGACCGGGCGCCTGGTGACCGATACGCTGGTGCATTATCTGAACTTTCCCGGAGCGTGCATCTTCACCATTGCCATGGTGGCGGTAGCCATCTATCTTTCTTCGACCTTCAGCTTTAATACTGCGAAGGAGTGGCTCTCGATCCGCTTTGCATTTGTGCTGGCATGGCGCGACCGGTTAGCAAACTGGCGGACAGCTCGCGCTCGCGCTCGTGAGGCGAAAAAGCTGGCCCGGGAAGAGGCCAGCCGCGAGAAAGAGCTGGTAAAAACGCGGAAGATTACGGGCAAGCAGGAAAAGCTCAATTTTAAAAAACAGCCGGAGCCGGAAGAGGGAATTCCCGCACATCGGCAGGGCGGGTTTGCAGAGATGCAGCCTGATCCTGAACCGGAGCCGGAGCCGGTGAACATCGCCGTTAACGAGCGCGCCGATGCGGAAGTGCATAAGGTCACCGTCGCACCGAAGTCGCACAATGGGTATCGTCTGCCGCCGAGCACGCTGCTGCATCGCAGCGAGGATGCGCAGGTTGTGCGCGAGGATGAGCTGAGAAGCGAGGCGCAGGTGCTGGTGGAGAAGTGCGCCGAGTTCGATGTCCATGGCCAGGTGGTACAGATCAATCCCGGGCCGGTGGTCACGACTTTCGAGTTTCGTCCGGAAGCCGGCGTGAAGTACAGCCGGGTGACAGGACTTTCCGAAGATTTATGCCTGGCTATGCGCGCCGAGAGCATTTTGATTGAGCGCATGGCGGGCAAGAGCACTGTTGGTATCCAGGTACCGAACCAGACACGCGAAACCATTTGGCTGCGCGATGTGATTGAAGCGGAAAGCTTCGGCCAATCAAAAAGCAAGCTGACGCTGGCCATGGGCAAGGATATCAATGGACGCATCGTGACGGCTGACCTGGCGACGATGCCGCACGTTCTTATTGCAGGCTCGACCGGCAGCGGTAAATCGGTTGCCATCAACGCGATGATTATGTCGGTGCTCTATAAAGCGACGCCGGAGCAGGTGCGCATGATCCTCGTCGATCCCAAGCGCGTTGAGCTTGGCATGTACGAGGGCATTCCGCATCTATTTACGCCAATCATTACCGAGCCGAAGCTTGCGGCAAATGCGCTGCGCAATGCTGTCCGCGAGATGGAGCGGCGCCTGAAGCTGCTGGCTTCGCGCAGCGTGCGCAATATCGACCAATACAACAAGCTGTTTGAAAATGGCACGCCCAGCCTCTTTGACGATGAGGAAGAAGAGAAGCCGTTGCCATACATCGTCATCATTATTGATGAGTTGGCCGACCTGATGATGCTCGACAAGGCGAACGTGGAAGAATCTGTCACGCGGCTGGCGCAGATGGCGCGTGCCGTCGGCATCCATCTGGTGCTGGCGACGCAGCGGCCTTCAGTGGATGTGATCACCGGTCTAATCAAGGCCAATGTGCCGACGCGTATGTCGTTCCGGCTGGCTACGAAGGTTGACTCGCGCACGATTCTTGATTCGAATGGGGCGGAATCGTTGCTGGGACGCGGCGATATGCTCTTTCTGCCGCCGGGCACATCGAGGCTGCAGCGTGTGCATGCTCCCTTTGTGACGGAGAAAGAGATTTCCGCCGTGACAGACTTCTGGAAGAAGCAGGGAGAAGCCGAATATGTGCAGGGCTTCCTGGAATCGCCGAAGGATGAGAAAGGCCGCGACCTCGATATGGGCGATGACGGCGAAGACTCCAATGACGAGTTGTATGAGGATGGAGTGAGGCTGGTGCTGGAGTTCGGCAAGGCTTCCACTTCCCTGCTACAGCGGCGTCTGCGCATTGGTTATGGGCGCGCTGCGCACCTGATCGACATGATGGAACGCGACGGCATTGTGGGGCCTGCAGAAGGCTCGAAGCCCCGCGAGATATTGAAGCCGCCGGATTGGTTGAATGAGGTGGAGTCGGCGATGCGGTAGGGTGTTGCGGATCCCACCCTTCGCCTTCGTCTCAAGATGGGGCACTCTTTTCTTGGCTATCGATGCAAAGCAGGTTTCTTCGACGACGCTCAGGGCAGGGCACTTCGCATAGCTCAGGATGACGGCGCACCGAACAGTTGAATCGCTCTACGATTTGCTGCGCAGGCCGAGCCAGTCGCGCTGGTAGACAAAGCTGACAGCGAGAAGCAATACGCCTAATCCCAGAAAGCTGAGGATGCGGTAGCCCTGGCTCAACTGGCGTGTATCTACGAGAAACACCTTGGCAATGCTCAACGTGAGAAGAGCCAAAGCCTGCCAGCGCAGGAAGGCTGATTTCTTCCAGAAGCCTGCGGATAATAAAGCCGCGCCAAAGAGCATGGCCCACGCGGAATAGCTGAACTGCTCATAGATATACAGATCGCTTCGCGGGATGGATGTCTGTGCCATCCAGTAGGAATGAATTTCCAGGCAGACCGCGATCATGACCAGAACAGTCGCACCGATCCCGGCGCCGAGGGCAATCGGACGCCATTCATTTGGCGAGCGCGTGGATAACCATGTTGCGAAAATGAAGACAGCAATGGCGATGAGGTAAGTGGCAAAACGCGCATTGAAAAGAACAGGCTCTCCTGTGCCGAGATGCATTACGTTTACACCCACAAACGCCAATGCCAGCACCGCGGTCGCCAGCTGCCGCAGTTCCCGTTGCGGCTGCTTGTGAGCAAGCCACAGCAAAGCGGCGCTTTCCAGAAGCCAGCCTATCGCGATGTTGCGTCCGTGCAGTTCGAGCGGAATGGCGGCGGTGAAAAAGATGATGCTGATTGCCATGTAAACCGCGGGTAGAGCAAGCGGTCCTCCGCCGAGCTGCCTTAGGCGCGATACACGGAGCATGATGAAGTAAAACGCAGCCAGCGGCAGGGCGATCCACGGTCGCGCGTAGGTGCGTGCGGGCTCGCTGAGCAATGCGTAGAACTCAAAGAATGCCAGCGCTGCATTGAGGAATGGGACAACGACAAGAACAATATTGTCCTGCATTGTGAGATGAGTCGTCTGCGTTGCCATCCGCAGATTGCGCAATAATTGCGGGGCGGCGGCGAAAAGCAGAAAGAAAGCTGTGACAAAGAAAGCTGCGAGCGCGAATTCCCTGTCATTGTAATAAGCGACATACCACCCTATGGCGTAGAAGCTGGTGCCAAAGAAGGCGGCCAGCAACAGGCGAGACCAGGGCCGCAGAGCAATCAACACAACGGCTGCGATGTCTAAAAGCAGCAGGTAGCTGAAGAGAGCCCCCGCATGGTTATGCCCATCGGCAAGCAGGGCCGGCGTGATGAATCCGCCAATCGCCGCATAAAATGCCAGCAGCTCGGAGTTCTGCATCCAGCAGAGAACTGCGTTTGCAACTGTAACCAGCACCATGGCCACTAGCGCGACGGCCGTGGGAACGAGATGAAAGACGGCATACGCAGCCCATATGGAAAGATATAAAATGCCGGTGCCGAGAGCCTTCATCGAATACGAAAACGCGTTGTATCCCTGTGAGCGAAAGCGCTCGGACCAGGCACTGATTCCTATGCCGGCGACCAGGCCGATCAGTATGCGGGTGAGCGGTCCAATCCACTGATTGTCAATAGCGAATTTCAGGAACCACGCCATGCCGATCAGCAATGCAATGATGCCGATGCGATTGAATAGCTGCGAGCCAATGCGGGATTCGAGCGTCTTTTCACGTTGCCGGGTGAGAATGCGGGAAGCCTTCGCTGCTTTCATGACAGATGGCGCAACGGCAGCGCGGGGAATTTCGACTGCTGAAGGCTGGGATCGCGCCTGCTCTAACCGATAGACGCGGGCCGTAAGATCGGCTATCTGGCGTCTCAGGTCTTCTATCTCATCGCTCACTTGTTCAATGTACAGCGATACAAAAGAAAATGGGAGCCGCGCGGCTCCCATTTATCACATAGCGAAAGTAACGATTAGTAGATCAGCTTAAGGCCGAATTGAATGATGCGCGGCTCGTATGTTGTTGTGATTTGTCCGCCACCTGTCGGGCTGGCGCCTTGCGTTCCACTAATGCCGCCGGGCAGATAGAAGTTTGTGTGGTTGAAGAGGTTGTAGAACTCAGAGCGGAACTCCACCTTCAGGCTCTCGAGTGGAGTGCTGAACTTCTTGTTCACGGCTAAGTCTGTTTCGTTGAAAGGAGGCGTCCGGCCCGGATTGCGCGATGAGTTTCCGAATGGGCTGAGCACGTTTCCGGCGCTGTCCTTGATTGCCGGAAGCGTGAAGGCATTCAGGTTGATGTAATTGATATATCCGCTATTTGCGGCGCGGTTGGATGTTCCTTGTGTCACCTTCTGACCGGGAACACGGTTCGGGCGGTATTCATTGGCGCCGCGGTAGGTGGCGGAGATCTGCGGCGAAACTGCCTGTGCGCTGTTGGGAGAGTAGGTTACGTTGAAGGGCGTACCAGCCTGAGCCGTGTTGATGGCGCTGATCTGCCATCCGCCGACGACGGCATTCTCAAATCCATTGATATTCGAGAAGTACTGCTTGCCGTGTCCGAAAGGAAGCTCGTAGACGAGACTGGTTACGTTCGAGATCGGCAGGTTGTAGTCGGATTGCGAATAATCTGCTGCGATATTGTAGGCGTTCTGCGGAGAAGGCGTGTTGCCTTCGAGCGATGCGCTGGCGTTATCGAGCGAGTGCGACCAGGTGAAGGAGTTGAGGAGCGAGAGACCGGCTACGAAGCGCTGCTCATACCGTACCTGCAAGCCATTGTAGTTTGACCAGAATTGATTCAGAGCTTCCGTAATATCGCTCGGCCAATTGCCGAAGGGACGCTTGAAACCGTTGGAAGGATCTTTCTGGTTTCCGTTCATAAAGCCCTGCAGCTTCAGTCCGTGATTGCCGACGTAAGCGATATCGAGCACCGTGTTTTTAGCAAGCTGCTGCTGCACGCTGAAGAAATAGCTTTCCACGTAGCTATCGCGGGTGTCTTTCGGAACCCAGGTAATGTTGTCGGTTGCAGGATTAAAGTTGGTGACCAATCCTGACGGATATCCCTGGCTGGCTGTGGCATAGCAGCTGGGTTGCACAGAATTGATGGGAATGATCTGCGAAGGCAGCGGCGTGCTGCAGTGGTTAGTTGTATTCGGAGTGATCTGCGTTACAGCGGCAAACTGCGCCTGTGGCGCATTGATCGCGAGAATATCGCCCGAACCGGCGCGGGTGTAATGTACAAACGACATGCCAAAGCCGCCGTGGACCGCGGTCCTGGGAGTAGCGGCATAGGCAAAGCCGATGCGCGGGCCGAAGTCGTTGAGGTCGGGATTGACGAGCGTCTTGCCATAGACTCCGCCCGGGTGGACAGGCGTGATGCCGTTGCCGGCAACGGCTCCCGGCGTGATGGTGAGCACGGTTTGCGAAATCGGATCGAAGTTCGAGACGTAGTTGTGATCCTCGGAATAGGGCGAGCCGTACTCCCAGCGGAGGCCAAGGTTCAGCGTCAGGTTGGGAAGCACCTTCCAGTCGTCCTGGGCATAAGCATTGTGCATATTCTGCCGCAGATGCACGACAAAATAGTTTGCCAGCTGATAGCTGCTGGTAGTGCCAAAGAGGAAGTCGGCCCAGTAATTGTCGGAGACTGTGGCCGCAGAAGAGGACGCCTTGCTGTAACCGCCGCCGTAAGTCCATGAACCATAAAGCGGGTTATTGTCGTTGACGGCCATCCAGGTGCGCTCGAATTCATAGCCAAATTTCAACGAATGATTGCCTTTTACCCAGGTGAAGTTCACCTTGGGGTCCATCAAGGCAGGGTTCTGCCATTGCGGGTTCGTGACCTGGCGCCCGAAAGATGTAAAGCCGGTGATTGCAATGCCCGGAAGACCGCCGGCAATGGTTGGATCGGATGGAAGGCCGGGGATGGAGAAGGCATTGTCACCGATGGAGAGGGTGTACTTGCCGGCCTTGGTGCGCGAGAGCCCGAAGCGCGCATCGAGCACCTTGTTTGCGCCGAAGAGATGCGTGTACCCCAGGGCTACCTGCTGGTCCAGAACGCGGATAGTGCCATTTGTCTGGCCATCGAGAGGCAGAGGAATTGCCGGATAGTTGACGCCGGTTTCTTTACGATCGCTGATACGCAAAAACCAGGAACTGTTGGGGTTCTGCTGCCAATCGAGGCGTAGATCGCCCTTATCGGAATTATCTGTAAACGGGACCTGCACCGGATAGTCATTGGAGGCCAGGCCAGTCGAAGAAGAACCGGCATTCGGCAGCCCCGGAACCTGCTTGAAATAATTTACGATCTGCAAGGAGAGCGGATCGAAGGCGCTGGTTGGAATCGGCGTGTTAGCCGGGTAAACCACGCCGGTCAAAGGGTTCTTTACATCCGTCACGAGAATGCCGTTCAGCTCATTCTGGGTGGGCAGCGTAAGGACGCTTAACGGCTTCAGGGTTTGGCGGAAACCTTCGTAATCCAGGAAAAAGAACAGCTTGTTCTTGATGATGGGACCACCGAAGTTCATACCGAACTGGTTACGATTAAAGGTTGGCTTCTGAAAAGGAGTTGTGCCGATGGTGGGCTTGAAGAAACCCTCGGCATTCAGATCGGTATTGCGGATGAACTCATAAAGCAAGCCATGGAACTGATTGGTGCCGCTCTGCGAGGCCACGTTGATGGTCGCGCCCGACGAGCGTCCGTATTCGGCATTCTCATTGTTGGTAACGACCTGCCACTGGGAAACAGAGTCCGGGGGAATGGCAATAATCTGATTATCGAAGCCCTGGTTGCTCTCGCCGTACGCATTGTTATCCATGCCGTCGAGCAGGAAGTTATTGAACATGCTGCGCTGGCCATTGATGTTGTAAGCTCCGGCGCGGGTAAGGCTGTTGACGGAGCTGGTAGTGGCAGCGGTAGGGGCCTGACGCGAGCCGGTAACAAGAGCCAGCAGGTCAGAATAATTACGGCTCACCAATGGATAGGCCGCGCTCTGATAGCCGGTAATGACCTGTCCGCGCTGGCTGGATTCGGTTTCCAGTTGCAGGTGCACGTCGCTGACTTCAACGGTTTCATTCGCCTGACCTACCTGCAGAGTAAGGTCGATGCGCTGACGGCTGCCTACCGATAGGGTCACATTATCGGCAACAGCAGTATTGAAGCCGGACATGGCTGCGGTAACACGATAAACTCCGGCACGCAGCGAGGGCACTTCCCAGTCGCCACTGCTGTTGCTGGTAGCCTTATTTTCAATTCCTGTAGCAGTGTTGGTTACAGTTACCGATGCTCCGGCAACAGTTGCGCCGGAAGCATCACGGATCGTTCCCACTAAGCTACCATTTTCATATTGAGCACTGGCTGAAAGCGAAAACGACAGAATGAAGCAAACGTAAAATAAACGCAAAAATGCTGTTTTATATGCTGGCATTATCGAGAACCTTAACGGCGAGCCAATAATAATTGATGAAAAACATATGAACGCAAGATGAATCTCCGTGTCGGTATCGGTGCCGAAAATATGCCTTCGATGGTACTCTTCAGAAGACAAGAGTTTGGGCCGCTATGTTGTAAAGCTGCAGGGAAATGTTCCTTTGATGAAAGCAAACACCCCCCGACCCATGACAGAAAACGAGGCTGATCCAGCAAAGCGTGTACGTGTGGTCGTGGCCGATGCTCATCCTGTTATCCGCATTGGCGTCGAAAATCTCCTGCAATCAGAAACAGATGTGGAGATTGTAGGTGAGGCCGGAACTGGAGAAGAAATGATCAGCCGTATTCAGGAATTGCGGCCGGAACTTCTCCTGCTCGAATTGAATCTTCCGGGATTTTTGAATTCGGAGGCGAGGCGCGCGGTGATTCATGAGTCATCTTCGACTCAGACGATTCTTCTTACGGAGACTCTGTCCAACCAGACGATTATTGAAGGCCTG
>DASZUU010000053.1:0-59024 GCA_035547425.1 Alloacidobacterium sp. | reverse complement strand
GTAAAAGCCCTCACTTTCGTGAGGGCTTTTACCTGCAGTTTATTTTTTAACCAATTTTCTGACGCAGATCGCCGCCGGTCATCTGCGCAGGCTGCTCCATTCCGAGGATGCCGAGCACCGTTGGAGAAATATCACGCAGCGAGCCGCCAGGCTTCAGCGAATAGTTTTTTGCATCCTCGCTGACAAGAATGAACGGCACTGGATTGGTCGTATGCGCGGTGTGGGGGCCGCCCGTAACCGGATCCACCATCATCTCGGCATTTCCATGATCGGCGGTGATGAGCAGTGAGCCGCCGCGCTGCCGGATCGTCTGATAAATGCGTCCGAGGCAGGCATCCACAGTTTCTACGCCCTTGACTGTTGGTTCCAGCTGCCCTGAATGCCCCACCATGTCAGCATTGGCGAAGTTCACTACCACCAGGTCGAATGCGGTGTCTTCTACAGCTTTTACCACTGCATCCGCAATACCGGCGGCACTCATCTCCGGCGCCAGATCGTAGGTTGCTACTTTCTGCGACGGCACCAGCAGGCGGTCTTCGCCCGGGAATGGTGTTTCAATGCCTCCGTTGAAGAAATATGTCACGTGCGCATATTTCTCAGTTTCCGCAATACGAAGATTGCGAAGGTTTGCCTGCGCAAGAAGATTTGCCAGCAGATTCTCCATCGATTCGGGAAGGATAATCATGGGCAGCTTGAAATTCTTGTCATACTGCGTCATGCAGACGTAGTGCAGGTTCTTCGGCACTTCGTTCAGCGGAATGGTTTCATCCAATTCAGCGGCGTTGATCAGTTCCCGTCCGCCATCCTTGGCGAAATTACTATTGCGCCCCAGCACGCGAGTGATCTGCCGCGCGCGGTCGGCGCGATAGTTGAACATGATGCACACATCTTCATCGCGAATTACTCCATTGGGATGACCATGCTCATCGGTAACCACAAACGGAACGATGAATTCATCTGTAATTCCGTTGTTGTATGACTCCTTAATGCGGGCCACCGGATCCTGATACGCGCCGCCTTCGGCACTTCCTTTGACCATGGCATCGAACGCCTTCTTTTCGCGCTCCCATCGGCGGTCGCGATCCATGGCATAGTAGCGCCCGGAAACAGAGGCGATCCTGCCCACACCATACTCGCGCATCTTCTGCTCGAGAGCAGCCAGATAACCCGCGCCGCTGGTGGGCAACGTATCGCGCCCGTCCATGAAGGCGTGCACAAAGACGCGCTCCACGCCATGCTGCTTTGCCGCTTTCAAAAGCGCGTACAGGTGCTGCTGGTGGGCGTGGACTCCGCCATCGGAGACCAGGCCGAAAAGATGCAGCTGGCGCCCGCCTTCACGCGCGCGCTTCAGCGCATCCACAATCACCGGATAATCAAAGAATTCACCACTGGCGATGAGCGCGTCAATACGCGTGATATCCATGCGTACGACGCGCCCTGCCCCGATATTCAGGTGGCCGACCTCGCTATTGCCCATCTGCCCGTCCGGCAGGCCGACAAAACGATCCGAAGCATGCAGCAGCGTATTCGGAAACTCCGCCAATAGCTTGTCATAGGTTGGCTTGCGTGCCAGAGCTATGGCGTTGTTCTCAATCTGAGGACGATATCCCCAGCCGTCCAGAATCGTAAGGACCAGCGGTCTTCTATGAATCGACAACTCTTTCTCCTATTTGAAAACGATTAGTTTTTCTGCGGTGTATTTGGCGTGGCCGGCGCGTTGCTCGAAGGAGGCGTATTCAACGAGGGCTTTGCCTGCTGATGCTCCTGCATGTACTTCTGCTGCGCTGCTTCGATTTCCGCCTTGTGCCTTGTGATCACACCCTTGGCCGTCTCCTGCGCAACCTGGATCGCCGAGCGCTGGATTTCGGTCATCATGTAAGGCTGCGCCTCGATCAGGCGCTGACCTGCAGGAGATTTATAAAACTCGATGATCTTTGTCGCATCCTCGGTCGAAATATACTTCGGATAAATTTCCGCCGCATGCGATTCGATATCTGCGCCCTGCAGGCTTTTTTCCAGATCATCGACCACATCCTGCGGAATATAGGGCGGGAACGACCTGCGATAGTACTCCATTGCGCTCGACACAATGCGTTTCTTCATCTCGACCGCGCCGGTCAGCTGCTGCATTTCAGCAATCTGCGCAGGTGTGATGGGATTTGCCGGAGGCTTGATCGCTGGTGCTGTCGAAGCGGCGGGCGGCGTGGCAGGATGCGGTGCTGTGGATGGCGCCGATTGCTGCGCAAGTAATGAGGTGGAGAGAAAAGCTGCGCAAGCGGCAGCCTGGATGATTCGCATGGGGAATACTCCTGTGGGGGATGGCAAAGCAAAGCGCGCGGATGGTGATTCCGCGCGCTTTCTTACTATTTCACTTACTCGCCAAAGTTTACCGCTTCCAGGCCGAGAAATTCAGCAGCCTGCCCTAATTCTTCTTCAATTCGCAGAAGCTGGTTGTACTTGGCGATGCGGTCCGTACGCGATGCGGAGCCTGTCTTGATCTGCCCGACGCCTGTTGCCACTGCCAGATCGGCGATAAATGTATCTTCCGTTTCGCCGCTGCGGTGGGAAATGATGGAGGTGTATCCGTAACGGCGACCCAGAGCAATTGCTTCCAGCGTTTCGCTGATGGTGCCGATCTGGTTTACCTTGATCAGAATGGAGTTGGCCACGCCTTCTTCAATGCCGCGTTGCAGGCGCTCGGTATTCGTCACGAAAAGATCGTCGCCGACCAGCTGTATATGATCGCCGACGAGCTCGGTCAGATACTTCCAGCCCTGCCAGTCGTCTTCCGCAAGCCCGTCTTCGATCGAGACAATCGGATACTGGCGCGTCCAGTTTTCCCAGTAACGGGCCATCTCTTCGCTCGTCTTCTCGCTCTTATCCGACTTCTTGAAGATGTACTTGCCTGTCTCCTTGTCGTAGAACTCGCTCGACGCAGGATCGAGAGCAATGGCGACATCTTCGCCGGCCTTGTATCCAGCCAGTTCGATAGCTTCCAGAATGACTTCGATTGCCTCTTCGTTCGACTTCAAGGAAGGAGCAAAGCCGCCCTCATCACCGACCGCGGTGTTATAGCCCTTCTTCTTCAGAACACCCTTCAGGGTATGGAAGATTTCCGCACCGCAGCGCAGTGCGTCCGAAAAGCGCTCCGCACCCACGGGCATTACCATGAACTCCTGAAAGTCCACGTTGTTGTCGGCATGCGCGCCGCCATTCAGAATGTTCATCATCGGAGTCGGCAGAATGGAAGCGTTCACTCCGCCCAGGTAACGGTAAAGAGGAATCTTCAACGCGTTTGCCGAAGCGCGCGCGGCTGCCATCGAGACGGCCAGAATCGCATTCGCGCCCAGACGGCCTTTATTCTCCGTGCCGTCGAGCGAAATCATCGTGGCGTCCAGCAACCGCTGGTTCGCCGCATCCATGCCTGTCAGTTCCGGAGCCAGGATGCTTTCCACATTCTCCACTGCCTGCAGCACACCTTTGCCCAGATAGTGGCTCTTATCTCCATCGCGCAGCTCTACTGCTTCGTGCTCTCCCGTCGAAGCGCCGCTCGGAACAGCGGCCCGGCCCACCGAGCCATCGGCGAGCACCACATCGGCTTCCACAGTCGGATTTCCGCGCGAATCAAGAATTTCGCGCGCATGAATTGCTGCAATCTCTGTCATTTCGTCCCTCGAAATCTGGTGTCTGAGCCGGTCTTTAAGTTTCGGGCGTCGGTCCACACGAATCGGCTCACCGGCAAAGCCGCCTATGGTATCTACAAAACCCGACATGCAATGAATCAACCTTCCCTGAGGAAAATCTGCTGTGTGTGTTCATGAAAAGGATAACAAAGACGCGGGAATTTCTGCTTCCAGCCAGAGAGATTCACTCTCGTTTCATCGAATTTCCGCTTCTCAGCCTCTTCCAACTTTCAAGAAGCGCAAACTATTGCCTGTTCTGGTTCGCTGCAACCATCTCTTTGTGGCCGGTCAACATCGATTCGTCTAGTCTTGTTGCAGACGTAACTGTTTTTCACAAGCGGGGTTCAACAGTACGACGTTCAGGTTTTAACAGAAGCTAGAAGTAATGGAGTAACACATGAGCAAGAGCGGAAATTCTCTCTCCCTGATTGCATTTGCCAGCGCGTTGCTGCTGGCCCCCACAGCCTTTGCGCAACAGGCTGCACAGAATCCCTATCAGGGCGTTTCCAATCCTCCGGCAGATGACGCCATCGTTACCAGCCAGGATCAACCTGCGCAGGCGGCCAAGCCCTCGCCTGCAGTCACCGCAGTTGCCAAACCAGCCCCCGTACAGGCCAACACTACCGCTGCTCCTGCTCCCGTCGCCAATCCTGATTACGGCATCGTGACCTCTGTGTCTTCGAATACTGCTCCGGCAGCTGCTCCGGTTACCACAGCGACGCTCGCCAAGCGCCCCTATAACCCGGATGAGGATATCGTCGGCTACGTTCCATCGCCCAGCAATGAGCTTGCGGAAGGAACGAATATTCGCGCACGCCTCACAGATACGCTTTCGACGAAAGAAACTACAGCCGGAACCGCATTCAAAGCCCAGGTTTCCAGCGATGTATATAAGAATGGACGGGTCATTATTCCCGCGGGTTCCGAGCTGCGTGGGCGTGTTGTCAGCGTCCGGCAAGGCCATCACTTCGGACAGGCCGCTACCCTGCGACTCCGTCCCGATGTCGTTATTCTGCCGGACGGCACCGCCTATCACCTTTACGGACAGGTCGTTGAATCAAAAGCACCCAACACGCGCACCGATAGCGAAGGCGGCATCCAGCCTGCTTCGCATCTGAAGAAAGATGCGATCGAGTACGGCGTAGGCGCAGGGTCGGGCGCTCTGGTTGGCGCAAAGGTAGGCGGCCCTACCGGCGCGCTCGTTGGGTCGCTTATCGGAGCGGGCGTGATTACCGCGCACATGCTCATGCAGCATCCGGAGATGGCGGAAGTGCCTAAAGGTTCGGTTGTTACCTTTAGCCTGACCGAGCCGATGGACCTGATGCCAACCCGCAATTGAAAACGCTCCATATGCAAAAAGGGCACAGCATCATGCTGTGCCCTTTTTGCTGGAAGATATGCTTCGGTTAAATTTTTGGCTTCGATTCGATTCCCGATTCCATCAGCCATTCCTTTATATGAGCGCCAATCACATCGGGGTGATCCTCCTGCAAATAATGCAGGCCGGAGGTTAACTGCACCACTCTGCAGTTTTTCAGTTCGCGCGCAAAACTCTCGGCAAACGCCGGTGAAATCAATGCTCCCGGATTTCCTACAAAAAGCAGCTTCGGATAGGTCGATGCAGCTAAAGCCCGGTGCGCCTGTTCCATCGCTGCATACACATCTGCCGGCTCTCCCGCGATGGGCAATTCATTCGGAAACCGCCATGTAGGCCGCCGTGATGCAGGTGTAGAAAATGGCGCTCTGTAAGCCTCCATTTCCTCATCGGTCAGCTTTCTCGCCGTCGCCCCGGGAAGCACGGCCTCTACGAACATATTGTCTTCCAGAATCATCTTTTCGCCGATTCCGGGGGTTCTGAATTTCTGGAATGTTTCGATTTGAGCCGGATGAAAATCATCCCATGTGGGCATGGGCCGAATGAATTCCATAAACGCCAGTCCGCGGACGACGTTCGGCTTGCGCGCAGCCAGATGAAACGCCAGCGCGCTGCCCCAGTCCTGCGCAATGATAAACGCGGATGCGATGCCGGACTCTTCAAGAAATGCATCGAGATACCGCACATGATCGGCAAATCGATATTCGATATCGGGTTTGCCCGACTGCCCAAATCCAATTAAATCGGGCGCGATGCAATGCGCAACCGGGGCGACAAGCGGCAGAATTTTCCGCCAGATATACGAGGACGTCGGATTCCCATGCAGGAAAAGCGCTACCGGCGCTTCTTTCCCTCCTGCTTCCCGGTAAGCCATGGTGGAATCCAGGACCCGGATTTGCGGCAATACTGTATCCATGAGGACGCTCATTTGATCTCCTTGAAAACGGTTTGGAAAATGATTTTCTGAAAGCGCTCGAGCGCGGCAGGGCCACGATCTACCTTCATGCGCAGGATTGCGCCCTCCCAGGAAGCCAGTAAAAATTCGGCAAGATCCACCGGATCGAAAGTTGCATCAATTTCGCTTGCCGCCTGAGCCTCAGCAATACAGGCAGCAAACGGAGCACGCCATTCATGGAAGATGCTCTCCAGTCTTTGGCGTAGAAGATTGCTCTGCGAAGTGGTCTCAAGGCTGAAATCCCCAATCAGGCACCCACGGCTCCATTGGTCATCCGCCAATACGCCACCAATGATTTCCAGGTAGCGTTGAAGCCGTTGTCGGGGAGTCAGATACGTATCGCCCAAGGCCTTTTTGATATGGCCTTGCAAATTGGCGAAGTAGCGATCCAGGACCTCTTTGGCAAATGCCTCTTTCGAGCGGAAATGGTTCGTGAAAGAGCCATGCGGGGCTCCTGCGGCGGCGCAGATATCCCGGACTGTGGCTCCGTTGTATCCGGCTTGAAACATTACTTTGAGCCCGGCGTTGAGAATGTTTTCACGAAGAGAAGGCTTCATGAAATATATCAATACGCACGTACGTATTATATGTCAATCTGCTTTCTGATTCACTGATATTTTTTCGGTATCTTCGCGCCTGGGATGCGCGCAACTTTATGTCATTACGATTTTTAAGGAACCTTTTGTCGGGCGGAATCTTTTTCGGGTTATTTCTTCGTCATGATGACATGCATTGCTTTTTCCGACATCGTGTAGCTGCTTACCTCATATCCCAGCTGCAGCAAATCGATATCTTCCAGAAGGCTCTCCCCTGTTCCTAATAATGCAGGCGAATATGCAAGATGCATTTCGTCAATCAGCCCTTCGCGCAGATATTGGCGAATGGTAGACGCGCCTCCACCGACCCTCACATCTTTTCCCGCGGCCGCTTCGCGCGCTCGCTCCAGAGCGCTATGGATGCCGTCGGTAACGAAGTAGAACGTGGTTCCGCCTTTCATGATCAGAGGCTCGCGCGCGTGATGCGTAAGCACAAAAACCGGGGTATGATATACCGGCTCGTCGCCCCACCACCCCTTCCAGCTATCGTCGGGCCAGGGCCCGCGGACCGGACCAAACATGTTCCGGCCAAGAATCCAGGCGCCGATATTTTCAAAACCACGGACGGCAAAATCATCGTCTATGCCGGTTTTTCCGCCGCCTTTGCCATGCATGGTGCAAAAGGTGCGAGTATCTAAGAACCAGGAAAAAATTCCCTGTCCGCCGACTCCGAGCGGATTCTCAAGGCTTTGATTCGGCCCTGCCGCATAACCGTCCAGCGACACTCCAAAACAGTGAACACGCAGTTTCGACATGAATTTTCCTCCCTGCAAAGTTACCTGCCGGAGTGGCAGCTGACAAACTTCGGCCCGGATGCCGTCAATTTTTCACTATTTCAGGAACCAAATGCGCATATTCCGGTGTCTAAGCTTAGTAGAGTGAGCGAGACACTCGGGCCGCCGGCGGCATAGTCGTACGTTGTAACTTACGCATTCGATTAGGCCGCAAGGAAGAAGCGGCCGGGAAGATGCCAGACTTCCACTCGATTTGTTAGTGTAGGAGGATATCCCGAGGTGCAAGCAGGAACGGTAGTGGGAAATCTGGCAGGTGTTATTCCGGTTCGTCCTGAAGAGGCCGAAATCATCGCGGAGTTGAAGGCGGGCTCCGAGGAAGCGTTTTCGTGGCTGATTGCCACTTATCATCAGCCGATTTATAGCGTCATTGCGCGCACAATTCAAAATCCTACGGACGCTGCCGACGTTACCCAGGACGTCTTCATCAAGGTTTTTCGAGGCATTTCCGGGTTCCATGGCGAGTCCAGCCTGCGGACATGGATGTACCGCATCGCTCTGCATGAGGCGCTGAACCAGCGCCGCTGGTGGTCACGCCATTGCCGCAAGGAAGTCACGATCGAGGCGGAAACCGGGCACTCCGACGAAGGCCAGTCGCTTTGCATCAAGGACACCCTGATCGACGAACACGAATCTCCGTTCGATCTGGCGGCGCATGCGGAAATTCGGGCCCGGGTAGAAGCCGAATTGCGAGAGATTGCAGAACCGTTTCGTATGGTCCTGATTCTCCGCGATATTGAAGGGCTGGCTTACGAGGAGATAGCCGAGATCCTCAATGTGAATCTCGGCACGGTGAAATCACGACTTATGCGCGGACGCGCCCAGATCAAGGCTCGCCTTGCCCCATTTGCTGAAGCTGCCGCAAAGCGCCCTGCCGCGCGGCAATCCCTGTCTGCTGTTGACTGCCTTGCAAAGGAGGCACGATGAGCAAATGCAGCAGTGTTCGTTCACAGTTCTCCGCATATCTTGATGGCGATATGACGGGTGTTGCCATGCAGAATGTGGCCTCTCATCTGGATTCATGCAGGAAGTGCGCAACAGAATTTGTTGCCTGGCGCAATGCGCAGCATATGCTGGCCGATCTTGGACCTGCCAAGGCTCCCGCCGACCTGGCGCTGCGCCTTCGTGTGGCTATTTCTCAGGAAAAGGCACACTCATCGAAGCAGAATCTGGCCCGCTTGCAGGTCCGCTGGAAGAATTCGATTGCGCCCTTTCTGTTGCAGGCATCCGCTGGCTTCGCCAGCGCCATTCTTCTGATCGGCACGGTGGGGTTGCTGGTAGGCGCTCCGGAAGCGGCTTCGGCCGGCGATCAGCCGCTGGGCGAGGCTTCCAATCCGCATTTTTTATACTCGAACCCTGCGGCAGCGCCTAATTCCATAGGCGACCGCGGAAATCCTGTGGTCGTAGAAGCATATGTGGATGGAGCAGGCCGTGTTTACGACTATCAAATCGTCTCCGGTCCGACAGACCCGCGCACACGTTCACAGGTAGAAAATCAGCTTCTTTTCAGTGTCTTTGAGCCTGCCCGTTTCTTTGGACAACCGGTAAGAGGCGTCATTTTGCTGTCGTTCGCAGGCGTTTCTGTCCAGGGATAAATGACGTTCGCGGAATTTCCGCTTTTTCCATTCAGCCGGAAAGATCAAACTCGCCTCTTTTGTATCTATTGTTTAGATACGCTTGCACGAGACTTCCTCTACATGTCAGGCTCAGGTCTCGATTGTTCAAAATGAAACATTTTCTGGAAAGGAAAATCCATGTCACAAACCAAAGGTTACGCTGCCGCCGCAGCTAAAGCTCCGCTTGCACCTTATACATTTGAGCGCCGCGAGCTGCGCGACCATGATGTAGCCATCGACATCAAATTTTGCGGCATCTGCCATTCCGATATTCACCAGGCGCGCGATGAATGGGGCGGCTCTATTTTTCCCATGGTTCCGGGCCATGAAATCGTCGGAATCGTTACTGCGGTAGGCAGCAAAGTTACAAAGTTTAAAGTTGGCGATGCTGCCGGGATCGGCTGCTTTGTCGATTCGTGCCGCACTTGCGAGGAATGCCAGAAGGGGCTGGAGCAGTATTGCCTGAACGGCACGGTATGGACTTATAACTCCCTCGATAAAGAGGGTACGCCCACCATGGGCGGCTATTCCGAGAAGATCGTTGCCGACGAAAACTATATCCTGCATATCCCGGGCAACTTGCCGCTCGATGCTGCCGCGCCTTTGCTGTGCGCCGGCATCACGCTGTATTCGCCGCTGAAACACTGGCAGGCAGGGCCGGGAAAGAAAGTCGCCATTATCGGCATGGGCGGCTTAGGCCACATGGGCGTGAAGATTGCTCATGCGCTCGGAGCAGAGGTTACAGTGCTGAGCCAGTCTTTGCGCAAGCAGGAGGACGGCAAAAGGCTGGGCGCCGATCACTTCTACGCCACCTCCGATCCGGAGACGTTTAAGAAGCTCCATCGTCATTTCGATCTCATCATCAATACGGTTTCGGCGGAAATGGATTTGAACCAGTATCTTGAGCTGCTGAAAGTTGACGGCTCGCTGGTGGTCGTCGGCATACCGGAAAAACCGAATGAAATTGCATCCTTTTCGCTCATTCTGGGCCGTCGCAGCCTTGCCGGTTCAGCCATCGGCGGCATTGCTGAAACGCAGGAGATGCTGGATTTCTGCGGAAAGCACAACATTACCAGCGATATTGAATTGATTCCGATTCAGAAGGTGAATGAGGCCTTCGAGCGCGTGGTGAAAAGCGATGTGCGGTATCGGTTCGTTATCGATATGGCTTCCTTGAAAGCATAACCTCGAAATAGGACGGCCTGTGTTTTTCCGCACAGGCCGTTTTTTGTTACCAGCGGAATTTAGCTCCTACCTGAATGTGCCGTGAGCCACCCGACCCAACGACAGGATTCGAGGCATAAACATCCGGAGTGTATTGCACCACTCCCAGGGTGGACGTGTCGGAAACATCTCCATCGACGCCTGCGAAATTCGGATGGTTCAAGACATTGAAGAATTCACCGCGCAGTTCCAGGATCAATCGGCTTTCAAAGGTAAAGGTCTTGCTTACGGAGGCATCGAGATTCACGAAGTCCGGTCCGCGCACGACATTGCGGCCCATATCGCCGAATGCGCCGGGATCGGGCGGCGTAATTGCCCACCCGGACCCGGCCCAGCATCCGTAATATGCAAGCTGGCCGTTATCGACGCCGGAAGGATCAGCGGCTACACATGCGGGATTTGTAGTGCCATCGGCGAAGAATGGCAGCGAACCGGATTTGACCCAATGGATATTGCGCGGATCGCCGGTTAGATTCCACCGATCATTGAAGGAGCCGGTCCAGCTGATGTCGTCATAGCTGTCGTAGAACAGCACCGGCTCGCCGCCCTGGGCGGTGAGGATGCTGTTCAAGCGCCAGCCTTTCAGCATCTGCGCATATCCCGGCCTGCCCGCAGGCTCGTATGTGGCTGCAAAGGTAAACCGGTTGCGGATGTCGAAATCGGAGTCGCCGCGCTCGGCTGCAGGATTGAAGCTGTTCTGGATGGTATAACCGCGATTGCTGCTGGAATCGTCAATGGAATGCGCCCACGTGTATCCGGCGACGAAGAAAAGGCCTTTCATCGTCTGCTGCTTCAGCGTGACCTGCAAGCCGTGATAGATGGAACTGTCGCCGTTGCCGAGCATGTCCACAAAGTTGAGATATGGGAATTTATTTACAAATGGACGCCCGGACTGTTCATCCCCTGCTGTGTCGTTTGCGTAGATATTCTGATTCAGATCGATGATGCTGTAGAGCTTTGTTCCCTTGTTGCCGACATAGGCAATCGTCAGCGCTGCATTCTTCCACATTGCCTGCTGCAGATTGGCGTTCCAGTTCCAGACATACGGAACCACCAGATTACGATTCACGCCGAGGATAGGACAGGGGCTGTCGTAGGAGCAGCTGAGCTGGTTTGGATCGAGATTGCCAAACACCGGGCCTCCAGCCTGCCAGTTGCTTGCTGTTGTATCTCCGCTGATTTGAATGAAGCTGGCATTGATGGTGCCGCCGCCAGGAGTTACGCCTGCCGCTCCCGTAGGAATGACAGATAATCCCTCTGCTTCCGCGCCATTCTGTCCAATAAATATAGACATATGCGGCACCTCATACATCATGCCACCGCCGGCGCGCACAACAGTGCGGCCATCGCCACGCACGTCATAGATAAATGCAAGGCGCGGCGCTATGTTGTTCCAATCCGTGTCGTAGGGGCTGCTAATCTGCTTGCCTACCTGCACAAGCCCCAGGCTGGGATCGAAGTTCCCAAGAAGATCATGCTTTTCTTTTATGGGAAAACTTACGTCGTAGCGAAGCCCATAGCTGATGGTCAACTTTTTGCCTGTTCTCCAACTATCCTGAAAAAACAGACCAAAAGTTTTCTGAGAGACTTGACGGCGGCTATTGCCAATCCATGCATAGCCGCGTGAAGGATTGCCGGTTACAAAATCATCGAGGCTATCGAAGCGCACTTCGCCCGGACCATAGTCATCGCGGGTGTTATCCGTGCTTCCGATCCGGAATTCGCCGCCGAATCGTATGTTGTGATTGCCTTTCAGATAATTGGCATTATCGGAAAATATGTAGGTCTGATTTGGAGTGGTAAACAGAGGATAATCGACATTTCCGCCCAGTGTATGGGACATGAATCCGGAAATACGAATTTCCGGCATTCCGAAGTCCTGCGGATTTGTCACGCCTGTATTCAGGCCGTATTCCGTTGGGTCGACACTGTGATCGCCCTGAAAAAGCTTCTGCCAGAGGCGGTTGTAGCCGACATGAAACTGATTGGTGAAGCGCGCGTTTCCTGCGAAACTCCATGAGCCGCCGAGCAACTGTGCACGCGTATCCGCATGCGAAAGCCAGATGGGCTGCGCGACGTTTACATCTTCCTCAATCTGGCTGCTGTCGCCGATAAAGTACGTCGCATTGAAGCTGTGACGTTCGGTAGCGTGGAAATCCAGCTTCACGATGCCGTTGTCTTCACGGTTCTGGTTGTTGTAGTCGGTGTTGATTGCGGTGACATCGTTGGGATCGGAAGTGCCGCCGGGATTGTTGAGAAAGAGTGTCTGCCCATTCTTGTTGTAGTTCACAAGATTCATGCTCATGGGATCGCATGTACCCGCGGACTGACATGCCTGTACGGCACTGGCGAGGCTGTCATCGGTATCCAGCGAGCCGTCAGAGTTATAAAGGACAGAAGTCACAGGCGCGCTGACGGCTACGGGATTGCCGACGATATCCCGGACGCCTTCATAATTGGCAAAAATGAAGAGCCTGTCTTTTACGATGGGACCGCCGCCGGACGCTCCGAACTGATGCAGCCGAAGCGCAGAAATCGGCGAGCCTATGGGATTGAAATAGTTGCGGGCATCGAGCGCATTGTTGCGATGAAAATAGTAAGCCGTGCCATGAAACTGGTTAGTTCCGGACTTGATGCCAAGGTTGATGATTGCGCCGGGCTTGCTGCCATAATCGGCTTCAGGGCTGGATTGCACGTTGAATTCCTGAATGGCATCGATGGGTAAATGCGTGGCCGGGGTGCCGGTGACACCGGGCTCGTTCAGGACCGTTTCTCCATAATAAGCATCGTTATCATCAATTCCATCGACGATAAAGTTGTTATCTGTGGCGCGATTGCCATTGGCGGTGATGGTCAGCAGGCCGCCTCCCGGCTCTCTCTGGATACCGGGCTGGAGCGTCACCAGATTTTGGAAATCGCGCCCCTGCAACGGAAGCTCATTAATGGCTTCGTTGGAAAATGTGCTGCCCAGAACATCGTTCGTGGTGTTGATGATCGGAGTATCGCCGGTAACGCTGACCGTAGTAGCTACCGAGCCGGGATGCAGCTGCGCATCGACACGGATGTCCCGGGCGACTTCCAGTTGCAGGCCTGTATGCTGAAACTTCTCAAAGCCAGCCGCTTCGACGGTCACGGTGTAGGGGCCAGGCTCAAGATTCGGCGCTGCGTATTCACCGGAAGCGGTCGTCGTAAGCGAACGGCTGACGCCGGTGGCTACATTGGCAATGGTGACCCTGGCCCCCGGAACGATGGCGCCACTCTGGTCAGTGACCAGCCCAAGGATTCTTCCCTGATAGGTCTGGGCTGAGAGCCCCGCCACCAGCGACATTGTAAGCAAAATAATGCGGGTGACGGCTTTCATCACAGAACCTCCTGGAAAAATGAGATCGGGGAGTTCTCGTGAGTGTATTCGCTGAATTCTATTTTCAACAAGGAAAATCGTTTAAAAACGTGCGCGGTGAACTAATAAATTTTCCCGGTCAGCTGCGTAGATCGAATCGCACCCTGATCGACATGCAACTGATAATCGACCGTGTCTCCGCTCCATGAATTTAAATCGAATTTTGCGCCCTGAATGGCTTTTTTTACCGTGACCGAAGGCAACGACAAGGGTGTATTTTCTTTCACGATTGCATTTTTTGCCGAAACCATGACGAAGTACGCCGCGCTGCGGCCCACAATTGTTGCATAACCATCGGGCTCCATTAAAACGGCGGTTTGCTCATCCACGCCGATTCCCTTCACGGCTGCATCCTGATGCGCGGCGGAAATTCGCGCCATAAATGTCAGCAGGCGGCCCATGCGGTCGCGCGTGACGAAATGCGTATCGGTGATCGTGCGCAGGAGGGCTGGATCATCGAGAAAATTGTGAGCAATGACAATTCTCGGATGGAATGGGTTCGCCAGCGTCAGCTTCGAGGTTAGATCGGGACCATCCGGCGGATCATGCTGCGCGGAGTAGATATATTCTCCCTGCACGGCAAGCCCGGCGCTTGTTCCTCCGATGGGCACTCCTTTGTGAATCGCATCATTCAGCGACTTCTGGACGGGCGTGTTTTGCCAGAAGTTGATGTAGTTTGCCTGATCTCCGCCCGAGATGAAGATGGCTTCCGCCTTGCGAATTGTTTCCGCTACAAAGGCATCGCCTGCGGCGGCTGCATTGGGAATCACCAGCGTGGCCACGGAGTTTACGCGGCACAGCTTTTGCACATACGGGTTGTAAGCATCGGTGCCTGTCGCGCGCAGAATGAGAAAGTCGCCGCCGCCGGAACGTTCGCACATCCATAGAAATGCCGGATCGAGGTCTTTGCCTCCGCCAATCAGGGCAAAACCCGGCTGTGTTTTTGTAACTGCATCCGTAGGATTCCCGACGCGAAAATAGCGGTACTCGGTTGACGTTTGCGCGCGGCAAATCGAAAGAACACAGGCGAGACACGCAAGAACACAGGCACTTTTCCCCAGACGACAAGACAAAGGCATTCCCCCTCCGCAATGAATAGTAACGGAAGGATGCCTAGTTGCCGCTGCCGCCGGTCAGGACGATGTCCTTGCGATGAATGCTGGCCTGCAATTCGGGCACAACACCGTCATTGAGGGTGACTTCTGTAGGCTGCCCCTGCACCAACATGCGATGCGTGATCTTCGATCGGGCGGGAATCTGTACGCGCACGGTCTGCTGCGTCTGCGGTCCGGAGCGGACGGTAAGGGGAACTTCCGCTGCGGCATAGCCGTCATTGGAAAGATCGACGGCCACAATATATTGTCCGCCCTGCGAGGATGTAGACGGATAAACACCCGCGATGGAAAGATCGGGCAGACCTTTGTCGTGGTAGACCCAGTCATCGAAAAACCACTTCAGATCTTTACCGCTGGCTTGTTCAAGCAAATGCTCGAAGTATTCCGGAGATGTATCCTGCGCCGGATCGTAGGCGCGCAGCGCAGCCGCGAGCGGCTTGTCGCCGGCTAAATCTCGCAGCATCCAGAAAACATACGTGGCCTTGCTGCGATAGTAGACGGCATCGGAAGCAGAAATGAGCGGCTCGCCGCTGCTTTCACCGGGGCTGGATGGTTCTCCCACAGCCAGAGCTCCGCGCGTGGCTTCGAGATGCTCGAGTGCAACTTCGCGGCCTTTGGTCTGCTCGATCCAGAGAGTGCCGATAAAATTAGCCACGCCTTCGTTCAGCCATTCACGCGGAGATTGAAAGGAAGCGTGGGCCATGCTGTGGGTCAGGGCGAGCGCCAGGTCTTCGGGGTTCTGCGCCTGCAGGCCAATAGCGGTAACGGTGCCCTGCTCGAAGGCGGCATCGTGCTTGTCGGGCAAATCGAAAATGGTCAACGGCTGTTGCGATTTGGATCCCAGCCATTGCTCGATCAGGGATTTCACCATAGTTGCTGCCGTGAGATATCCCTGCACATTCGGCTCATCATAGTCCGCCGCAAGAATGCGGAGCCCATCCCCCTGGTGGGCGATTCGCGGCGCCAGGAAAAGGCTGATGGCTCCAAAACCAAGCCGTTCTGCCGGCAGTGAAAAAGTCACGACGCCGGGAAAAGAAGCTGTGGGTGTGACCGAGGGCGCGGGAACAGGCACGTCATGGCCGTTGATGGCGGCCGCATTTGGCGCTGTGCCGGTGTATTCAGCGGTAACGCGCACCGACACCTGCGCGTTCTGCTGGCGCAGTTTCTGATGGCCGATTTCTGTGAAAAGCTTCGCACCGTCACCCATCGCCTGCGGCACAGAAGAGACGGGATACCAGACCACATCGCCGAAGCCTCGTAAGCCTGTAAAGTCTTCGGAAATGCAGTCCCAGTCTGCCTGCCGTGCCAGATCGGCAGGCGCGCCAATCTGTTCAAGCCTTTTGTTCGAGGCGGAAATCGTCCCGCTATAAACAACATCGAGGGTTATCTCTGTTTTGGGCGCAAGAGATGAAGGCAGGGTTATCGCCGCTTCGCGCAGCTGACCGGTATGGTCCGCATCGCTATTGATAAGCTGCTGCGAGAAATTGAGCTTCTGCCCATGATGACTGACGGTTTCAAACTTGAGCGTGGAAGAAAGCTGTAGGGCGATCTTTGTAAGCGGATCGTTGCTGTCATTGCGCAGAGTTACCTGGGCACGCACAGCCAGCGCCTGGTCTTTCAGCATCAGGTGCACATCAAGATCGTAAGCAGTAAAGGTAATTGCCGATCTTTCGGCATCGGTAATTTTTACTGCGGATGCAGCCTGATCTTCCTTGGCCTCCTGCGGCTGGGCATCGCTCGATGAGCGCGAGAATAAAACTTTTCCGTGACTTGCCGGAAGCTGCTCCTGCGGCTGAGGTTGCGTAGCATTTTGCGCGAGCGCCGCGGAACAGCATACAACTGCCGCAAGAAGCGGCTTGATTACCATCATGAACCTAGACCTTTTTGCTCTTTCTTTTTGGCAGGAGCCGCTTGTTTCGGCTGCGTTTGTGCAACGCGCCGCTGCCTTGCCGCCTCATATAAAACCACCGCGCCGGCAACAGAGACATTCAGCGAAGCCACTTTCCCGGCCATGGGGATGCGCAGAAGGTGATCGCAATGCCGCTTCACCAGATCGTGCAGCCCTGCTCCTTCGCGCCCCAGAACCAATACGCAATTAGACGTGAAATCAAACTCTTCGTAAGACATGGCGCCTCGCTCATCGAGCCCGACACACCACAGGTTTTGCTCTTTCAATTGCTCCAGGGCGCGGCTCAGGTTCACCACGCGGGCAATACGGACATGCTCCGCGGCTCCGGCAGAGGCTTTGATTGCTACCGGGCTCAATGGAGCAGAGCGCCGTTCGGTAAGAACAACACCGTCGGCCCCGGCTCCATCCGCAGTTCGCAGCAAAGCGCCGAGATTTTGCGGATCTTCCACCCCGTCCAGCGCCAAAAGCAGCCGCGGCTCCGGGCCGTCCAGCAGGTCTTCCAATTCCAGCATCGCCTTCGGGCGAACGATGGCGACAACTCCCTGATGACCGGGCGTTTTGGCAAGCCTGTCGAGGTGATCGCGCGGTTCAAATCGCAGGCGAACTCCGGCAGCGCGGCATAGATCGATGACCCGCTGCAGGCGGTTATCCTGCCGTTCCCGGGCGACGCAAACGTGGTCAAACTGGCGGCGGCCGGCCCGCAGCGCCTCCTCTACCGAATGTAGGCCATAAAGAACTTCCATCTCTTTACAGTGTAATTGCTTGCTGTCAGGCATTTAGGTGCCGGATAATAAGGATACTTAGCGGATCGCTCTTCAGCTGCGTCGTATGGCATACCCGTCCGCTGTTCGGGAATTGGTGATGAGTCCTGTAAAAAAAGTACAGAAATTTCTCTCAAAAAGAGTCTTTCACGAAGCAGACTCCGTCTCCTCTGACAGCATGAGCACTGCGTTACTGACATTGGCGGGGCAAACACATCAGGAAAATGTCCTGATTGCCGAAGGGCTGAAGCGCCACGATGCCGGCTTGCTGGACGAGTTGATCGTCCAGTATCAACACCGCCTGTTGCGATACCTGCTCTACCTGACGGGAAATCGCGAAGTTGCAGAAGATATCTTTCAGGAAACGTGGATGCGCGTGCTGATGCGCGGCGCGCAGTTCAACGGCAATTCGCGTTTTGATACCTGGCTACTGACGATTGCACGGAACCTCGTGATCGACATGCGGCGCAAGCGCACCATGTTGAGCCTGGAAGAATTATGCGAAAACAGTGAAGACGAGCGCTCCTTTGAAGTTCCAAGCAACGGCCCGAATCCATTTGACCTTTACCAGGGACGTGAAAACAGCCAGCTAGTGGCTAAGCTGCTGCTGACTCTCGATCCTCTCCATCGGGAAGTTCTGGTACTGCGTTTCCATGAAGAGCTGTCCCTGGAGGAGATATCACAGATCACCGCTGCGCCTCTTTCGACTGTAAAATCACGGCTGTATCGCGGGCTTGCTTCGCTTAAGCCCCGCCTCGAGGCGATGACGGCTCAACAGGAGGCGCAGTGAACTCGTCGATGCCTCATTCCGAGCCGGATCTACAGCTAGTAGAGATGCTTGCCGGCATGAATGCCGCTGCCGATCTGGAGGTCGTACAGCGCACTCGCCGCACGGTGCTTCTGGCTGCCGCTGAAATGCGGGAGCGCCGCCAGCGCACTCGCCGCAATGCTGCCATTGCCCTATTCACGATTGTGGGCCTCGTCATGCTGCTCACGCCTGCGCTGTGGGACACCATTGACGATGTTCTTTCGGGCGGGGATTTTCTGGAAGCGCACAGCATGGTCATGATGTTGAGCCTCATGCTTTTTTCTGCGCTGCTGGGCGCTTTAGTGGTGGGTTTGCGCAGTCAACGACAGATACATCATGGGCGGCGATAAGCAGGAATGGCAAACAAGTTTCCAGTCCACGAAGAGCAATCTGCGGATTTTCCCAGCGAATTAAAGCTTATTCCGCGCTGGTCCATTGCTGCCGCTATCTTTGCTTTCGCGCTCATGCAATACCTCTTCTGGATTGTCTTCCCGCAAGGGCGGCACCATCCGCCTGCGCCTATCGGCCTGCGCCTGTATATCGCGCTTTCGTGGGGAGCGCTTGCCTCTCTCTACATGCTGATGATCGGCTATGTCAGCAATGACTCGCCGCGCCGAGGCATGAATGCGCGGATATGGATGCTGATCTGCCTGGTGATGCCTGGAGGAATTGGAGCAGTCCTTTATTTTCTGTTGCGCCAGCCGGTAATTTCCCTGTGCCCGGCTTGCGGGACTCCGGTGCAGAGCGAATATCATTTCTGCCCGCAATGCGCCTATCAGGTTTCGGCGTCCTGCGGAAACTGCTATCGCAGCGTTCGCATTACCGATCTTTATTGCGTGCATTGCGGCCACGATCTCGCTTCGGATAACCGCCCGGCGCGGCTACATGCCTTTCAACGCTGACCCGCATCCATTCGCACCTTTCGCGTTTGACCACACTTTCCATAGCTTCCTATACTTGACCTTTGCGCCATGGCCATGACTGCCCTCATCATCGATGACGAAGAGCTTGCACGCGAAGAGCTGAAGTATCTGCTGGATACTACCGGAGACGTAGACGTGCTCGCACAAGGAACGAACGGGATTGAAGCCGTTGACCTGATACGCACGCACCAGCCCGATGTGGTTTTTCTCGATGTGCAAATGCCGGGGCTCGATGGATTTGCCGTGCTCAAAAAATTGCTGGAGCACAATGACGAGCACCTCCCGCAAATTATCTTCGCTACCGCTTTCGATCAATATGCAGTGAAGGCGTTCGATGTAAATGCGATTGATTATCTGCTGAAGCCTTTTGACCGCGACCGCGTGCTGCAGGCACTTGAGCGCGCTCGTCAGAGGCTGCAGGAAGTTCACGCGCATGAAGAGAGCGCCGATAGATACGGAAATATCGGCGGCGACATTCGCATCAGCGCCTTGCTCAAGCTGATCGAACAGCAGCAACAGCCGCAACGCAATAGCGGAAAAATTATTTTGCAGGCGCAAAGCCGCCTTCTTCTTGTCGACCAGAAAGACATCTGTTTTGCTTCGATCGATGAGGGCGTGATTACGGTAGTTACACCGACCCTCGAAGGCCAGTCGAAGTGCCGCACTCTGGAAGAGTTGCTTGCGCTGCTCGATCCGTCTATCTTCTGGCGCGCGCACCGCTCCTATGTGGTCAACATTAATCACATTAAAGAAGTCGTGCCGTGGTTCAAGAGCAGTTACCAGTTGCGCATGGACGATAAAAAGCAGACGGAAATCCCTGTAAGCCGCGCACAAACGCGACGGCTGCGCGAACTGTTCAAACTGTAGTTTGCGATCAATGGCTGGTACTCGGGGCGGGAGGAAGATTGTAGATTTCGATTGCCCCTTCGCGGAGAATTGCAAAACGCGAACCATCCGGCGACAGCGCATAATTCTGACCCGCGCTTAAAATCGGCGTGGCATTTTTCACTAACCGCAACTGGCCTGTAGCTGTATCGAAGACGCCTACCATCTGGTTCTGTATCGATGTCTCGTCAATGGGATCCATAGGCCCGATAGGGTGTGAAACCTGCAGAGAACTGTAGGCAAAGCGGCTTCCGTCCTGCGTTAACTGAAATGTAGGCCAGATATAACGGCTTTCCCATCGCTGCTGCCAGAGCTTCTTTCCTTCAGCATTCACAGCGCTTACCAGATGATCGTCGCCCGAACGGGGGCAGGTCATCACGAGTGCCACATCCTTGCTCACTGGTTCTTCCGTCGGATGGCACGCAGATTCCACTTCGGTGAGCGTCCTTTCATCTCCGGCAAAAGGGGCATAACGGATCAGCCATTGATTTTGCCGGCCCGCAACGGCTAACAGATGACCCTCGCCCAGCATGGGAACTTCGACCGCATCCAGCGTCTCCGCGCGAGCAATCAATTTCCGCGTGGCCGCGCGGAGAATAAATATCTGCACGGGCTTTCTCTCCGGCGCGGCATCCCCCAATGTGGGAGCGGTGCTGGCCAGCGTGCTGCCGCTTTCTTTTGAGCTCTTCGCCTCCATCACAATCAGGCTTCGATCGGGCGACACCTGCACAGATTCAAGCGGGTACGGGCTGCTGATGTAAGGCAGCAGGGCCAGCGATCGATCAGTAAGATACAAGCTGCTGCGCTGACGCAGCAGAAATTTTCCGTCTGCCATTCTCCATAAATATCGGGAGCGATCGTGCACGCGCCATTCTGACTTAGCGGTAACCTTGCCGTCCGGCAGTTCCAGGACCAGCGCGCGGATTGTCTGGTCTTCGTCATCCGGCGGATCGTCGGGCATACGCTTCATCAAGCCTGCGACACGAAAGGTAAACAACAGGCGGTCATTGTCGATAAAGTCCAGGGAAATCGATGAGAGCCGCGCTGTGAGGTAGAACGAGCTGGGGGCAACATATCCCAAAGGGGCTACAGGAATCCGAAAGTCGGCCTGCGGATCCGGGGTATTCGGCTTTTGCGCCCAGACAAAAGACTGCAACAGCAAGCAGGAAGCACAGATCGCCAGCAATTTCCGCAAAGGCATGCTCACGCTTCTGCACAGCTTCATGCTCACCATTCTCCTACAAAAAATGAACAGCTGCTCTCTGGATCACGTATGTTTGTGATAACGCAAAAAATGCACAATTTGAGGCCGGCATGAAATTTTCTACCACGATACTTGCATCCAGCCTGATCTGGATGGCTTTCCCACTTTTTTCTTCTGCTCAGACTGCTTCCGCTGCTCCCAAAAATCTGAAAGCACTCGATCCCGCGCTTATGGATACGACTGTCGATCCCTGTGTCAACTTCTATCAATATTCCTGCGGCACCTGGGCAAAAAACAATCCCATCCCGGCGGACGAATCCTCCTACGGCCGCGCTACCGAACTGGATGACGAGAATCAGCTGGTGCTCAAATCCATCCTGGAAAGGGCTGCCTCCGGAGGACCGGAGCGTACGGCGAACGAGCAGAAGATCGGCGATTACTACGCCACCTGCGTCGATACTTCGGCTATCAATCAGGCCGGCCTGAAACCCCTGCAGCTTGTCCTTGAGAAGATCGACGCCTTGCAATCAAAAGACGCCTTACCGGAGCTCGCGGCATGGCTCGACAGCATCGGCATCAACACGTTTTTCGACTTCAGCACCGATCAGGATTTCAAGGACGCCACACAGCAAATCGCCGAGTTCGACCAGGCATCGCTTGGCCTGCCGGAAAAAGGCTACTACGAGCGCACCGACGAAAAATCTACGAAGCTGCGCGAGCAATATAAGCAACATATAGCGCAGACATTTGTGCTGCTCGGCCAGCCTCAGGAGCAGGCGATAAAAGACGCGGATACTGTGCTGAAAATTGAATCGCAGCTGGCGCATGTGTCCTTAAGCAATGTGGAACGGCGCGACCCCAAGGCGCTTTATCACAAGATGACGCTGGCCGGCTTTGAGCAAAGCACGCCGCAATTCGCCTTTGATCGGTATTTGCGCACGCTGGATACTCCACCTGTAAGCTCGCTGAATGTCACGGTGCCTGCTTTCTTTACAGGATTGAACCAGATTCTCACTTCCACAGATATCGCCGCTCTCAAGACGTACATGCGCTGGGCAGCGATTCGACAGACACCCGGAACCGCATTGCCGCAATCGCTCGACGAGGAATCATTTAATTTTTACGGCAAGATACTGGAAGGCCAGCCGGAACAACAGCCGCGCTGGAAGCGCTGTGCTCGCTCCACCGACCGAGCCCTGGGCGAGGCGCTTGGCCAGGTTTATATTGCACAACGCTTCAGCCCGCAAGATAAACAGCGCACAACCGAGCTAACCCATGACGTGGAAGCTGCGATGGACCGCGATATCGATCATCTTGACTGGATGAGCACGGAAACGAAAGCGCGGGCTAAACAAAAGCTGCATGCCGTGGCCAACAAGATCGGTTATCCCGACAAGTGGCGCGACTACTCCAGCTTGCAGATCGTACGCGGCGACGCGCTGGGTAATGCGCATCGCGCCGCGGCATTTGAGGAGCATCGCCAGATCAATAAGATCGGCAAGCCTATCGACCGCGGCGAATGGGGCATGACGCCGCCTACAGTCAACGCTTATTACAACCCCCAGATGAACGACATCAACTTCCCTGCAGGAATCCTGCAGCCTCCATATTTTGACCCGCGCCAGGATGACGCCGCGAACTACGGCGATGCGGGCGGAGTCATTGGCCACGAACTTACGCATGGCTTCGATGACGAAGGCCGCCAATTCGACGGCAGCGGCAACCTCAAGGAATGGTGGACTCCGGAAGACGGGAAGAAATTTACGGAGCGTGCAGATTGCGTAGTGAAGGAGTATGACGGCTTTGTTGCCGTCGATGACCTGCATGTCAACGGCAAGCTGACGCTCGGAGAAAACATCGCCGATCTGGGCGGATTGAAACTGGCTTTCCTTGCCTATCTGGATCGCGCCCAAAAAACAGGTGTGGATGTAACAAAGAAAGGCGGTGCCGAATACGCCGGCCTCACGCCTGAACAGCAGTTCTTTGTGGCTTACGGCCAGGGTTGGTGCCAGAATAATCGCCCGGAAGACCTGCGGCTGCGCGTGCAGGTCGATCCGCACTCACCGGAAGAGTTCAGGGTAAATGGCGTGGTCGTCAATCTGCCGGAGTTTCAGAAAGCCTTCGGCTGCAAGACCGGGCAACCGATGGCTCCGGCGAAGCGCTGCGCTATCTGGTAGTACAAAAATAAGCGGCAAGTCTGTGGGCTTGCCGCTTATTTTGTCGGTAATCCTGTTCTCCATCGACTGCAAATTTATGCAATTTAGTAACTGTGAGGTGAGAGAAAGGCGACTTTATGACAATGTAAGTACATGCCTGCTACAGTGCTTCATTCAAAAAAGCTGCGTACGCATACTCTTTTCGGATATCTGGCATGCGCACTTGCGGGCTGTTTCTGGGGGACCGGCTTCTTTTGGGGCAAAATTGCCCTGGCGGAAATGTCGGTCGGGCACATGGTCCTCTATCGATTCCTGTTTGCGTGCCCGCCATTGCTATTTGTATTGCGGCGTCCGGGATTTTCCCGACTCGATTGGCGGCTGTTGCTGCTGGCGTCGTTCCTGGGATTTCCAGTGCAATATCTCCTGCAATTCCAGGGGCTGGCCCTGACAACCGTGAGCCACGCGGCGCTCATGGTCGGCACCATGCCGGTGATCCTCGCCGTGGGGGCGTCTGTTTTTGCGCATGAAAGGCTGGACTGGAAGGGATGGCTGGCGTTGGCCTGCTCAACCGCCGGAGTCTCTCTCATTGTGCTTGGCGGGGGCCATAATGCTCACTCCGGAGCCGGGCCGACACTGGCAGGCGATTTACTTGTGGTTCTTTCGCTGGTTATCGCACTGGCGTGGATTCTGCTCAATAAAAAGCTTATGCAGGGGCATTCGCCGATGACGGTCACGGCCTATGGGCTACTTACCGGCACAGCCATGATTGCCATATGGGTGATTGTTCGCGATGGCTTGCCGCCGGTGCATGGCGTCAGCGGCAAAGCATGGATAGCGCTCGCCGCCAGCGGCCTGCTCTGCAATGCAGCCGCCATTCTGTTATGGAATACCGGCATTCATCGCGTGCCTGCATCACGGGCCGGCGTTTTTTTGAATATCGAACCTGCTCTGGGATCCATTCTTGGCGTGCTGTTGCTCGGTGAGCACCTGGGATCCTGGGCATGGGCTGGAGGCGGGTTGATTCTGGCCGCCGCCATTACCATGACCAGCAGCGGCAAAGGGGTAGAAGATGTGGTCATGGAGTGAGGGTACGATATCATCCTTTGAATTCTTATATTTAGGCCTGGAGTGCATTTAGGCTGCCGGAAATAGCTTCCCACCGGCAAGTCATTCTGTGATAAGGTTTTGGCGGTTCACAACCCCGCCAATCTGGCGTTGCAAGGAGGAATCGTCTGTGCCACCAACATTGATTCGTCGCTCAGTTGCCGAGTTTCTGGGAACATTTTGGCTGGTTTTCGGCGGCTGCGGCTCGGCTCTGATTGCTGCTGCTTTTCCTGAATTGGGAATCGGTTTCGTAGGAGTTTCATTTGCCTTCGGTCTGACGCTCCTGACGATGGCATTTGCCATTGGACACATCTCCGGCTGCCATATCAATCCCGCTGTTACCTGCGGATTGGTAGCAGGCGGACGCTTTCCGGCAAGGGATCTGCCTGCTTACGTCATTGCACAGGTGCTGGGAGCAATTGCGGCTTCCGGCGTGCTTTACATCATTGTGACGGGGAACCCAACGTTCAGCGCTGCCAATAGCAGTTTTGCGTCGAATGGATATGGCGCGCATTCGCCGGGCGGCTATTCCCTTCTCGCCTGCTTTGTAGCTGAGTTTGTGCTGACCTTCTTCTTCCTTTGGGTCATCATGGGAGCTACCGACAAGCGCGGCGTTCCCGCCGGCTTTGCTCCGATTGCGATCGGCTTCGCTCTCGTGCTCATCCATCTCATCAGCATTCCGGTAACCAATACTTCGGTCAATCCGGCACGCTCGACCGGCCCGGCAATTTTTGCCGGATACTGGTGGCCATTGCAGCAGCTCTGGCTTTTCTGGATCGCCCCGATCCTGGGCGGAGTGGCTGGCGGATTTGCTTATCTCTTTTTATTTAAAGATCCGGATATTACCTACTGATTCCCTCTTCAGGCAGGTGCGCTTTCGTTTAGAAACGCGGCCTGCCTGAGTCATTTTGGGGAGCCCATCTTTACTCCTTGCTCAATAGAATTCGGCCGCTGTTTATGCCGCACATCCCGGAAGCGCGCAAAAACGTTGTCTAATTCTGGTGAAAACCTAGTGTTCTCGCAAGGTGCAAGCTTTAGAGAAACTATTTTTTGGCCAGAGCGAAACAATTCTCCACGGTTCGCAAAGAGACGAAGATTCCGAAGGGCATGGTGCTTTACTCCGCGCGCCACTCGTTCGCAACCGACATGCTCGACCGAACCGGCAACATTGTTCTCGTCGGCAAGATGCTTGGGCATCGCAGCGTCACCACGATGCAGCGGTATCTGCATCCTGCGATGAAGGGCCTGGCAGAGCTGGTCAACGAACGCAATGCGATGCGAGCCCAACAAGAGAATTGCAGAGCTATGTCATGTTTACGTCATATTCGGGTTTTTCGGGAAAAGCGGGTATCAGTCTAACCCATTTAGAATCAGCTGGCTGCCCCCCAGGGATTCGAACCCCGATATGCTGATCCAGAGTCAGCTGTCCTACCATTGAACGAGGGGGCAGTGAGAAGTGATCTTCAAGAATGGATAACTGCTTCATTCATAGTAAAAGGTGGCGGGATTATGGTCAACCGGCTTAACCCGTTCCCCGTCTAAACACATATATTTTTCACGTAATCAAGTACAATCGCATTGTCGAGTGGAATTTCTCCTTAATATCGTATGGCTGGTCATTTCCGCCTGCATTGTCCTTCTCTGGAAAAAGGGCGGCCGCGGCGACTCTGCTGACCCGCGTCCCATCGACAGAAGAACGCAATACATCGCGCTTGCTATGCTCATTCTGATCCTGCTGCCTGTCGTTTCCATGACAGACGATATGCATGCCATGTCGACAGCAGAGATCGAGCATGTAACCCGCCGGGCCGATATGCTTCCCGTTGCCGATCAGCCTGCCGACCTCTCACTGCCGTTAAGCATGCGATTGCTGCTGCTGTCGGATGCGGACCTGCAGCCTATGGATCAGGTGGAGTTTCCGAGCGGAATTGCAGTACCGTTATCCGGCTCCATTCGACAAACTGCTATGCGGCCTCCGCCTGCAGCAATTTAATAGCTCCGCCCTTTTTATCTTTTTCAATTCCTGTCCGGGCTCATATTTGCAGTCCCAGAAATGTATTTACATATGAAACGGTTTTTATTCCGAAGTACTCCTCTATTTATCGGGTGGCTGTGGTGTGGTTTATTGTCAGCGCAAACGGCAACGCCCATTAGCCTGCAGCAGGCGCTTGAGATGGCGCGAACACGGAATCCCAACCTGCTATCGAATCAACAACATGTGATTGCGACGAAGGCTAACGAAATCACCGCCGGACTGCGGCAAAATCCAAACTTTCAAATCTCCGGCGCCGATGTCAGCCTTTCGGCAAGCAATCCAAGCAGCCCTTATTCCTATGCGGCAAACGTAAATCGCCTGTTCGAGCGCGGAGACAAACGCCGCTGGCGGCTGGATATTGCGCACGCTACAACCGACGTGACGCAAAGCCAGTATAAGGACGTGGAGCGACAGACATTGCTCGCCGTCAAGCAGGCTTTTACGCAAATGCTGACGGCAAAGGCCGCCCTGCAGATTGCCGATGACAACCTCACCAGCTATCGCAAAACAGTGGACCTCAGCCGCGATCGCCTGAACGCGGGCGACATCAGCGCAACCGATTTTGAACGCATCGACCTGCAACTTGCAGAGTTCGAGTCCGACTACGACACTGCAAAGCTCAATCTTGTGCAGGCAAGCGATCAGCTCCAGTTGCTGCTCGGCATCGAAAAGCCGACCGACACATTCGATATCACCGGAACGCTCGATCCGCCGACCATTACCGCGCCTCTGGCACAGATTGAACAGGAAGCCCTGCAGGCGCGCCCTGACTATCTCGCCGCGCAGCAATCCGTGCGGCTTGCCGATTCCAATATCAAGCTCGCAGACGCCAACGGCACAACCGATCCCACAGTTGGCGGCGAATACGAGCGCTCCGGCACATACAACTCAGCCGGCTTCCAGGTCAGCATTCCGCTGCGCATCTTTGACCGCAATCAAGGCGAAAAAGAGCGCACGCGTTACGAAGCGCAATCCAGCCGCTTTGCAGAAACAGCAGCGCACAATCAGGTCATCAGCGATGTAGACCAGGCGTGGACGGGTTATCAAACTGCGCTGGGCATGGCTGCCCGCTATCACGGACATTACCTGCAGGAAGCAGCCCGTGTGCGCGACAACATGGAGTACAGCTATCGCCATGGCGGCGCTACGCTTCTCGATTACCTTGATTCGCTGCGCGATTACCGGCAGACCAATCTCGATGCGTTGAATGCCAGCATGCAGGTATGGCTTGCGCTTCATCAACTCAGCTTCGCTGCCGCTACGGAGATCGTTCCATGAGAAAGAAATATTTCGCTGCCATTCTTCTTCCCTGCGTTATCACGCTCACGGCCTGCAAGCATCACGATGAGGAGTCCGCACCCGCGCCCGCAACCGGCAAAGACATTATCGACACGGTGACAGTCCATCCGGCGGAGGTTACCGACACATTGAATCTTCCAGCTCGGCTCATGGCCAATCCCACCGATGTAGTGCGCGTATATCCCCCGCTCAGCGGACGCGTTCTTGCGCTGAAAGTTCTTCCTGGACAGGAAGTCCGCAAGGGCCAATCCATTGGCACTCTGCAAAGCAGCGATGCCGCTTCCGCCCGATCCGACTTTGAAAAAGCAAAGATCGAAACAGCACGCGCCGATCTGCAACTGCAGCGTGCAAAAGAGCTATTGCAGCACGAAGTCATGGCGCAAAAAGATTACGACGATCTGAAGGCACTCGACGATGCAGACCATGCAGAACTCGAGCGCACTCGCCAGACACTGAACAATCTTGGCTTCTCAGAAAATGACACTTCGCCCAACCTGCCATTGCGCGCACCCATCAGTGGAGTTGTTCTCGATATAGGCGCAGCTCCGGGCGAATTGCAGCGTTCCCTCGATAATGCTAGCGCCATCGCAACCATCGCCAACATTGACTCTATCTGGGTAGTAGGCGATCTCTATCCAAACGACGTGGATGCTGTGCGGCGCGGACAATCTGTTCAAGTACAGGTCAACGGTTATCCGAATGAAGTGCGCACCGGAATCATCGATAACATTTCCGATGCCGTCGATCCCACCACACTTACTCTCAAGGTGCGTGTCGTGCTTACAAATCCCGGCCACAAATTCAAGCCGGAGATGTTTGCAACCATCTCGGTTGCAAATCTCAAGCGGCAGGCGATGGTTGTTCCTTCTACCGCTGTCATTCGCGATGGCCAGAAAAATTATGTCTTTGTCGCAACGCCGGATCATAAATATGCGCGACGCGATGTGGAATTAGGCGAAACCCATGAAAAGAACGTAGAAGTTACGCACGGTCTCGATGATGGCGAGCAGGTCGTAAGCACCGGCGCGGAGTTGCTGCGCCAGGCAGGAGCGCAATAAATGCAGTCGTTCATTCGCGTCCTTCTCCGCTACCGCAATATCATTCTGATCATCTTTCTGGCTTCGCTTGCCGGGGGCACTCTCGCCTTTCTGCATCTCGATATCGAGGCCTATCCCGACCCTTCTCCGCCGATGGTTGAGTTCATCACGCAGAATCCATCATGGTCTGCAGAAGAGATGGAACAGCAAGTCACCGTGCCGCTCGAAGCCGGCCTGAACGGCACGCCGCATCTCGATCAGATACGCTCTATCAGCATCTTCGGTTTGAGCGACGTAAAGCTGTATTTCACTTTTGACAGCGACTACTTCACCGATCGCCAGGAGGCACTGAATCGCCTGCAATCGGTAAACCTGCCGAATAATCTGCAGCCTCAACTGTCTCCCGAATCGCCCATTGGCGAAATCTACCGCTACCAGCTCACCGGCCCCGGTTATTCGCTGAATGAGCTGAAGGCCACGCAGGACTGGCTGCTGGTGCGCGAGATGAAGCAGGTGCCCGGCATTATCGACGTGGCTACTTTTGGCGGCACCACACGCCAGTATCAGGCCGAGATCGACCCCAACAAGCTGCTGACTTATGGCGTGACCATGACGCAGGTGGCAAACGCCATTCAGAACAGCAATGCTAATGCCGGCGGCAACTATCTCACCCTCGGCAGCCAAAGCGTCAACGTGCGCGGCATCGGCCTCCTGCGCTCAATCGCCGATATGGGCAACATCGTCATCGCCGAGCGCAACGGCGTGCCTGTACTGCTAAAAGATGTATCCGATGTAAAAGAAGGTCATCAGCCGCGACTCGGTAAAGTAGGACGCGATAAGCAATCGGATATTGTCGAAGGCATCGTGCTCCTGCAAAAAGGTGAGAAGTCTCTGCCTGCCTTGGCCGGCCTGCGCGCCAAAATCAAAGAGCTGAATGAAGGCAATCTGTTGCCGCCGGGCATGAAGATCAGCACCATCTACGACCGCACAAACCTCATCAACACGACGACGAAAACCGTGCGGCATGTCATCATCACCGGGCTCATCCTGGTCACGCTTGTTCTGTTGAGCATGCTTGGCGATCTGCGCATTACCGCCATCGCCGCCATCACCATTCCTTTCGCTGTGCTCTTTTCCTTCGCCATGATGGTTCTTACCGACCACTCGGCAAATCTCATCTCCATCGGAGCCATCGACTTCGGCATCCTCGTCGATGCTTCCATAGTCGTGCTTGAAAGCGTCTATCGAAAAATCTCGCGCCGCGTGCAGGGCGAAGAAGTTTCCGAGCTCATCATGGAAGGCGTAGGCGATGCTGCCAAGCCCGTGCTCTTCGCTACGCTCATCATTCTCGTCGCATTTATCCCGCTTTTCACCATGCAAGGCGTGCCGGGCAAGATCTTTGCGCCTATGTCTGTCACCTACGGATTCGCCCTCACAGGAGCGCTCATCTTCGCTCTGGTCTTTGCGCCCGTGCTCGGCTCCTTTGCGGTTCCAAAGCAAATCAAGCATGAAACCGAAGACACATGGCTCAGCGGATTTTTCCGCCGCCACTACGATAAAGGCCTGCGGCGCGTGCTGAAATTCAGCACGCTCGCATGGCTCGCTGCCCTCACCTCGCTTGTCGCCGCCATCGTTCTTTTCGTATTCGTCGGCGGCGAATTTATGCCGGCGCTGGAAGAAGGCAATCTATGGATTCGCGCCACGCTGCAGCAGGACATCGCCTTCCCGCAGTCTGAACACCTGGCCGATAGGATTCGCGCCACGCTCGATACCTATCCGGAAATCACGCAGGTCATCTCGCAGATGGGCCGTCCCGACGACGGCACCGACGTCAGCACTTTCAACAATATTGAATTCCTCGCAAGTCTTAAGCCCGCAGATCAGTGGCGCCCGCAATTTCACGGCGACAAGGACAAACTGATCGCCGCCGTTGAAAAAGATTTTCAGCAATATCCCGGCGTCGACTTCAACTTCTCTCAAAATATCCAGGACAACGTCGAAGAGGCCATGTCTGGTGTTAAAGGTGAAAACTCGCTCAAGCTGTTCGGCAACGACTTTGACGATCTCACACGCATTGCCGGTCAAATTCAGGATGTGATGAGCAAAGTCCCCGGCATCGCCGACATCGGCGTCTTCAAAGTCACCGGCCAGCCCAGCCTCATGGTCTCCATCGACCGCAGCAAAGCGGCTCGATACGGCCTTCAGCCGCAGGACGTCAACAGCGTCGTGCAGGCAGCCGTGGGCGGCGCACCCGTTACGCAGATCATCGATGGCGACCGCCGCTTCGACTTCTCTCTGCGCTATGCTCCCGAATACCGCGACACGCCGGAAGCCATCAGCAAGATACTTCTACCCACACCCGATGGCGCGCAAGTGCAGCTCGGCATGATCGCTGATGTCGGACTCAAGAACGGCGCCTTCATGATCTACCACGAAGGCGGTCGCCGCTATATTCCCATCAAATTCAGTGTGCGCGGACGCGATCTCGCCAGCGCTATCCAGGACTTGAAGCAGCAGTTAGCGCAAAAGGTGAAACTGCCCACAGGCTACAACTACACCTGGGCAGGCGAGTTTGACAGCTTGCAGAAAGAGCAGCGCCGTCTGGCCTACATCATTCCCGTCAGCCTTGCTGTGATCGTCATCCTTCTCTACATTCAGTTCCGCACCTGGGCCGACGCTTTCATCGTAGTTGGCACGCTTCCCTTCGCAGCCATCGGCGGCATCCTCGCGCTCTTTCTCACGCACACATCCTTCAGCATCTCCGCCGCAGTCGGCTTCACCTCGCTCACGGGTGTCGCTACTCTCGGCGCCGTCGTCTTCCTCTCCGGAATACGCCGAGCGCAGCGCGAAGAAGGTTTCGATCACGGCCTTGAGAAGGGCTGTCTTGATGAGATGCGGCCCGTCGTCATGGCCTGCATGGCCGCGGGCCTCGGTCTTTTGCCCGCCGCCGTCTCAAACGGAATTGGTGCGCAGGCACAGCAGCCTCTAGCGCGAGTGGTCGTCGGAGGCATGGTCACCACCGTTTTCTCGATCCTCTTCGTGATGCCGCTGTTAGTCCGGCGCTTCACATCGCGCAAGAATTTTGAAAGCGCCATCGAAGAATAACTTCAACCATAGCGCATGCTTTTCTCGCAGAAGGCATGCGCTTATTCTTCGCGCAATACTTCCAGCGGCTTCTGCCCAAGAATCCGGAAGCTGGCCGCCCATCCCGTCACCACAGCCAGAGCAGCCGTTGCAAGAACACAAACACCGCTCACCGCAAATTCCGGATGATACGGCACCTCCATCTTTCGCAACAGCACGCGCACCAGCAAGTTCGCAAAGACGACGCCCACAGCGCCGGCAATCAAGCCCAGCACTGCAAACTCCACGCTGAAGACAGTCGCAATGCGTCTGCGCGTCGCTCCGATCGTCTTCAGCACCACCACCTCACGAATTCTCTTGAAGCGAGTACCCGCTATGCTTGAGGCGAGAATGATCACACCGGACAAAATCGAAAACGCGGCAAGAAAGCGAATCACCAGCGTGATCTGGTGCACCACACTCTGTACTGTGTTGAGAATGTCCGCGATGTTGATCACCGTCACCGTCGGATACGCCGCGAACAAGGCGCGCTCCATAAACGGAATCTGACTCGGATGCACATTCACTGCCGCATACCACACAGTCGGAAGTCCCTGCAGCAATCCCGACGGCAGAATAAATTCACTCCGCGCAAACACATGCTCGCCTTCTGCCTTATAGATCACAGTTACACGCGCTTGAATGGTCCGCTCGCCCGATGCAAAACTCACCGTCGAGCCGGGATGCAGATGCAACCGCCGCGCAAGATGATCCACCACCGCCAAGCCATCGCCGCTGCCGCCTTGCCACCACTTCCCCTGCGTCATTCTCACGCCCTCAGGAAGCGCATCCGCCCACGTGATGGGAATGGAAGAAAACAATCGCTTCGGATAATTCTTCAGCTTCAGATCATCGACGGATACGCCATCGATGCCCGTAATACGCGCAGAAATAATCGGAATCGATTCAAATTTCTTCTCGACGCCGGGTTGTTTCAGCAAAAGGTCTTTCACGCCCTGCACTTCATCCTGTGTCATGTCCACCAGGAAAATATTGGCGGCGCTCGCAGCAGCGTCCCGGTTCATGCGGCTTACAATCGCATGCTGCATCAAAAAAACACTGAGAATCAGCATCACTCCAGCGCCAAGCGCGGAAAGCACCGCAGCCGATTGATTCCCCGGCCGGTACAAATTTGCCAACCCATGCCGCAGCGCCGAGTGCAGATGCAATCGCGTCTTATTCAGCAATGCTCGCAGCCCGCGCATCGTCAGCGAAGTAAGCACAAGAATGACCACCAGCAATCCGCACAGCGCTCCGGCAAACCATTTCCCCACCAGCATCGAATCGGCAAGCGCCGCCGCTATGCCTCCGAGCGCCAGTACAACCACAGCGGCAGAAATCCACTGCGCCTTGTTCTCCCCAATTTTCTTCCAGAAGCGCAGCTTGCCTTCGCCCTCAACAATTTTTCGCAACACAATGCTTGGGCGAACCTTCCGAACATCAAGCAACGGCGGCAAACAGAACAGCAGTGTCGTTAAAATTCCCGTGCTGAATGCAGCAGACACAGAGCGCAGCGGCAGCCGCAATGGAGCCTGTATCGGCAGCAGTTTCCCAAAGAAATATGGCAGCGCCCACTCCACGCCCAGCCCAAGCGCAATGCCGATCAGCGCTCCCACCACTCCCAGAAGCAATGTCTGCAAAAGATAAATACGCAAAATATCGGAGGAGCGCGCTCCGATCGACTTCATAATCGCCAGTATTTCAATCCGCTGCTGCAGATGCGCGCGCATTGCCATCCCCACGCCAATCGCGCTCAACACCATCGCCACCAGGCATATCAAGCTAAGCAATCCCGTCGCATGATCCAGCCCCTCTGTCAGCGCAGGGCTCGTCTCGCGGAAATCGGTAATCTGCGCATCCGGCAAAATCTTCTCGAGCTGATTGCGCACATCGCCAATCGTTCCGCTTTGCGCTCCCAGCTTGAAAAGATACCGCTCCGTTGCGCGGCTTCCCTGTTGCAGCAATCCCGTCTTATTCACAGCCGAGCGCGTCATCATCACGCGCGGTCCCAATCCGATACCGGCTGTCAGCCGATCCGGCTCTTTTTCAATCACCGCGGCAATACGAAACAACTGGCCGCCAATCTTCAGCGAATCGCCCACTTTCGTCCGCAAACGCACCAGCAAATTGTCGTCCACCACAACCGTCGAATCCGTTAGCACCGTGCGCAGATCTCCCGCAGGATTCAGGCTCACCATTCCATAAAACGGATACTTCGTCGGATCGACAACCTTGAGTGAAACCAGCAGCGGCACCGGATCCACCTGCGTCGATGCCATCGAAACCATCTCCGTCACCGATGTGCGCTGCACATTTCCAGTAGCTGCCAGCGCATCCAGCTTTGCGTCCTCCTGCGGCGTTGCCTGCCGAAACATGCGCGCAGAAAGATCGGCGGACATGATGCTGCGCGCCTGGTCCAGCAGCGCCTTCTGAAATGATTCGCTGAAGCCACGCACTCCCGCCAGTGCAGCAACACCAATTGCAACCGAAGCAATTACAAATACGAATTTCGTGCGCGATGCCTGCAGTTCACGCCATGCGATTCTCGCAGCCGTAGCCCACCCCAGCGCAGGTTTCTGCTCAAGCTCCATGGCTTTCCTGCTTTCCGCTCGCATCGGAAACAACCTGTCCGTCGCGCAGAATAATCGTTCTATCGGCACGCGCCGCAATCTGCGGATCATGCGTCACCAGCACCAGCGTCGTACCCGCCTCCCGCCGGCGCTCCATCAGCAGATCGAGCACGTGCTGCCCGTTCGTCGAATCCAGATTGCCCGTCGGCTCATCCGCCATCACAATCGGAGGCTCCAGCACAAATGCCCGCGCCAGCGCCACGCGCTGCTGCTCGCCGCCGGAAAGCTGCACGGGATAATGATGCAGCCGGTCCGCCAGCCCCACCGTCTCCAGCAAGTGCAGAGCCTTCTGCTTGCCATCGCCTGTCGCATTTAATTCATACGGCAGCAAAACATTTTCCAGTGCCGTCAAAGTAGGAATCAGTTGATACGACTGAAAAACAAATCCGATCTTTTGTCCGCGTATCTGTGCCAGCCTGTCTTCAGGCAGGCGGCTGATCTCGGTGCCGTCGATCTTCACCTCGCCTTCAGTCGGCGCATCCAGTCCCGCCAGCAGTCCCAGCAAAGTGCTTTTGCCGCTGCCCGACGACCCCATAATGGCAACAAACTGCCCATGAGGTACGCTGAGGTCGATCCCTTTCAATATCTCCACAATTCGGTTTCCATTGCGAATCGACTTCTTCAGCCCTCGCACTTCAATCATTCCCGACTCCCATCCTCTGGCTACAATAAGTATGTGACGCGCCGACACACCCTGCTGCTTCTTTTTACGTTCTGTTTCGCCTCTGCGTTCCCCGCTGCTTCAACTCCCGTCATCATTTGCTTCGGCGATTCGTTGACAGCCGGGCACGGAGTCGAATCCAGCCACGCCTACCCAGCTTACCTGCAACAACTGCTCCATAGCCGCGGATATTCCTACCGCATCGTCAATGCGGGTATCGACGGCAATACCACTAAGGACGGTGTAGACCGCCTGAAAGACGTGCTCGCGCAGCATCCGCAGATTGTGGTGGTGGAATTCGGCGGCAACGATGGGCTGCGCGGCTTGCCGCTATCCTTAACCCGGCAAAATATGGATCAGATCGTATCCACGCTGCTCAAGGCAAAAATCAAAGTGGTGCTCGCCGGAATCACGCTGCCGCCCAACTACGGCCCCGATTACATCCAGCAATTCAACGGCATCTACAGTGACCTCGCCCGCAAATACCACCTTCCGCTGTTGCCTTTTCTGCTCAAAGGAGTTTATGGAACGCCCGGCTCCATGCAGGAAGACGGCATCCACGCGACCGCAAAAGGAAATCAGCAGGTAGCGGAAAATGTCTTTCAACTCCTCCGCCCGCTGCTGAAAAAATAGTTATCCCAGCACCACCGTCGGCTGAAAAAGTGTCCCGGCAATGCGCTTTCCAATGGCGATCAGGTTTCGTTGCCCTTCAAAAATCTTTACGAAGGGCACCGCACTGAACTCCGGCAGATTCACCGCCGCTCCATTGCGAATGCGCCCAATTGAAAGCGCGTCAGCTGTCACCGATGGCATCGACGGCAGCAACGTACGCGGATGGGGCATCAGCACCTCAATCTCTTCGCCCGCCAGCTTCTCGATCACATCCAGCGCAATCGCATTCTCAATAGAAAACGGTCCTGCAGCAATTCGGCGCAAACTCGCCAGGTGCGCGCCGCAACCAACCTCGATGCCAAGCTCGTGCGCCACGCTGCGCACATATCCGCCAGCTGAAACCGTCATCACAAACGACGCAATCTCCCCATCCAGCCCGGTAATCTCAAAGCGCTGAATTGTAATCCGCGCCGGCTTTAACTGTGGCGTCTCTCCGGCGCGCGCCAGTTGATACGCCCGCTTGCCTCCGGTCTTTTTGGCGGAAAATGCGGGCGGCATCTGATCGATCTCGCCATGAAAACGAGCCGCAGCAGCACGCACCTGTTCCAGTGACAGCACCGGAGTCACCGGCTCTCCGCTTGGCTGCCCTTCCGCGTCATACGTATCGGTAGCAAAGCCGAAACGGATCGTCCCGATGTATGTTTTTTCAAGGGAACCAAAGAACTGCGCCAGCCGCGTGTACTTGCCCAGCAGTAGCGGAAGCACGCCCGTCGCCATCGGATCCAGCGTGCCTAAGTGCCCAATCGACGACTCACCCGTCGCCCGTCTTACCCGCGCAACCACATCGTGCGATGTCATGCCGCCCGGTTTATCTACAATCAAAAGCCCGTTCACTCTGACTACTATAACGGGTTTTAGAATCCGCTCTGGCTCCGCTCGCGCACCAGTGACAGGAACTCATTCCGCGTGTTCTGCTTCTGGAAAACGCCGACCATCGCCGAAGTCACCGTCGACGAATTCTGCTTCTCCACGCCGCGCATCATCATGCAGAGATGCCGCGCCTCCACTACCACGCCTACGCCCTGCGGCTGAATCGCTTCCTGTATGGCGTCGGCAATCTGCCGCGTCATCCGCTCCTGCACCTGCAACCTACGCGCAAAGACCTCCACCAGCCGCGGAATCTTGCTCAACCCGATCACTTTGCCATTCGGAATATAAGCTACATGCACTTTCCCGAAGAACGGCAGCATGTGGTGCTCGCAGAGCGAGAACATTTCAATGTCCTTCACAATCACCATCTCGTCATAATCGACATCGAAAAGCGCGCCACGCAGAATCTCCGTAGGATTTTCGTGGTATCCCTTCGTCAAAAATGTCAGAGCTTTCTCCACGCGCTCCGGCGTGCGCTCCAGCCCATCGCGCGTCGGGTCTTCATCGAAGCGGCGAATAATCTCGCGATAAATATCCTGTGTTGAAATATCTTCCAGCCCCGTCGCCATCGCCTTGCGTATCACTGCCGGTCTTGCCATCTTCTTTGCTCTCTTTTCTATTCCGTTCATCGCGCGCGTCTCACCGCAGGCTGCGTATTCGCCGGATATTCAAAAGAATTGTTACTCGTCTCTTCTATGCACACGCGCACCACATCCGCTTTCTCAAACGCCGCCTTCAAAATCCTGTACACCTCTATACATAGATTCTCCGTAGTCGGCACACGATCCTGAAAGAGTGGATCGCAATTCAAATTCATCAAATCGAAGCGGTCGATAATTTTTTCCCGCACGCACGCATCCAGTTCCACCAGGTCGCACACCATCCCCGTTTCCGCAGCCACCTGCCCGCCGACCGTCACTTCCACAACATAGTTGTGCCCATGCCCATGCGGATTATTGCACTTGCCGTAGACGGCCCGGTTCTGCTCCTCGCTGAAAGCCGCGGCATGCAGCCGATGCGAAGCGCTCATCCTGTATCGACGCGAAAAATAAGCTCTCATGGCTCACCATAGTAATCGGCAAAAAGGTCCGCCATCTCATATACCCGCACGCGATACAGTTTCGCTCCCGGAATCTTCCCTTCCAGCCGCTTCCACACCGCAATTGCAATGTTCTCCGTGGTCGGAATCGTCGTGGCAAACTCCGGCACTTCCTTATTCAGATGCCGATGGTCGTAGACATTCACAACCTCGCGCTCCATCACATCCTTCAGCTGCTTCAGGTCCACCACAAAGCCCGACGCGTCATCCACCTCGCCGGCAACCGTTACTTCCAGCGTGTAATTGTGCCCGTGGCCGTTCTTGTTCGCGCACTTGCCAAAAACACGTGCATTCTCTTCCTCAGACCACGCCTCGTTCCAGTAATAGTGCGAAGCAGAAAACTCAGCTTTTCTCGTTAATAAAATCATCGTCAGAACTCAGCGGCCACCTGCATACTCCCGCCCCTTCCAGACTACGCGCTTCGTTACCGTATGGTCGAACCAGCTCCGCCACAGCAGCCACACAAACAGCGGCAGCCCAAACACACTCACCAGGCAATCGGCAAAGGGAAAATTGGACTTCGCCACGCGCCGGTAAAACCGCCACAGCGTCCGCACCCAGATCAGCAGAATCACCAGCCGGGCCGTAATCCACGGCATGCTCGCGCTTAGCGGCCACGGAAAATACCACGCCAGCACCGGCAGCCCAATCAGAAGCGCGATATCCAACATCTTCCACGCCGCCGTAATCAGCGTATTGCCAAACAGCAGCGCAAGATTCTTCGTCCATCCCTCGCACATCTGCCGAAAGCCGCGATACATCCGCGCGCTCACCGCATCCGGAGCATAGCGGAACCGCAGCCCCAGCTTGCGCCGCTTCACCAGGTAAGCAAGCTCTACATCCTCCAGCATCGAGCTCGCCACCGCCTGATGCCCGCCAATCTGCCTGTAAGCATCCCGCCGAACCAGCAGAAACTGCCCATTCGCCGCAGCCAAGCGCGACTCCGGATCCGACACCTTCGCCGGTGGATACGCCAGCGACAGCTCACTGAAAACCAGCGGCATCAGCGCCCGCTGCCAGAAGCCTGTTACTATCTGCCGCGGCGAATACGACAGCATCGCCACCTTATGCTTTTCCGCCTCATGCAGAGCGCGCCGCAGGTCGCCCGGCTCATGCACCGTATCCGCATCGGTAAACAGCAGCCACTCGCCCTGCGCCTTCTGCGCCGCCGTCCATGCGGCATTCGCCTTGCCCGTCCAGCCTTTCGCAGGCGTAGCCGCCTCCATTACCGTCACGCCGTCAAAGCTGCGCGCAATTTCGGGCGTCCTGTCGGTTGAGCCGTCATCCACCACCAGCAGCTCCCAATCCACGCCCAGCTTCCAGCCGTCATCCGATTGCGCCGCCAGCGACCGCAGGCACGCCCCCAGGCAATCCTCTTCGTTCCGCGCAGGAATAATCACAGTAAGATTCAAGGCCACTCCAGACCGTATTATAGAAATGTGCGCCGCTTCAAATTTTCCAAATCGCGGGTGACCCATCCTATCGCCTTTTTTCTGCGCGACCGGGCGGGATTCGTAGTCCTCCTTCTCCTGGCAGCGTTCGCCGGCTGTGACCGAGGCTCACACCCCGAACAGCTCGCCAAACAGGCCCCCGACTTCACCATCGTCGACGGATCAAAAACCATCCATCTCAGCGACTACCGCGGCAAAATCGTCGTCCTCAACTTCTGGGCCTCCTGGTGCGCGCCCTGCCTGGAAGAACTGCCCTCACTCATTGCCCTGCAAAAACAGATGCCGCAAATCGTCGTCCTCGCCGTCGACTTTAACGACGACGAAGCCAGCTACCATCAATTCCTCACCGACAACCACGTCGACCTGCTCACCATCCACGACGAGTCGCAGCAAAGCAACCTGGCCTTCGGCACCAAACGCCCGCCCGAAACCTACATCATCGACCAACACGGAAAAATCCGCCGCAAATTCATCGGCCCCCAGGAATGGACCAACCCCGAAATCATCAACTACCTGAAAAATATCTAATCTCGATTGCAAAAAAGTTGTCATCTGAGCGAAGCGCGCAGTCGAAGGGCCTGCTTTTCGTCGAACAGTGGGTGCATGGGATTACTCCGACGCCAAAGCAGCTATGTCTATCCCACCCTCAAACTTGCTATCATCTTTCTATGACGACCGTTGAAGTCCTCTTCCGCTACGAGCAGCACCCAACTGAAGCCGCCATGTTCGCCCTCGGCAATCTCAGCGAGGTCTATGGCATCCGCCGCATCCAGTTAAGCGAAGAATGGCAGACGATCCGCATCGAATACGACGCCACCCGCCTCAACAAATTCACCGTCGGTCAGCTCCTGCGCCGCGCTGGAATCAACATCACCGAAGAGCTGCCGCTCATCCCGCCGCAGCCCCCCACAGAAGCTGAACCCGCGCCAGCCGCAGCCAAGTAACCTTCAGCCGGATGTGAGAGACTGGCAACGTCTCTTAATCCGGCCCCTATGCAACGCAGAACATTTCTCGCCGCTCTCGCATCCACCGCCGCCGGCGCTTTCGCGCAAAGCCTGCCTCACGCTACATCCTCGCAAACGGTCACCATCCATCTCGACCCATCCAGAACCATCAGTCCAATCCCCGAAAACTTCATCGGCCTCGGTTACGAAATCTCATCCGTCTCTACGCCCGGACTGCTCAGCGCCGCCAATGATCCTTACGTCCAGCTCGTCCGTACCCTCGGCACAAAAGGAGTCATCCGCATCGGCGGCAATACCTCCGACTACGCTTCCTTCCAGCCAAACGGCGAGGCCGTCTCAGCGCCCAAAGCCTCCGTCATCACAGAAGCCAACCTGCGCGAGCTCGGTACCTTTCTCCAGGCCACCGGATGGCAGCTTATCTGGGGACTGAACCTCGGCAACAAATCCGAACAGGAAGCCGCCGCCGAAGCCGTCGCCGTTTCTGCCATCGCGGGCGACAAGCTTCTGGCTTTTGAAATCGGCAATGAGCCCGACCTCTTCTCGCACGAAGGCCACCGCCCCGCAGGCTACAGCTACGAGAAGTATCTGGCCGAATACCGCCGCTACAAGCAGGCCATCCGCGCTAAACTCCCCAATGCGACATTTGCCGGTCCAGACGCCGCCGACCACACCGACTGGGTCACACGCTTTGCACAGGACGAAGGCAGCGACCTCAAGCTCCTCACCCATCACTATTACCGCGAGGGCCAAAGCCCATTCAGCACCCTCGATAAGCTGCTCAATCCCGATCCGCATCTCAAAACCCTGCTCGCAAAGCTGCAGCAGGCTTCCGGCACCGCGCACCTTCCCTATCGCATCTGCGAAACCAATTCCTTCTCCGGTGGAGGACGTCCCGGCGTCAGCGACACCTTCGGCGCAGCGCTCTGGGTACTCGACTACCTGTTCACCCTCGCCTCCTTCAACGCCGCCGGCGTCAACATCGAAACCGGAGTCAACCAGCACGATTTCATCAGTTCGTACTCCCCCATCGGAGACGACCGGCACGGCAACTACACCGCCAAAGCGGCCTACTACGGCATGCTGGCCTTCGCGCAGGCAGCGCAGGGCGAACGCCTCGCCCTCGACTACGATCCTTCCGGCATCAATCTCAGCGCCTACGCCACCGCCCACTCCGGACGCGCCGCTCTCACCCTCATCAACAAAGACCGCTCCCAAAGCGCGAATGTTCGTCTCACAACCGCCGCATCGCATCGCAAAGCCGGCATCCTGCGCCTCACCGCGCCATCGCTCGAAAGCAAAGGCGAAATCCGCCTGGGCAAAACCGCAGTCGCGCCCAATGGCAGCTGGCGTCCCGAAGCAAACGAAACCGCAAAACTCTCCAACGGCGAACATGTTCTCCAGATCCCCGCCGGAAGCGCCGCCATCGTCTTCCTCGAAGCCTGAAAAACTTCAGACAGCAATCATCCGTCGTGGATTTATTTATCTCGGTTTTGCCAAGTGCGGCGTACCCTGAGAGCAGCGGCAAGATCGATATTCATTGGGGTACATGATCGATGACAGACTGGTTTGCGCGCCCTGTCCTTCACGTGAACGATGTTTCGGCATCGCTTGATTTTTACGTTTGCCAGCTCGGATTCACGAGCCCTTGGCGTTACGAGGAGGATGGCAGAGTGCGCATTGCGCAGGTGGACCGGCAGGGCTGCGCGCTCATCCTCTCCGACCAGTGGCCCACGAAAGCCGGCAAAGGGCTAATGTTCATTTCCCTCAATACCGAGTCGGCAACGCCCGAGAGCGCAACTGCCGCGCTGGACGAACTGCGCGCGGAGCTTGAAAGCAGGGGCGTTTCCATCAAGGAAGGATCGTGGGGCTACCGGATCGTGATAATCGATGATCCCGATGGCAATCAACTCTTCTTCAACTATCCGGCCTCACCGGAAGAGTGACAGCGAATAAGTATCGCTGCAGCCGCAAATAAATCCCAGCTTTTGCCATCTCGCAATTTGCGAAACCGCGCCGAACTTGATATCTTTAAATGAGTTCGCAGTCACCACACCTCATGTGCGCCCATAGCTCAGTTGGATAGAGCGATTGACTACGAATCAATAGGTCGGAGGTTCGAATCCTTCTGGGCGCACCATAAAATCGAAAAGCTTACGGTTATTGTTCACCACAATCAGGCTTCACTTTCCGATACGGGCCTCGAGATGCGAAACCCGGTCTGTAAGTTCAATGACTTTACCGGTTAGCAGGTCGATGCGGCCATTGAATTCCGTTCTCAACTGGCTGATTTCTGTGCGAAGGGAAGCCATCCCCGCATGCAACTCTGTTCTGAGTGAAGAAACATCCATGCGGTTGACAAGAATGCCGATAAGGACAGCCAGTGTGGGCATTCCGGCGGCGAAAAAGAGCTGAGTGTTTGTCATCGTTCAAACCTGCTTCCATTCTAACAATGGTAAAATGTCCTGCCAGCGCTCCGGCCTTCATGACGGGAAGCTAGATGCGGAGTTCCTGAATCTTTCATTCTTTTTTGAACCCTTCTCAGTCAAATGAAGCGTCCCCCAAATATCCTCCGATTTCTGTTTCATCAAACCTAAATAAAGACTGGATTATGCCTTTAAAAACTTTGTCAAGCTCATAGCCAAGTAAGCAATAGAAATAAAGACCTTTAGAATTATGGCCCTGCTAGATAAAATAGAAGAAGGGAATCAGAAAGCCACCGTATCTGGCCTTACATTCAGTTACGTCTCGTAACTAACTGAAAACAAACGATCCCCGCACAGGTAATCCTGTAAGTATTTGAAAATAAACAATCTCCGTACAGAATGCCCCGGGGGTAGAGTGTACATGAAAAACCCCACACTCGTTCGAGATGTGGGGTCGGTTGCCTAAGGCTGAAAGTTAGTAAATCCGGAAGTTGACTTCGATATCGACTTCGACTGGAACCGGATGTCCCTGGTACATGGCGGGACGGAACTTATACTGCTTCACCGCTTCTATCGCCTTCTCATCCAGTCCCATACCGAGCGGGCGAATCACATGGACATGCTGCGGATTTCCCTGCGCGTCCACGATGACGGAAACCACGCAGACGCCCTGGTATTTGGCCCGTCGCGCTTCATCCGAGAACTCCGGATCGACATAACGAATCACCTGGGGAGCCGAGACACCGCCACCGACGTGATACGTGCCGCCGCCCGTTCCCCCACCGGAGCCGGGACCGATACCTCCGCCCGAGCCGGAGCCCAGGCCGCCACCCGAACCGGTTCCAAAGCCGGAACCGGAGCCGGAGCCCTGTGAAGCCAGTGCCACCTGCGACGACTGCGGGATACCCAGGTTGGGCATATTCGTATCCGGCATCTTCACGTTCGGCATCACCACCGTGGCCGGAACGGGAAGTTTCGGCTTCTCAATCAGCAGTTTCTGCGGAGGCGTAATCTGCTGCTTGTCAAACTTCGGCAGCTTACCTTTGGAAGGAGGAACGATTTCGTGATTGCCGCCGCCACCTCCGCCGCCCATCACCGTGGCAGCCTTCGGCGCCTGCGGAATAAACGGTGTAACATCGACCGGCGTCAGTTGTGCCTTTTTCTCGACAGGCCGCGTATGAATGCGCGCCTCGATGATCGCCAGGATAATCAAGCCGATCACCACCACGTGCGCGATAAGAGAGTACACCCGCGACTTGGTGCTGCGTTCCGACTTCAGCAGAACATCCGTCTCGATCGGCTTCGATGTCAGCTCGAGAGGAGGAAGCTTTTTCGGAAAAAAGACATCCTGGATATTCGCCCACAAGGAGCTGAAGATCGACTCTTCTTTGAGAGTCTCCACAAGGTCGTTATCTGCGTCTGGCTTAGAGGTTAGCTGAAGCGGGGGCTGCTTCGAAGAAGAGAAGGTATCGCGAAGATTAGAAACCAGCGATGACCAAATAGAACCGTCGGTTTCGATAAGGAGGTCGGGCTGCTCCTCTTGCGACCGCGTATTTTCTGGTTCCAGTTCCGGAGGTGTCAAAACCTGATTGCCCATATCACTTCAACCGGGCAGACAATCTACGCGCTCCACCCGTGTATCTCTCCATTATGGACGACGCACGCCCCGCTTGTCTTGAAGTTGCGACAGGAAAATATTCATGCGCTGCCAACTGTTTCGTACGAAGCCCAACTGTTTACATAGGTTGCCGGGCGCCCCATCCTCACCCTGAGCGAGGTCGAAGGAGAAGGGTGGGGTGATTCACGCCTTTCCCTATAGACGTGAATGCACCAACAAAGTTACGCCCGTAAACCAGATACAATAAAGTTTTATCCCTTATTGCACTTTTTTGAAGAGAGAACCGATGTCTACGCCGGAATCCACGCCGCTGAAAGCGACACTGACACTTCCTCAGACCGACTTCCCCATGAAGGCAAATCTGCCGCAAAATGAGCCTTTACGGTTGAAAAAATGGGCAGAAACGAAGCTTTATGACCAGATTCGCAAGGCTCGCCAAGGCTCCCCCCGCTACCTGCTGCACGATGGCCCTCCCTACGCCAACGGCCCCATTCATCTCGGCCACGCGCTCAATAAGTGCCTGAAAGATTTCATCGTCAAATCGAAGACCATGGCCGGCTTCGATGCTCCCTATGTCCCCGGATTCGACTGCCACGGCCTCCCTATCGAAATCAAGGTAGACGAGCAGTTTGGCCGCAAAAAGCTGGAGATGTCCTCGGTCGAATTTCTGGCAGCCTGCCGCGCCTACGCACAGAAATATATCGACCTGCAGACCAGCCAGTTTGTGCGCCTCGGCGTGTTTGGCCGGTGGGAAGAACCCTACGTCACCATGTCGCGCCAGTACGAAGCCAGAACGCTCGAAATTTTTTATCGCTTCTTCGAGCAGGGCTTTGTTTACAAGGGTTTGAAGCCGGTCTACTGGTGCATCCACGACCGCACGGCACTCGCCGATGCCGAAATCGAATACGAGATGCACACCAGTCCCAGCGTCTATGTGAAATATGCACTGACCAGCGACGCAGCGGCGATTGATCCTGCGCTTGCCGGTAAAAAAGTTTCAACTATCATCTGGACGACCACGCCCTGGACGCTGCCCGCATCGCTCGCCGTAGCTTTTCATCCAGAACTGGAATATGTGGGACTCGAGTTGGATGGTCAGACATACATCGTGGCCGATGCGCTGGCGGCTTCCGTACGTGAAGCCTGCAAGTTGCAGGAAGCGAAAGAAGTTGCCCGTTTTAAAGGAGCAGCGCTCGAGCGAGCCACCTTCCAGCATCCCTTCCTCGACCGTAGCATCCTTGGCGTACTCGCCGATTACGTGACGACCGAGCAAGGCACAGGCGCCGTCCACACCGCACCTGCGCATGGCGCGGACGACTTCTATACCGGTTCAAAATACGGCCTCGATCAGACCTGCAACGTCGATAACGCCGGCCGCCTGCGCAATGGACTGCCGGAATATGACGGACTGACCGTCTTCAAAGCCAACACTCCGATCATCGAATTGCTGGAAAAGCGCGGCGTGCTCATGGGCCGCAGCGATATCTACCACAGTTATCCGCACTGCTGGCGCTGCCACAATCCCGTTATCTTCCGCGCCACGGAACAGTGGTTCATCGAAATCGACAAGCAGATGGGCGAGACAACCTTCCGCAAGCTCGCGCTCGATGCCATCCGCAACGATATCAAGTGGGACCCGGCCTGGGGTGAAGACCGCATCGCTAACATGATCGAAACGCGCCCCGACTGGTGCATCTCGCGCCAGCGCATCTGGGGTGTGCCGATTGCGGTTTTTCTTTGCAATCTTTGTCACAAGCCGCTCAACGACGCAAAGATCAACCAGAGCATCGTCGATCTGTTTGCGAAGGACGGCATCGCTGTCTGGCATACCCGCGAAGCGGCGGAACTTCTGCCTGCGGGTACGACGTGCTCATGCGGCGGAACGGATTTCCGAAAAGAGATGGACATTCTCGATGTCTGGTTCGACTCCGGCGCAAGCTGGCATGCCGTCATGGACGCCGAGCCGGAGATTGCTCCGCCCGCCGATCTTTACTTCGAGGGCGGCGACCAATATCGCGGCTGGTTCCATACTTCGCTTCTGACTTCGGTCGGCGTCAGCAAAGATCACAAATCGCCGTATACCATGGTCGGCACCGCAGGTTGGACACTCGATGAGCAAGGCCGCGCCATGTCGAAATCGCTTGGCAACGGCGTCGATCCCGTGGATATCGCCAACCGCCTCGGCGCAGAAATTGTGCGTCTGTGGGTCGCATCTGTCGATTTCCGCGAAGATGTTGCCGCCAGCGAAAACCTGATGCAGCGTGTTGCTGACAATTACCGCAAGCTGCGCAATACATTCCGCTTTCTGTTAGGAAACCTCAGCGGGTTCAACCCTGCAGAACATTCCATTACTTATGACGAACTGCTGCCGCTCGACCAGTACATGCTGGCGCGTACGCGCGAGTTAGTGGAAAGAGTTTGCGGCTGGTATGAGGGATTCGAGTTCCACCGCGTCTACCATGCAGTGAACGAATTCTGCATCGTGGACCTGAGTGCGCTGTATCTCGACGTGCTGAAGGACCGCATGTACACCTTCGCTCCTTCGAGCAAAGAACGCCGCTCTGCGCAGACTGTCATCTACAAAATCACTGACGCGCTTGTCCGTCTCGTTGCGCCTATCCTTAGCTTCACCGCGGATGAGGTGTGGGAGTATCTCCCGGAGGATGCAAACCGTGTTGAGAGCGTGCACTTTGCGCAGTTTCCCAAGGCCGATGACATCACACCGCAGGACACAAAGCTGCTGACAGATTGGAGCAGGCTGCTGGAAATCCGCGATGAAGTTTTGAAAGCGCTCGAAGCCGAGCGCAAGGCCGGAAAGATTGGCAAGGCACTCGAAGCGAAAGTAAGCGTGTTGGCTTCCGCTGCAGATTATGAGCTGCTCTATCGCTTGGAAAGCAGCCTGAAAGAATTATTCAATGTCTCCCAGGTTGCGATTACCAAAACACAAAACGGCGTGGAAGTGAAACCGGAACCTGCTGAAGGCACAAAATGCGAGCGCTGCTGGAACTACTACCCTGACGACAGCCCACAGCGGGTGCAGCCTTACGGTCCATGGCCGAAAGTCTGCGGACGCTGTGCTAATGCGCTCGAACAGATGGGTTACAAGTAGCCCTTGCATGCCCCACTCTGAACGGAGCAGAGCGAAGTGGAGGTGTGGACTCTGTTTCAACCCTGAATGCAATGTCCTCCCCGCCCTTCGCCTTCGGCTCAGGATGGGACACCCGATGTCATACGCTCAGAGAGAACAGCAGGTTCTTCGCTACTCTCAGGATGACGATGTATATGGAACGATGACAACTCATCGTTAGAACGGTAGAAGCGAAAAAATAAATATCACCGTCAAAGACGGCGCACAGCTTTAAGGTAGAAGCACCGGGCTTTAACCCGGTGAACAAAATTAAACAAAAGGGGCTTTAGCCCCGGCATTACAGAGGTTAAATTGAAGCAATACGACCGCCGCGGCTGGCTTCTTGTGATTTCCGCATTCATCATTGCCATTGACCGCTGGACAAAAATCCTGGTCGAGCACCGCATCGCCGACGGTGATTCCATACCCGTCATTCCGCATTATTTTTACATCTCGCATGTGCTTAACCCTGGAGCGGCCTTCAGTCTCTTTGCCGAATCAGCAACGCCCGGACGCACACGCTGGCTGCTAATTACGTTTTCGCTTGTAGCCGCAATTGTCGTTCTCGGGCTGATTCTCAAGATCGGCAAGCGATTTACACTGACAACAATTGCGCTGGCCTTGATTCTTGGCGGAGCGCTCGGTAACGTGTGGGACCGCATCCATTCCGGCGTGGTCACCGATTTCCTTGAGGTCTTCCTGCGCTTCGGCCACTGGAGCTACCACTGGCCCGACTTCAACGTGGCTGATTCAGCCATTGTCTGCGGAGGAATCCTCATACTTTTCGATGCCTTGATTCCGCAGCGCCATTCCTCCTGATCACCACTTAAGACGTGCCATCCTGAGCGAAGCGAAGGGCCTGTTTTCAGCAGATTGATCTCCAACCGCGCGGGTAAGGCCTTCGGCTATGCACGCTGCGCTCAGGATGGCAGATATTTCGGACTATTTGTTCCCCATCTCGAAAATCGGGAACTAATACTCCTTTATCCGCGTACGATCCTGCAGCCGGCATGAGCGAAGCTGTGTGCTGATCCGTCTAAAAGTCACAATTCGGACAGGAAAGGAAGCAGACTCGTGGGCACACTGTGGAATGACCTTAAGCACTCGCTGCGCATGCTCAGTAAGAATCCCGGCTTCACTATCGCGGCCATCGCAGCTCTTGCGCTAGGCATCGGCACGAATACCGCCATCTTCACCGTAGTCAACACCGTTCTGCTCAAGCCGCTCACTTACCCGGATGCTGACCGCATCGTGCAATTCATGCTCACGTCCCCTGAAGGACAAGACGCGGCGGCCTCCCCTACAAAGTTCAATACGTGGAAACAGCAGACGGGTGTATTTCAGGATGTGACGGCTTATGACTTCGGCGGCCCTGGGTTCAATCTGACGGGCGATCACCCGGAGCAGGTCCACGGAATCCACGTTAGCGAAGCTTACTTCCGGCTCTTTGGGGCGCCGGTCATGCTGGGCCGCACCTTTACTCCGGAAGAGGACTCGCCCAATGGCGGCAAAGTCGTGATCCTCAGCTATGGGCTCTGGCAGCGCCGCTTCGGAGGCGATCCTCATATCGCTGGCAAGTCGTTATCGCTGGGCAACGAGCCGTACACCATTGTCGGTGTCATCGGGCAATCCTTCGCTACCGACCCCGAAGCCGATATCTGGGTTCCCTTCCAGATCGATCCGAATAGCACGAATCAAGGCCACTTCTTCCTGGCAGCCGGACGCCTCAAGCCGGGAGTCACTCTTGCGCAGGCCAACGCGCAGCTTAAGGTTGTGGCTGACCAGTTCCGGCGGCGTTACCCGCACGGCGTCATGGGGCCGAATGAAGGCTTTGCCGTTGAGCCGCTGCGCGACAGCATCGTCAGCGGCGTGCGCCAGTCTCTGTTCGTGCTTCTGGGCGCAGTGAGCTTTGTCCTGCTGATCGCGTGCGCGAATGTTGCCAACCTGCTGTTGGTCCGCGCCACGGGGCGCAAGCGGGAATTTGCCATCCGCGTATCCATGGGAGCAACACGTGGCCGCATCATTCGCCAGTTACTGACGGAGAGCGTGATGCTCGCCATCACTGGCGGCGTACTCGGATTAGCTCTTGGCTATGTCGGCGTGCGTGCATTGCTGGCGCTCAGTCCAGGCAATATTCCACGCATCGGCGAACACGGAACCGCTGTCAGCATTGACTGGCGGGTGCTCGTCTTTACTCTCGCCGTATCGCTGCTCACCGGCATCCTCTTCGGGCTTTTCCCTGCTATCGGCGCTTCGCGTCCCGATCTCAACTCCACGCTCAAGGAAAGCAGTAACCGCTCCGGCACCGGCTTCCGCCAGAGCAAGGCCCGCTCGTTGCTGGTCATCAGTGAAGTGTCGCTGGCGCTCGTACTGCTCATCGGAGCCGCGCTGCTGATCCGGACATTCCTTGCATTGCGGCATGTTGATCCCGGCTTCAATCCCCATAACGTGCTGACTCTGCAGATGTCGCTCACCGGCGACCGCTTCCTCAAGACTGACGGCGTTGCGCAGCTGGCGCATGATGGCCGCGATCGCCTCAACGCGATTCCCGGCGTCGAAGCATCGGCTTCGACCTGCTGCCTGCCGCTCGAAGGCGGCTTTGGCCTACCCTTCAATGTTGTGGGGAGACCGCTGGGGAAAGATCCTTACACGGGCGGCGCGGGCTGGATGAATACTTCGCCTGGCTACTTTGCCGTCTACAAGATTCCGATTCTGCATGGACGTGACTTCACCGACAAGGATGTTGCCGGCACTCCGGGCGTAGTGCTCATCAACCAGGCAATGGCGAAGCGCTATTGGCCCAAAGAAGATCCTGTTGGCCAGCAGATCATCATCGGTAAGGGCGTTGGCCCACAGTTCGAGGAACCGGCGCGGCAGATCATCGGTGTCGTAGGCGATATCCGCGATGGCGGACTGAACCGCGATCCGCGTCCGCTGATGATCATCCCGCAGGCGCAGGTGCCGGACGGGATGACCGCGCTGAATGCCAGCATCGGTCCAGTGGTCTGGCTGGTACGCACACATGGCGATCCGCATCAGTTCATCTCCGCAGTGACGGAGCAGCTGCGCCAGGCCAGCGGCGGATTCCCTGTTGCTCGCGTGCGCTCGATGGATGAAGTGGTTTCGCACTCTACGGCACGCGAGGACTTCAACATGCTGTTGCTCACGATCTTCGGCGCAGCGGCTCTGATCCTTGCAGCCATCGGCATCTATGGCCTGATGGCCTATTCGGTGCAGCAGCGCACACAGGAGATGGGCATTCGCATGGCGCTTGGCGCTGACCGCTCTCGTATCCGCAACCTGGTTGTGTGGCAAGGGATGCAGCTTGCCATCATCGGCGTGGTGGTTGGCGTGGGCGCAGCCTTGGGATTGACGCGGTTGATTGCGAGCTTCCTCTTCGGCGTGAAGCCTTACGATCCGATGGTGTTTGTCGCAGTGCCGATGATCTTGAGCGCGGTAGCACTCTTTGCCGTGTGGCTTCCGGCAACACGCGCATCGAAGCTCGACCCGATGGAATCGCTGCGCGTGGAATAGTCATGGCCTTTGCATCGGCTAACATAGAGATGCAAAGGAGCTTGGAGCGTGGCCTACGACGACCTGCGAGACTGGATCAAAACACTGGAGAAAGCAGGAGAGCTAAAGCGCATCCGCGAAGAAGTCGATCCTGTTCTTGAGATCGCCGAGATTACGGATCGCGCCTCGAAGTCTGCCAATGGCGGTCCGGCGCTGCTCTTCGAGAAGGTCAAAGGCTATCCTAATGTTCCTGTGCTGATGAACCAGTTCGGCAGCGAGCGCCGCATGAAGCTGGCTCTCGAAGTGGATTCGCTCGACGATGTTGCCGGACGCATTCGCGCGCTGCTCGATGTGAAGTCGCCGGAAGGCTTTTTGGAGAAGCTGAAGATGCTGCCGATGCTGGCGGATATCGGCAAGTTCTTTCCGAAGACGGTCGCGGCGAAAGATGCTCCTTGCAAGGAAGTCACCCGCAAAGAGAATTTCAGCGTGCTCGACTTCCCTGTGCTGCAGTGTTGGCCGCTCGATGGCGGACGCTTCATCACGCTGCCTTGCGTGGTCACGCGCGATCCTAAAACCGGCAAGCGCAACGTGGGCATGTATCGCATGCAGGTGTATGACGGCCAGACAACCGGCATGCATTGGCAGCGGCAGAAGAATGCGGCGGAACATCTGCGCGAGCGACTACGGGCTGCTGCCGGGGATACGGCTTCTGCGCATGTGAATGCGATGGCGGAAACTGCGGGAGGCACGCAAAACATTACGCTCACCAACCAGAAGGACGATCGCCTGGAAGTGGCCGTGGTCATCGGAACCGATCCGGCGACCACCTTTGCGGCGATTGTGCCGGCGCCGCCAGAGGTGGAAGAGTTCATGATCTCCGGCTTCCTGCGGCAGAAGCCGGTTGAGTTGGTGAAGTGCGAAACCGTCGATCTCGAAGTGCCGGCGCACGCGGAGATCGTTCTCGAAGGCTACGTGAAGCTCGACGAGCTGCGCAGCGAAGGCCCGTTCGGCGATCATACCGGCTTTTACACCATGGAAGAGGATTATCCGGTCTTCCATATCACCTGCATCACGCACCGCAAGAATCCGGTGTACGCTTCGACCATTGTGGGCAAGCCTCCGATGGAGGATGCGTGGATGGGCAAAGCGGTCGAGCGCATCTTTCTTCCGCTGATGCGGCTCACGCTTCCGGAGATCGTGGACGTGAACCTGCCGGTTGAAGCCGTCTTCCATAACCTGATGATTGTCAGCATCCGCAAAAGCTATGCGGGACAGGCGCGCAAGGTGATGAACGGCATCTGGTCGATGGGACAGGCGATGTTTACCAAGTGCGTCATCGTCGTAGATGAAGACTGCGATGTGCAGGACCTGCGCGAAGTCACGCTTCGGGTGGCCAATAATATTGATCCGGAGCGCGATATCCAGTTCACGCTCGGGCCGGTTGATTCGCTCGATCACGCGTCGCGGCTGCCGAATTACGGAAGCAAAATGGGCATCGATGCGACGCGGAAGTGGGCTGCTGAGGGCTTCCAGAGACCGTGGCCCCCGATGATCGAGATGGACTCGGCTACGAAGGCTCGCGTGGATGCAATCTGGAAGAAACTGGGCATCGAGTAGGCTGCCGGGAGTCCTACCCTCCCTCATTCGACCGTTTTCATTATTTCAATGACTTAGCTGGGAATGATCCCCCTTACTATTCCCTTTTTGTTATGTCTTGACATATTCCTATATAGGAATATATGGTCTTCTTCATGGCACGAGCAGCGACTACCGCCGATGTATTCAACGCTATCGCCGAGCCGCGGCGCCGGGAGATTATCGGCATGCTGGAGGACGGCAAGGAGCACGCCGTGGGCGATGTGGTGCTGCGGTTGCGCATGCCGCAGCCTGCCGTCTCCAAGCATCTGAGCGTGTTGCGCAAGGTGGGCGTGGTTACGGTGAGCAAGCGCGGACAGATGCGCCTCTACCGGTTAAACGCAAAGGAGCTGAAGCCTGTGCATGACTGGGTGAAACAATACGAGCGCTACTGGACGCATCAGCTGGACCGCATCAAGATGCGCGCCGAACAGAAAATGGCAGAACGGATTGCCCGCGAAAATTCATTTCCCGACAAGGAGCCGCAATGACACAGAACGCGCAGGAACAGGGATTGCAAACACTGGAAATTAAACGCAGAGTGGAAGTGGCGGCACCGATCGATGTGGTGTTTGAAAGCGTGCTGGAACAGCTGGGCCCTTTAAATGAAGAGCCGGATGGATCGGCGATGCCGATGAGGCTGGAAGCCTGGCCAGGTGGCCGCTGGTTTCGGGACTTTGGCGAAAAGGGCGGGCATTGGTGGGGCAGCGTGCAGTCGATTCGGCAGCCGGACTTGCTGGAGATTCACGGGCCGATGTTTATGTCCGCGCCTGTGGTTTCGCATATTCTGTTTCGCCTGAAGGAAGAAAACGGCGTGACGCTGATCGATTTTTCGCACAGGGCTGTGGGGCTGATTCCTGAAATGTTTCTCGACGGCAAGGAGATCAATACCGGCTGGGGGAATTATCTCAGCAAGGTTACGGCGCTGGCAGAGAAGCGCAGCACAAAGAGGTGAATGGATGAGCACCGCAGAAGCCGAGGTTCTCGCATTGATTGAAAACCGCATGCAGGCTGTGCGCGAAAAAGACGTGGACAAGGCCATGCAGTTCTTTTCGGCCAATGTTCTGTGCTTCGATGTCGTGGGCCCGCTGCGATTGACGGGTGCGGATGCGGTGAGAAAACGGGTGGAGGAGTGGTTCACTTCTTTCGATGGCCCGATTGATTTTGCGATGAGCGAGCTGCATATCGAGGTTTCGGATGACCTCGCTTACTCACATAGCTTGAACCATGTAAAAGCGGCAAAGACCGATGGGATCGTAATGGATATGTGGTGGCGCTCGACTGTAGGCTACCGCAAATTTTCCGGCGGGTGGGTCATTCTGCATGAGCACAATTCCGTGCCGTTCAATGCAAAAAGCGGCAAGGTATCGTTCGATTTAAAACCGTAGGATTTCCGAATTTCCTTATGGAGAGATGCGATGAGCACCAGCATTCAGAATCACCCTGTTGTTTCCGCACAAGAATGGCTCGAAGCGCGCAAGGCGCTGCTGGCCGATGAAAAGGCTTTTACCCGGCAACGCGACGCGCTCAGCGAGAAACGGCGCGGTCTTCCGTGGGTAAAGGTGGAGAAGCGTTACACCTTCGATACGCCGGAAGGCAAAAAGACGCTGGCCGATTTGTTTGAGGGCCGCAGCCAGCTTGCGGTGTACCACTTTATGTTTGGGCCGGGATGGGGCGCGGGCTGCCCGCGATGCTCGATGGCGGCGGATCATTTCGATCGCAGCGTAATTCATCTGGCGCAGCGCGATGTAACACTGACAGCAATTTCGCGCGCTCCGCTGGCGGAGATTGAAGCCTTCAAAAAACGCATGGGCTGGACGTTTCCGTGGGCATCTTCCTATGGCAGCGACTTTAACTATGACTATCGCGTTTCGTTCACGCCGGAAGAGATGGAGCGCGGAAACTTTGACTACAACTATGGCAGGCACGGCTTCCCTGCCGATGAGGCGACGGGCACCAGCATTTTTTATCAAGACGCGGAGGGGAATGTTTTTCACACCTACTCGTCGTATGCGCGTGGCGGTGAAGGAATGCTGGTTCCCTATCATTTTCTGGATATTGCGCCGAAGGGTCGCGATGAAGAATATCTGCGACCGGATACGATGTCGTGGGTGCGGCACCATGATCGATATGAAGGCGATGGCGCCAGCAAGAAGATGGCTTGCGGTTGCGAGGATCACGCATGAGTGCTCACGCCTGCTGCCGTCCCAAGGCGGCAGCAGGCCGGCGTTTCTGGCGGCGTGCTTCGGGCGGGGTGCTTCCGGGAGTGCTGCTGATTCTGATTCCGAAATGCCCGATGTGCATCGCGGCTTATATCACGCTGGTGACAGGGGTTGGGGTTTCAGTTTCGACGGCGGCTTATTTGCGCCTGGGGATGATTGGTTTGTGTATCGCCGCGTTGGTGTTTCTTGCGATGCGGTCTCTGAAAAATATGTCGCGGGTTGGGTGAGATAGAACCCACATCTCTCCGAGATGTGGGGCACCCATTTTCCTCGTAGGTTTAAATATGCAGGTTGCTCCACTTCACGCTTCGATCGGGATGACAACCTGCAAAAATTTAAGTTTTGATTCGTTGATTCAGTCGAGCTTTTCGGGCTGGATGCCGATGTTTTTTTCGCCTGCCGCTTTCTTCTCCCAATACTTCTTGACCCAGGCCTCGAAGCTTTTTCCGGCGGCGGTGTCGCGCCCGGTGAAGGCCAGGGCGGCGATATCGGAATATGGAATGGTGAGCTTGATACGCTCGGAAGAAGGAATGATGCGCACGACCGAATCGGTGAGAGAAGCGCCGGCGCGGCGGTCGAAAAGGTAGCCGGTGATCTGTGAGCCGTCCTTGCGGGTGATGGTAATGTCGCCGCGATAATCGAAGGCTTTCTCCAATGCTTCGAATATCTCGGCCTCGCCGGCGAGGCTGGGAATCCAGCCTTCGAGGTTTTCTTTTTCGCGGCCGGCGATGTGCTCCAGCTCATCGGCGCTCTGGTGCCGGAGTTGCTCGATTTTGAGGTGTTCCTGCTGTTCGGTCGCCATGTGCTTAATCTCCGGAGACGGCCTGCAATGTCTCATCCGTCGCGTTGGCAGGCGTCTGAATCTGCACCAGCGGGGCCGTGTGCGCCGGCTTCCATTCGTTCAGGAGCTTCTGCGCATCCGGATCGGGATAGAGCGACGGGAACATGTACTTCTTTGCAGAAATGAGGAAGCCCTTCAGTGAACCGAAATTGTAGTCGACTGCCGTGGCTTCGTGGCCGGAATGCACCATGCAGTTGGCGCAGCGCGGATTGCCGCTTTTGGCACCGTAATCTTCCCACTTCGTGGTTTCCATCAGCTCCTGGAAGGTGTCGGCGTAGCCGTCCTGCAGCAGGTAGCAGGGCTTTTGCCAGCCAAAGATGGAGAAGGTGGGCATGCCCCAGGGGGTACACTCGAAATTCTGCTTGCCCATGAGGAATTCCGAGAAGAGCGGGTGGGTGTTGAACTGCCAGCTCTTTTTACGGTTGGACAGGATGGCGCGGAAGAGCTTGCGCGATCTTGCCTTGCCGAGAAAATGATTCTGGTCGGGGGCCTTGTCGTAGGTGTAGCCGGGCGACACCATCATGCTTTCGACGCCGGCGGCCATTAATTCATCAAAGTGGGCGCGCACAGAGTTTGGATCGGCTCCGTCGAAGAGGGTGGTATTGGTAGTGACGCGGAAACCTGCTGCGACGGCGGCACGGATGCCTTCCATGGCGAGATCGTGTCCGCCTTCGCGGCAGACGGAAAAGTCGTGGTGCTCTTTCTGGCCGTCGACGTGGACGGAGAAAGAGAGGTATTTGCTCGGCTTAAAAAGATGAAGTTTTTCTTTAAGAAGCAGCGCGTTCGTGCACATATACACGTACTTTTTGCGCGCAACCAGGCCGTCAACGATCTCCGGCATTTTGGGGTGCAGCAGTGGCTCGCCGCCGGGGATGGACACCATAGGCGCGCCGCATTCTTCGACGGCGCGGAAGCATTCTTCCGGCGAAAGCTCGGCTTTCAGGATGTGGGCCGGGTATTGAATTTTGCCGCATCCGGCGCAGGCCAGATTGCAGCGGAAGAGCGGCTCCAGCATCAGAACGAGCGGGTAGCGCTTGCGACCCTTGATCTTCTGCTTGAGGACGTATGTGGCTACGGTCCATGCCTGGGAAACTGGTACAGCCATTTTCCTCCTTGAAGGGCTGGCAATGCCCGGGCCTGAAGGCCCTTCTTTCGATCCTGTTCATCGGGCTGAAGCCCGGTGGTTCTACCTTAAAATTGTGCGGCGCTTTTCGCGCCGGACTAAAAATCTAAAAAACAGGTCCTTCGCTACGCTCAGGATGACAACTGTATTTTGTTGCCGCATTCCATACTTTAGTTACCGCGCTCCATGGCCTTCTTGTACGTTGTCAACGCCAGGAGGGGGAAGTAATTCCGGTATTCGTGATAGGCGAGATAAAAGACACGCGGAAATCCCGTGCCGGTGTAAATAGCCTGCCGTTCACGACCATCTCCCGTGCTCTCGTCCCAGCTGCCGTCGGCTTGCTGACGCTCCAAGAGCCAGCGGATACCCTTGGCTACGCTGTCGCTGCGAGTATCGCCGGCGGAGAGCAGGCCAAGAATTGCCCAGGCTGTCTGCGAGGGGGTACTGATACCGACGCCGCGGGTATTGGGGTCGTCGTAACTATTGCAGCTTTCGCCCCATCCGCCGTCAGAATTTTGCACCATACGGATCCATTCGGCGGCCTGCTGAATCTGCGGCTCGTGATTCCATACGCCGATGGCCTCCAGACCACGCAGAACGAGGAAGGTGCCATAAAGGTAATTGACGCCCCAGCGACCGAACCAGCTGCCATCCGGTTCCTGCTCATCGTAGATAAACTTGATGGCCTTTTCGATGCGACGGTCTTTGCGGGTGTATCCGTAGGTGGCCAGCATCTCCAGAATGCGCCCGGTGATATCGACTGTCGGCGGATCGAGCATCGCGTTATGGTCGGCAAACGGGATGTACTGGAAGATCATCTTCGTATTGTCCTTGTCGAAGCTGGCCCATCCGCCGTTCCTGCATTGCATGGCGAAGATCCAATCGATGGCGCGAAGACATACATCGTGCTGATAGCGTTCCCGGGGATTGTCGACCTTGTTCAGCGCGAGCAGAACTTGTGCCGTATCATCGACATCCGGGTAAAACTCGTTGTTAAACTCGAAGTACCAGCCACCCGGTTCGGCGTTACGAACTTTCATGGCCCAATCGCCTTTATGGCGAACTTCCTTGGAGAGCATCCAGTCGGCGGCCTTGAGCATGCGCGGATCATTACGATCGACGCCGGCTTCGCCCAAGGCAAAAATCGCCTGTGCTGTGTCCCATACCGGAGACATACAAGGCTGCATGCGGAAGGTTGGCTCCGGATAATCGGCTGAACCGTTGGGCTCGTCGATGCCCAGTTTTTCAAACTCGTCCATGGCGCGGATGACCTGAGGGTCATCGAGCGAATAGCCCAGGCAGCGCAACGCGATAATAGCGTTCATCATGGCGGGATAAATGGCGCCGAGACCGTCGGACATCTCGAAGCGCTCGAGCATCCATTTTTCCGCTTTTTTCAAAGCAATTTTGCGGAGCGGGCGGATGTGAACGCGCTCAGCCCAGTGAGCCAGGCGGTCGAACATCAGAAATACATTGCGCCAGCTGATCCAGTTCCTGCGATCCCATTTGAGATGGAGATTGGCATTCTCCCGTCCACCGACGAAAAGCTCGTCAATTCCCTGCTCGGGTGGAATCTTCCGAAACGGCTTCTTTGCGTAGGCGATGGAAAGAGGCACCAGGATCGCGCGCGACCACGAGGATATCTCGTAGATGTTGAAATAGAACCATTTTGGAAAAAGGACAATCTCGGGCGGAACAGCGGGAACTGCATCGTATTCATATTGGCCGAGCGCGCAGAGGTAAATCTTGGTGAAGGTATTGCATTCCACCACGCCGCCGTGTGCCAGAATCCATTCACGCGCTTTGGCCAGGATAGGCTCATCGGGCGACATGCCCATGAGCTTGCAGGCGAAGTAGCATTTGACGGAGAGGCTGATGTTGCCAGGGCCGTCCGGGTAGATGCTCCAACTGCCGTCTTCCTTCTGGAAGCGCAGCATTTCAGTAAAAGCACGCTTCAGTTTGCCTTCATCGCCGGTGCCGAGAAAGCGGTGCAGGAAGATGTAGTCGGCTTCGAGCATCGAATCGGCTTCGAGCTCGCCGCACCAGTAGCCTTCAGAATCCTGAATGGAGAAGATGTAATCGCAGGAACCCTTGATAGCGGCGTCTACGGATTCCAGCGCAGCGTCAATTCTGCCGAACTTGGGGGTCTCGCTTTGTATGGCGTCGCGTTTTGCA
>DASZUU010000052.1:0-151309 GCA_035547425.1 Alloacidobacterium sp. | reverse complement strand
GCATCTTCCGGGAAGTGCAAGCAACGAAGGCGACGCGTGCTCAGGAAATCCTGCTGAAACGCACACGCATGAAGGAGGAATAACAATGTCCAACGTCCAGCAATGGGGTCGCCGCGAGTCGCTGATATGGCCGCCGAGGGGCCTTTTGTACACGTTTGGCGCCTTCTTTCTCGCTCTCATTGCGACCGGATTTTTCGTGTTTCTTCGATTCCAATTCGGGCTCGATCCGCTCGCCCGCTACTACATTCCTTACTATTTCCGCACTGAAACGATCGGATCGTTTCATCCGTCCGGCTCATATCAACTGCTTGTGATTTCCGACGGAAACTTGCAGAGTCGTCCTGCCCTCGAAGGCGACGTACAGGCAGGAGTGACGCCCCAGCCGGGAGCGAAACCCATCCCGCTAGTCCTCTCGGAACAAGCGAAGAAAAACGGCGTGCGGCTATTGTTTCGCGAACCCCAGCGCCGCTACACCAACAAAGCTCTTCACGCTTGGCTCGCACACTGGGTCTATGGTGACCAACCTGTGTGGAAGCCGTTCTCGATGCAGCTTCTATTCGGCATCGCGGTCTTCCTAATTCAGCTCCCGTTGGCGATTCCGAAGGACGTCCGGCGGTTGAAGGATCTCCGCTACGGCCGGCGTCTCAAAGGGCCGTTTCTCGTGGATGCAAAACGCTTCAACAAGGCAGTCGGAGGGAACGGGATCGGGATCACGACCAACGATTACAAAGATCCTCTCCGGATTCCCCGTGACGCCGAAAACAAGCACTTCTTGACGGTGGGTGACACTGGATCAGGCAAGACCAGCATCATCCGCCAGCTCTTATATCAAGTTCAGCGCCGGGGTGACAGCGCGATCGTCTATGACCCTGCCTGCGAATTCGTAAAGCAGTTTTACGATCCTCACCGCGGCGACGTTGTCCTCAATCCACTGGACGCCCGAATGCCATTTTGGAGCCCGTCGCTCGAACTGCGCCGCCGCGCAGAAGCCAAAGCCCTGGCCGTCTCCATGTATCAACCAGAGGGCGTGACGAATCGCTTTTTTGTGGAGGCCCCGCAGAAGATCTTTGCCCATTTGCTGACCTATTTGCCCACTCCATCTGAACTGGTGCAGTGGATGTCGAACCCAGACGAGATCGATAAAAGGGTCCGCCAGACGGAATACTGGGCCTTGATCGATAAGCGTGCGCCGCATCAGCGCACAGGTGTTCTTGGCTCTCTGAATATGAGTGCGGATAGCTTTCGGTTGCTACCAAAGCAGGAAGAGACAACGCGAACCTGGACGGCAACTCAATGGGCCAAGGAACGCCGTGGCTGGGTGTTTATCACGTCACGACCAACGCTCCGCGAAGCCCTGCGACCGCTGATAAGCCTCTGGATTGATTTGCTGGTCCTCCGGCTGCTGAATGAGCCCGACCCGGGCCAGAAGCCGGTCTGGTTTGTTATCGACGAGCTGGCGAGTCTGCAACGTCTGCCGCAGCTGCATACTGCCATTACAGAGAATCGCAAGTCCCAGAATCCGGTCATCCTTGGCTTCCAAGGAAGGAGCCAAATGGAGGCTCGCTACGGTGAGGACGCCGAGGCGATGCTGTCTCAACCGGCGACAAAGATATTTCTACGAACGACTGAACCGCGCGCAGCAAAATGGGTGAGCGAAGCGATCGGCGAGGTGGAGGTGGAACGCCTTCGGGAAACCCACTACGACGGTTCACGTGCCGGCAAAAACTTCGCCTTGGATAGGCAGACCGAGCCGCTGGTTCTTCCCTCAGAAATCTCTGGCCTTCAGGATCTGCGCGCCTTTCTGAAATACGGAAATTGGGTGGCTCGGTTCTCGTTCCCCTATGTGGCGCTGGAAGAAAGGCACCCAGGGTTCATAGAACGAAGCATGGATGACTTGATCGTCCCGCCGACGGTGCCGGAGTCCGAATCGCCAGAGGAACCCGTTCATACGTTGGCTCCCGAAGGTCCGAATGGCCCTCTCGAAATCCAGGTGGAGTAGAGCACCATGCTAATCATTTCCAAGCCGCTCTCGGCGGGTCAGGCCCAGTCATACCACGCCAAAGAATTCACATCACGTGAGCAGAACTACTGGTCCCAGAAAGGAGAGATTTCCGGCGAATGGCAGGGCAAGTTGGCGGCGAAATTCGGCCTGCGCGGAGCAGTGGCAGCGGAGGATTTCGCTCGATTGAGTCGCGGGCAACATCCGCGGTCCGACGAACAACTCGTTAAACAACGCGCGTCCTACGAATACCAGGACAGCACCGGAAAGACCATCAAGACTATGGAACATCGAGCGGGATGGGATGCGACCTTTTCAGCACCCAAATCGGTATCGCTGACTGCGCTCGTTGGAAGTGATGATCGTGTCCGCCAGGCTCACCGAGATGCCGTGACAGTTGCATTAACAGAGCTCGAAAACTACACTCTCGCTCGCATTGGTAGCAATAATCCGCCGGAAATCACCGGCAGGTTCGTCGCGGCCAAATTTGAGCATGATACAGCGCGCCCTGTTGATGGATATGTGGCTCCGCAGTTGCATACGCACGTAGTCATCTTCAACATTACTGAACGTGATAGCGGCGAATACCGTGCGCTGCAGGAGCGAGGTTTCTTCCAAACGCAGCAGTACGCGGCCGCGATTTACCAATCCGAACTCACGTACCGCTTGCGCCAGCTCGGATACGAAATCACAGCCGGTCGAAGTGGGGCTCCCGAGATCAAGGGGTACTCCCAAGAGTACCTCGACGCATCCAGTCCACGAAGCCAGCAGATTCGGGATTACCTTGAGCGCGTGGGAAAGAACGGGAAGGAAGCCGCCGAGATCGCCGCGCACTCCACCCGTGATCGCAAAGAACCTCATTCCACTGCCGAGGTCATGGCTGCGCATCGCAAACTGGCGCGGCAGTTCGGGAACCAGGCTGAGGTCGTCGTCCGTGGCGCGCACGATCGCCTCCGCCTCCAACAGAATGCGGTGTCCACCGATCATGCTCAAGAGCGAGTCCGAGAATCTGTGACGTTTGCTCGCGACAAAAATTTCGAACGGGAAGCGGTGGTTGATGAGCGACTCCTCGTCCGTGACGCGCTTCGCCGCGGCATGGGAGGAGTCACCTTTTCACAGGTGCGGCAACACCTGGGAAATCGGACGGCAACCGGGGAGTTTCAGGAAGTACAACGGCCTAAATTGAGCCCGGCCCGCTTATTCACAACAGAGAGGACAATCAAGGATGAAAGCGAGATTATCAACGAACTACGCCGCGGAATGAACCAACTCTCGCCTGTCCTTTCTCGGCAGGATGCAGTCACGTTCGCGGCTAAACACACGCACCTAAACCGGGCTCAATCAGAAGTAGTGGAAGACGTTTTGAGTTCGGCTGATCGGATTCAAGCGATTCAGGGATTCGCCGGCGCGGGAAAAACCACCACGCTTTCGGTGGTAAGGGCTGCCGTTGAGGCGCAAGGATACACCGTTGAGGGATTCGCCCCCACATCGCGAGCCACCAAACAACTTCGAGATTCCGGAATTGAGTCGCGTACTCTGCAAAGTTTCCTCTCCTGCCCGAACGACCGGCCTGATCAGCGGCACTTCTATTTTGTGGACGAATCGAGTCTCGCAAGCACACGCCAGGTACGTGACTTCCTTGCTCGGCTGGGGCTGCAAGATCGGGTGCTTCTAATCGGTGACACGCGCCAGCACCAAGGAGTCGAGGCGGGGCGTCCCTTCGAGCAGTTGCAAGCGGCAGGAATGCGCACTGCAAAACTGGACCAGATCGTTCGTCAGAAGGATCCCGCACTGAAATCCGCCGTCGAATTGCTTGCGAAGGGGCGCACTGCAGCCGCCTTGATCAAACTGCGCGACCAAGGACGAGTTCAGGAGATTCCTGATGGCCAAGAACGGATTCGCGCCGTTGCCAAGTCCTACGCGACCTCACCTGAAAACACACTCATCGTTTCTCCGGATAATGCTTCGCGCCGTCAACTAAACGTCGCTGTCAGGGAGGAACTGCGGACAATCGGCAGATTGGATCGCGAAGATCATCAGTTTCGGGTCCTCGTTCAACGACAGGACATGACGGGCGCCGATCGAGCATGGGCAAAACATTATGAAGTCGGCGATGTCGTTCGCTACTCCCGAGGTAGTCAGATGCTGGGAATTGAACCGGGCTCCTACGCAACCGTGGTCGGAATAGATTCGCCGACCAACTTATTGTCCGTTGAAAGAGCACCGGGGCAGGTCGTCAACTATGATCCTCGCCGACTGAGCGGCGTGAGCGTCTATCGTGAGGCAATCAATGCGTTCTCGGTAGGCGACCGCATACAGTTCACCGCGCCGGACAAATCACTCGGCGTCGCCAATCGTGACCTCGCCAGAATCGAAGCGGTTTCTAAAGACGGCCGCATATGCGCACGTCTCGATGGTGACCGCCAGATTGAATTCCAGAGCTCAGAACATCGCCATTTCGATCACGGATACGCTGTCACGAGCCATAGTTCTCAAGGGCTGACGACTGACCGGGTCTTAGTACACGCCGACACCAGTGTTCACCCCGATCTCCTCAGTTCGCGATTTGGTTATGTCGCCGTATCGCGCGCCAGGCACGAAGCCCTAATTTACACAGACGATCTGAACCGCTTGGGCCAACAGTTTGCAACCGAGGTCACCAAATCCTCAGCCCTCGATGTCGAGCAAAGCCAAGCGGTGAATGAAGCTCTATCGATTAGCTAGTCACCATTTCGAGTACAAACACCTAGTGAGGAGTTACTTCTTAAGCCTCGCGTCGAAAGGATAAGTGATCGCCTCAACAATCTGAAACTCGGCGGCGTTGGCATGTGAGGGGTTGAACAGATAATTCATGGTTTCTGGCACAATTGCGCTCGGCACGCGGAGGAGAACACTATCGTTCCGTTCAAGCCACGTTGATCCCAAATCTCGGGTGACCTCGATCCGCATGCGCCAGTCATCTGACAGCTCATGCGTTCCGACCGACGGAATGGCAATCTCAGGTCCCTCGATCTTCAGCAGAGTGAATTCAGGTGGTACATCGTTCGCGCTTGTATGAACGCACACTTCAAGCAGACATGAAGCTGGGCTCTCGGCCAGATACACAATTGCACGGCCAGCGTAGTGCCATCGTCCCGCAGCCCGGAGCCCACCAATGCCGCTCAGGTCACGATGCCGGCTGATTCGCCAGAAGACCATCAGACGAACATGCCTTCATCAATCTGTATCAGCAGCTCCTCAACAATTCGGCTACCAGTATCTGTGTGGAGTAGTGAGAGAGGTGTGCGTCCATCCAAGCGCGGATGTGGTTTCCGAAGCCAGGCTAAGGCCCGTTCGCGGCTTGCGTAGACCGTTTCGGCCAGAGACAGTACACGAATTACGCGCAATACCCGATCCGACTCCTCGACGGTCAGCTTTTCTCGGCGAGAGCGGCGGTGCTGTAGGGTCCGCGATGGAATGATTACAGCGTCAATTTCCGGGCGTTCCAGTCCAAGGGCGACCAGCCGCTTGATGATCGAGGGTGCCAGCCGTCCCTCCACAATGCGGAGAATCTCGCCTTCCGTGGCGGGGGGGGGTAGCCCCAGCCAGTCCCCGATCTGGGTGTTCGACGCGTTCATGCATCTACATTGTGCCACAACTTGTGCGGCAAAGTGCAGATTTTTCAGTTTCCGAATGGGCCTTGCCCCGAATCGGCATGTTATGTAACATTAGGCACGTTACATGGAGGGCATTTCCGTGAGTGTTGGATCGAGTGGCCGCGTCGTGATCGAGATTCCTCCGGAGATCAAACGTGAACTCTACTCAGTGCTTTCCAGCAACGGCGAGACGTTGAAGGACTGGTTTCTCCGGTGCGCCGACCAATATGTCAGATCTGGAAGACAACTGCCGATGTTTCAGGAGGAACTCGGCGCGACCTTGGATAGTGCGAGACCTGGGCTGGCCCCCTAGGAGATGGGAAATCCGAACGTGAATACACAAATTGCGAGGTCGGCCAGAGTCGAAATCGAAGCACCCGTCGCGGGTGCTCGTAAAACACTCGTTTCCTTGTTCAGTGGTGGAGGCGGCCTAGATCTCGGTCTTGAAGCCGCTGGCTTCGAAACAGTTTTTGCCACTGATATTGATCCTCATAGCTGCATAACACTTGAGATGGGGAAGCAATATGCCACTAAACACAACCTGCCGTTTCTGCGGGCAGCAAAAATAAAAGAGGCCGATGTCGCGCATCTCTCATCAAATGAAATTCTTACTGCGATCGGTCTCAAACGAGGAGAGGTTGATTTATTGGCGGGAGGTCCGCCATGCCAAGCGTTTAGCGTTTTCGGCAAGCGTAAGGGGGTTGAAGATCCTCGCGGACTGTTGGCGTTCGAATATCTTAGGCTGCTGCGAGAGATACAACCGAAGGCCTTCGTTTTTGAGAATGTCTTCGGATTATTGACTATCAATGACGGCGAAGTTTTCGAAGAGCTATGTAAAAAGCTGGAGCGGCCGTGCAAGGGGGTCCACTACGCGCTCTCAGTGTTCCGTTTGAATTCTGCAGATTACGGTGTTCCGCAATTCCGGGATCGCGTGTTTGTTATTGGGAATAGAGCTGGAACAACGATCGCGGAGATTCCCAAGATATGCTCCGAAACTCCCACTGGAGAATTACTGCGTTACCGCACGGTAAGCGATGCCCTTCGCGGATTGCCGATCCTCGGTGAAACCCTACCGAACCATGTAGGGCGGCGGCACAGCAAACGGATCATGGATCGATATGCACGCCTTGATTTCGGAGAGCGCGATTCCCGGACGCGAATCAACAAACTCGACCCAGATCGCCCAAGTTTCACAATAATCGTCGGTTCTGACAAGGGAGGAGGAAAGGGACACGTTCACCCTTATGAACCGCGCGAGGTCTCACCGCGCGAGTCGGCGAGAGTACAGTCTTTCCCTGACTGGTGGGCATTTTCCGGAACTTCTCGCCACCCAATCAGGCAAGTGGGAAATGCGGTTCCTCCCCTGTTGGCCGCTTGTATAGGCCGAGAAATCATGAGCCAATTCTTCGCCGGGCCCAGACGCACCCTCGGTGAAATACTGGAGCTCTTGGGCCAAGAGCACCTTTTTCCAGAGGGTCTCGACTGATGAGGAGCAAGTACGACTGTAGCTGGGTAGGCATCGACAGCGGACGTGAGGGGCTCTGGAAAGAACCGATCTGGTCTGACGTTCTCAGAATCATCTCTAAGCATCGCGGAGAGCGCGTATACGATTCAGCGAGTGCGATCTATACCGAACTCGAGCGCGCATTCCCGAAGGAAGCTTGGAGGAGCACAACCGCCGAAGGTCACTTTCGTCCGTTGTTTCGAGATTATCCGAACTCCTGGACGCGAACTGGAGTGGTTTCATTATCCAATCGGCAATTTGAAATAACAGCCAAAGGCGGCGATGTGTTAGCGAAGAGGACTTCGAAATCGGATGTACTGATGGATATGTTCAGGCATCATTCGGAGTTCTGTAATGTCCACCAGGCGGATGAAAAGCCATTTGCAATTCTGGCCGCAGGGATACTAGCGAGCCCCCGTCCTCTTACAACAAATGAGGTCTACTGGGCTGTTATGAAAAGCTTTCGGCCTGGCCAGGATGATCTCTCCAGCATCTTGAAGAAACACCTCAGATATCCCCCCACTGATCCTCCGCCCACCCCATATCGTCGCCTCAGAAATATGCTCACGCTAATGAGGGCGGCTGAAGCAGTTCAATCTACGCGCAGGGGACCGAGTACCGTCTGGTCCTCGTTGAACCCCAAACTTCTTGAAGAGATCACAAAATGAGTACGCCAGTGCACGATCTCAACTCTGAGATTACGATCACGCCCGATCCGCAGATCCTGCAGGTTCTCACATACCTTGAGATGAGGCCAATTGACAGTCTCTGCGAATTGATCGACAACTCTATCGATGCATTCACCACTTCAACCGAGCCGGCGTTAGTAGTGATTGACCTTCCTACAAGACACGAAGTGGAGGAGGGCTCTGCCCGAGTTAGGATACGAGACAACGGGCCGGGAATGACACTTTCGGAGGTTGAGAATTCGCTTCGAGCCGGTTATTCAAGCAAGCCGCGCCATGGCAGCTTGGGTCTCTTCGGCGTTGGTTTCAATATAGCGACAGGTAAACTCGGCCGAGTAACCCGACTGGTCACCGCACGCGAAGGTGATGATCATGCAGTGGAAACAGTGATCGACCTCGTCGGCTTGAGGAACTCTGGGAACTTCAAGGTGAAAGCAATGCAGGTTCCGAAGCCGGAAGGGCTTCCACACGGGACGATTGTCGAAGTCACGCAGCCTTGGGGGCCTGGGAACCAGAATTATGGCTTTATGATGAAGCTCGTCTCGATTGGCCGCCCTAAGACCCTTGGCTTGCTGGGCAGAACTTATGCGACGCTTTTGAGAGATAAAAAGGTTCGAATCATGGTGGGTGAGGATAGCGTCGAGGCTTTTCATCACTGCATCTGGTCGGATGAGCGATCCGTTGAACATACCAAGCACGGCAAAATCCCGGCGGTATACCGTTTCACGAACAAGGTGATACATACCTACCGGAAGTGCGCGGCATGCGGCGCGGTGATACCTGATGGCGAAACGAAGTGTCCCGATGGGAGTTGCGGCAGTACCAGCATGCTTACGCAAGAAGAACGGATCTCTGGTTGGTTGGGAATTCAACGGTTCATGGATGCCAGCCACTTCGGCATCGATCTGGTTCGGAACGGTCGAGCGATTCGCTTGCTTGAAAAGGAGCCCTTCTTCACCTTTCAAGATCCGGAAACAGGGGGCGATCCGATCGTTGATTATCCGATTGACAATCGTGAGGGCCGGATCGTTGGCGAAATCCATCTTGATCACGTGCCAGTGGACCCCGCTAAGCAAAACTTTGAGCGAAGCAGCCCTGAGTGGCGCCGTGCGATCGATTTTCTTCGGGGACGAAGCAGTCTGCAGCCGGAGCGCCCTGGTGCTGACACAAACACCAGTCCGATCTTCAGGTTGTATCAAGGCTACCGAAAAGTTAGAACGCCAGGTAAACGTAGCATGTCCATGGGCAAGTGGCTTCCGGGGAGCAACGAGCCGCGCGCACTCAGCAAGGCTGAGATCGACGAATTACGACAAAAGTTCGACGCGCGTGAGCCGGGATACTTCGATGACGCCGAGTGGTACAAATTAGTAGAACAGGCCGACCAAAAACCTATTGCGGGGTTGAGGAAGTGCCCCGAATGCCACTTGGAGTCTCCAGATGGTATGGAGGAATGCCCGAACTGCGCTCACATCTTCGACGGCAAGGAGTGTATCAACGCAGATTGCAAGCAGGTGATCAGCAAAAGTAGCGTGACATGCCTCCATTGCGGAGCAAATCAAGTTCCTCACGTAGAAAAACCGTGGACCTGCGAGGTGTGCTCCACTGCGAACTCTTCCGAGAGTACAGTGTGCTCCGTATGCACGCAGGTTCGGGGGGCCCTAAATCCGGTGTCGAGAGAAGGACTGAAAGCGATCAGTCATCGGGACGACAGCTTGTCGTTCACGGCTCTCACCGTTCGTTTGGCATCCGGAGAAAGCTCATCACCGATTGACGTCACGACCTATCTAACGGACGGACCGATTCGCTCCTACCACTCCGATGGGTCGTTCACGCAACTCCCTAGTGTTCGCCTTGTGGGCTCGGATATCGAAATCTTTGTTGATCCAATGCACCCATTATTCCAGCAAGCCGGAATGGCAATTGATCAGCAGGTCGCTGCGGAAACATCAGCCTATCTAGTCTCATATTACGGATCACAAGCATCGAAATTTCCCGCTGAACATTCGCTGACCAAATTGATCCATGAGTTTCTCTATCGGTACCGGCCGGAAAAATACAGCACTTCAGAGGTGGACACGGAGCTGGAATCGCTCTTCTCGTCATTGCGATCACGGCTTGCGGACGCTCTCGGGGCGGAAAGCGCAGATGTTTACACGAACCTGCCGCAGGAGGAAAAGACGGCTTTGGCTTCCGAGTTGGTTCGGCAGGGACGAGATGTGGCTGAATTGTCGTCTCTGAAAGACAACGGCCAGTTCGTCCACTTCCTTCGTCCACAAGGGATTGTCGCCCTATTTCGCTATAACCCGAAACTCTTCTTCGACGGTAAAGTTTGGATGATCACGTACGCGGATATCCCGAAAATTGATGCCGCAGGCGCAGAGCGAATCCAAGCGCAGATTAAGAACGAGTATGGCAGTCTACTTGAGATCGCCGCCGTGTACGCAGCGAAGGGTGCCGGAAATTCAAAGGAAGCTGAACTGGCGAGGGCTGCCTGCCGACTTCTTTTTGCAAAATTGGGCGTCGAGTAATTGACGTGTTTATCACTCATGAAATCATCCGTCGGTGTGGCTGGCAAGCGTTCGAGCGCATGATCTCGCGTTTGCTCATCCATAAAGGGTTCAAGGGAGTCAGGGTTGTCGGAGGCTCTGGCGACAAAGGCGCCGATATTATTGCGCTGGGGCCAAATGGAAAGCGCTGGCTTGTTCAAGCCAAGTACTGGTCGAAGCCAGTCCCCGAATCAGAGATACGCAAGACCTTTGAAGCTGCCCGAATCTATAAAGCACAAGTCGCGGTAATGGTCGCCCTGCATGGCGTTGACGAGAACGCGAGAACTTTGCAGCGATCCATGCTTTCGCAAGGGAAAAGCCTCACCGTTTGGGATCCGACGGATCTTGTCCGGCAGGCAGAAGCACTGCCAGTCGCCGTCCAACCGCGTAAGGCTCAGGGCGAGTATCAAGAAGCCGCTATTGAAATGGTTCATGAAATGCTTACGGTCGGATCGCCTCGCAAGAGCATGGTCGTAATGGCGACGGGTCTAGGCAAGACATTTACCGCTGCCGAAGCAATTCGCCGAACGGCTCAGAGCAGGCCGATGCGCGTACTTGTTCTCGCCCATACAAACGCCTTGGTTCTGCAATTGGAACGTGCATTTTGGCCATTCCTTGGCCCCGCGGTTTCTACTGCGGTGTGGAACCAAAACGAGAAGCTCTCGGACGAGGTGTTGAAAAACTGTCCGTTCATTTTTGCATCCCGTGATACTGTCGCCAATTTTGTAAACAGCGGAGGTACCCTTCCGCCCTTCGATCTCGTTCTAATAGATGAGTGCCATCATGCCCATAACCTAAGTACGTCCTATATGACGATTCTCAATGCTCTGCGAGCAGGCACGAATGACGGGCCACAATTACTGGGATTAACAGCAACTCCCTTCTTAGCAGATTCTGAAGCTCGCCTTGAGCCGGTATTCGGCGAGTCTCCGCTAGTTAGCATCGATATGATCTACGGCCTGCAACACGGTTTCCTGTCGCAGGTGGACTATCGATTGTTTACAGACAACATAAATTGGGATGGCATACAACAACTAAAGGGCAAAGCCCTATCTCCAAAATCAGTGAATCGCGTCTTCTTCATAAAAGAATGGGATGATGGCGTTATCGACCAGCTGCAGGAAACATGGAAGGAAGTGAAAACCCCGAAAGCGATCATGTTCTGCGGAACAATCGAACACGCACTCCTAATGAAGGACAAGATCAACGCGCGAGCGTTCTGTAAAGCCGAAGCGATTTATTCAGGCACAGCTCGCGGACAGTCAATGAGTCAGTACCAAAAAAATTTAGTTCTTGCTGATTTCGAAGCTGGAGACATCAACGTCATTTGCACTGTCGATGTGTTCAATGAAGGCATAGACGTTCCCGACGTAAATATCGTCGTATTCAATCGCGTAACGCACAGCCGTAGGATCTTTGTACAGCAGCTCGGGCGCGGGTTGAGAATTACGCCCGGCAAGGAAAAAGCAATTGCGCTGGATTTTGCTCAAGACATCAGGCGATATGCTGCCGGACTGAAGATGAAGTCTAGCTTGGAAACGCCCCCGGCCGGATCGACTGTGACGCTTGGCAATAAAGTGGTATTTCGAAACGCTACTGGTGCTGACCCCAAAGCGGAGAGCTTCCTGCGCAGCTGGCTGTCCGATGTAGAGAGGATTGAAGCAGCTGGTGACGAGGATGTCGGAGTTTTGAAGTTCCCGCCAGAACTGCACTGAGGCACGCCGTGGACCATCTGAGCAAAGCTGGACGGAGCAAGGTTATGTCCAGCATACGATCACGAAATACCCGTCCCGAACTTCAGGTCCGCAAATTCTTGCATGCGAAAGGATACAGATTTCGGCTTCATGCGGCCTCGCTTCCAGGCAAGCCGGATGTAGTTCTACCGAAGTACAGGCTGGCCATCTGGATTCATGGCTGCTTCTGGCATTCACATCGTTGCAAGGTGGGTGAAGCTCCATCTAGCAATACGGATTATTGGGGCCCGAAATTGGCCCGAAATGTTTCCCGCGACTTGTTGAATAAACGAAAGCTGAACAAGATGGGGTGGAGAAACTTCGTCATTTGGGAATGTCAAATCCTGAGCCCCAAAAAATTTGCAGGCAGAATGCGCAGTCTAGAACGACTGATCAGACGCCTCGCATCCGAAGAATGAGCCGAAACTAGACGGCATCAAGACCATCCTCCTGTATTTCCTCCTGAGCGAGCCATATTTTTCGCCGGCCTAAATCTACTTTGGATAGAGCCGCCTTCCTAATTTCTTTCCTTTGTCACGTGCTCCCGCTTCAGGCGGCTTTTTGGCATAGGCGGTCGGAACCTGTAAAGGCTCTCCGCTGTGCTCCGACCGCTCTGCGGCGCCTTCGGCGGCCTTGACAGAACCCTCCCCGCCTCTGCCGAGCCGCAAGAGCCATGAAGCGGGAGCACTCAACAAAAGAAATTTGGGTTTCAGGCAGTGCTTCCGGTCATGGACGCCAAATCGCCCGCCAGCGGGCACCGAGGAGCATTGAAATGTCAGCAGCTACCGTCAGCAATCTCGCGACCATCGACAGACGGGGTTACGCCAGCCGCCGCAGCGCAGCGCCGCACAGGAAAAATGCGGCGCAGCGGAACAGCCGTACCGATTCGCCCTATCAGGAGCGGACTTCCCAAAAGGACAATCCCACACAGGCAATCATCAAGCAGGCCGTGGACTACCTAGTCCAGCAGCTTGAGGCCGGACACAGCGATATGCTTGCCACCTACCTCCGGACGATGGCCCGATTCCACAACTACTCCTTCGGGAACATTTTGCAGATTGCCCGCCAGCGACCCACCGCTACCCGCGTTGCCGGATTCGGCAAATGGAAAGAGCTTGGCCGATTCGTGAAGCGTGGAGAGAAGGGCATCCAGATTCTTGCTCCTGTAACAGGCTACTGCCGCCGCAAGGACGAATCCGAGGATGAGCCGGACACCAATAGACAGCGGATTCTGGTTGGATTCCGCCCCGTTTACGTCTTCGATTACGAGCAAACGGAAGGCGCAGACCTCCCAGAATTGAATCACACGATTTCCGGCGACGTGGGCGAAAATCGCGACCGGCTCATCGAGTTTCTAGGCCAGCAGAACATCGCGCTTGAATTCGACCAGAGCATCGCACCCGCCCTTGGCGTCAGCTATGGCGGCAGAATCGCGTTGCTTCCCGGGCAGTCGAAGCCCGAAGAGTTCACGACTCTCGTTCATGAGACTGCGCACGAGCTTTTGCACCGCAGCGAGCGTCGGACGTTCACAACCAAAGTTGTCCGTGAGACCGAGGCAGAAGCCGTCGCTTTCATCGTGGGACAGGCCGTGGGTTTGGAAATGGGCACCGCCTCCAGTGACTATATCCAGCTTTATCACGGGAACGCGTCCCTGTTGGCCGAGAGTCTTGAGGTCATACAGCGCACCGCGTCCACGATCCTCCGCGCGCTCCGCATTGATGAAGCGGAGCAACTCGCAGCCGCCAGCTAACGCGCACATCCGAGCGGGCGCACTCGGATGTGTCCGCCTGTCCCTTCATGCTCGACAACCACAAGGAGAATTCCCATGAAAATGATCGAGACGACCGCCACCGAGTACCGTGATCTTCCAGTGTCGTTGCTCTTCGAGTCCGACACCAACCCGCGCCGCCATTTCGATGAGGCGTTCCTGAAGGAGCTTGCGGAGAGCATCCGCACCCACGGCGTCCTCTCGCCCTTGCTTGTACGGCCAAAGGGCGAACGCTTCGAAATCGTGTTTGGGGCGCAGCGTTATCGCGCCGCTCAGATTGCCGATGCGTCCACGGTGCCGGTAAGCATCCGCGAAATGACCGACGCTCAGGTGTTGGAAGCGCAGTTAGTTGAAAACCTACAACGGCGGGACGTACATCCGCTTGAAGAGGCCCAAGGATTTGCAGCCCTGCTCAAATTGGACGAACCGAAGTATTCAATCGAGCAGATTGCAGCAAAATGCGGCAAGACTCCCGCATATATTGCTGCGCGATTGAAGCTCACCGAACTCGCCCCTGCCGTGGCGGAAGCCTTTGCCAAAGACGAAATCGGCGTAGGTCATGCACTGCTGCTCGCGAAATTGCAACAGGAGCAGCAGGAGCAGGCGCTTTCGGCGTGCTATCAAGAGAGCTACGGGAACGGAACCAAGCCGAAGCGAATACTCCTTCCAGTGCGCCACCTCCAACAATGGATTGAGCAGAACATCTTTCTTGAACTCGCGTCCGCACCGTTCTCAAAAGAGGACGCACAGCTTGTGCCTGAAGCGGGTTCCTGCGTTGATTGCCCAAAGCGCACCGGCCATAATGTTCTGCTTTTCACCGACCTCGGAGCCAGGCAGCCCGATTCGTGCAGCGATCCGAAATGTTTTCAGGCTAAGCTGGATGCCCACGTGAAACAGACCATCGCTGCAAAACCGAAACTGGTACAGATCAGCACTGCCTACGGACTGCCGAAAGACAGCAGCGCGGTGATTCCGCGAGGCAAGTACGTTGAAGTCCGACAGGACAAGCCGCAGCGGAAAGAGCAGCGAGACTGGCCGGAATACAAGGCGTGCAAGTACACCACAGAAGCGATTGTCACGGAAGGCACTGAGAAGGGCGAAACCAAACGGGTTTGCACCAATCCCGAATGCCCCATCCATCATCCAAAACGGCAACAGCAGCACACCCGAGCGAATTCGGCATTCAAAGCCGAGCAGGAGAAGCGCCGCCGCCAGGAGGCACTGGCCCAGGCTACCGGGTTACGCGTGCTCAAGGCCATCGGTGATGCGGTTCCCGTCCGTTTGATGAAACGCGACCTGCTCTTTCTGGCCCAACGACTCACCGCAAAGCTGGACGAAAGAAGCATCGCGGTTCTCATTAGACAGCACGGGATTGGCAGACCCAAGGACGGTGAGGCCTTGGGAAAGCTAATGGCGGCTTTTCTGCCCAAGAGCGAGGAAAGCAAGCTGGGCCGCATCTTGATCGAGACGGTAATCCTGCTGTCCATGCACAACCAGACCGACGCAGCGCGGATTCTCCGTGACGTTGCTCAGTTCTATAAAGTGGACGTGGACGCCATCGCAAAGACGGTCAAACAGGAGTTCGCAGCCAAAGAGAGTAAGCCTAGAAACCGAACGGCCACGTCGAAATCAATTGCGACCCGAAAGGCTGTGGCATAGGTCTCAACATAGAGTCATACGGCTTGCGGGGTTCGCGCTGGGCTCCGCAAGCCGCAAGCAATCGCCAGCGCCGGATACTGCTGAATGGACAGCGGCGAGGCAGGATCGGATAATAGGGTTTGTGGATGGACTGTATGCCGAAACAGGAAACATTCTTCGAAGAAACCACGGGCGATCTTAAGATTGAGGTGATAAAGACCTATGATCATGCGTTTGCACGCGAGGCATTTGAGCGGATGGACGAAATCGCGCAGGCACACCTGTGGCACTCGCTAGGAATCGATAACCTATATGACACGACCGAAATCCCTCCGGCCAACGAACCGAGCCGGCAAGATTTCTTGTGGAGTGAAGTAGAAGATTCAGCGCGTGAAGATGGAAATCTCAGCTCTTTCTTCGTGGTAAATGAAATTAGAGGCAATATCGTCGAGAATATCTACGTTTCTCCGGATTGGCCAAGCGCAGAGGCTTTCGCTAAAACACGAATGACCGCCGTTCATTAAAGCCCTCCCTCCATTAGCGAACCACAAATCGCTGCCCGTCTACCCTCCCACATTGACGCCCCCGCGTGAGCGCGAGGGCGGCGATTCTTACCCACCCGACGGTCAGACCAGACTTGCGCGAAGATTCCTTGCTTTTCATAGGATTCAGTGCGCCCAGTTTGATCTACAGCGGTACATTCTGGCATGATGGACGCCAAAGTAGTACCGACGCTATGCGAATTGCCTTCTCCCCCAGCCTTCGCATTGGTGCCGGTTTGCTTTTGGCTGCCCTGCTGAGCATTGTCGGGTATCAAGTGTTCCTGCACACGTCGTCCGCTCCGGAGGTGTTGCTGAAGCGAGCCGACGACCTCTCATGGCTCAATAGCTGGATCGCCGCGGAACCGATCTACCGCCAGGCTGAAGCCGAATTCGTCCAGCAAGGCAATCGATCCAAAGCGCTGTACGCACGCGTGAGCCAGGTTCCGGCCCACAGCGAATCTTCCACGACAATCCCGAATCAAATTGCCGAGCTGCGGCGCGATCTTGACCTCCCAGAAGCGAGCGATCCAGAAACACGCTTGCGTATTTTGACCATTCTCGGGATGCTGGAAACGAACTATGACGCGAGCATGGCGCGGCAGACTTGGTCTGAGGTTGAGTCGCTGGCGAACCAGCGGCACCATTATCTGTTGGCTTCGCGCGCAACCGGCGAGCAAGGCATCGCTGCATTCCTGCTCGGAGATCTATCAACCGCGAAGAAGGACGTCGAGAAGGCGTGGCTCGTGTCGAAGGTCGCTGATCCGGCAGCCCATATCCGATATGCGAGCATGTATGGAACCGGCCTCGTGGAACTGCACAAATACAAAGAGGCCCTCGGTCCACTCGACGAAGCCATCAAGGTGGCGGCGAAGACTCCCGATGCGGCATATCCATCGATAGCCGTAACGGCAAAGATCGAGGCGCTCAGCGGCATTGGTCAAAACGACCAAGCATTGGCACTAGCTGCCGAGGTGATGCAGAAGGTTGAAGCGCACCATTTGGCTGCACATCTTTACGAATTGCACCAGGCCAGGGCAAGCGTTTACGAGCGCATGGGCAAGTGGCAGCAAGCAGTTTCGGATTTGAGCGAAGCAGTCGGATATGCCAAGCAGCTTTTGTATTGGCGAGGAATGACCCAGGCCGATGGACTGCTCGCCGCTGCATACCTTCATCAGGGAGCACTGCAGTCGGCTCTTGCCGCAATCGATGAAGCCATCGAGTCGAACAAACAGATACCGGATGAGCTGTATTTCGTACCGAAGGACCTCGCGATCAAGGCAGCAATCCTCGCGAAACTCGGAAAGCTGAAGGCATCCGATGATTTATATGAAAAGAGCACAGACATGCTCGATGCCCTTCTAAGCAAGGTGCCGACGCCTATGGTCGAGCGGCTGCTCTTGAGCGACCTCGGCACCGTATATGCCGGATACTTTGAATCGCTCAGTGATCAGGGGAGAATAGCCGATGCGTTCCGCGAGATCGAGCGGGCCCGCGGGCGTGTTGAAGCACAGGGCCTTTCGCGTCACGATCTGGTGATTCCGCATGAGCCAACGCCGGCCGAATTGCGGTTGACCAACCTGAACGTCCAGTTGCTGGATACGGACGAACCTGCGAAAAGGACGGAGATTCTGGAGGACATCTACACGACGGAACAGCAAGTCAATGGATATGCGCCAGAGAGCGTTCCGACCCCAATTTCGTTAGCGACGCTACAGAACGACTTGCCGCCATCCGAGCTGTTCATCGAATACGTACTGGACGATCCAAAGTCTTACGCGCTCGCGGTTACGAAGACAACAGTTCATCGCTATGAACTGCCGCCAAGGGCTCAGATTGAGCAGGATGCAACACAATATCGTTCTGAAATCATGCAAAAAAGGACCGACCTCTCATTGGCAGAAAGACTATTTCAGGAATTGCTCGGCCGCATCCCCGAATACAGAGAGAAACCCGATTTGGTTGTGGTCCCAGATGGAAAGCTCCATCTGCTCCCATTTTCTGCTCTCGCTGATGGGGGCAAGTACGTTTTGACGTCTCACGTCGTGAGCGTGGCTCCATCAGGGACGGTGTCCGACATGCTCATGCATCGGGTAAACCGGGCGAGTAGCGGAGATCTTCCATACGTCGGAGTGGCGGCATGGATCTCCAAGGCTCCGGCCTCCAACCTGCTTGCGACGATCACACGCGCTGTAAGCGGACCCGAGAGAGCGGAACTTGTCGCGTTACCTGAAAGTCGCAACGAAGTTGAAACAATTGGCGGTGACCTTCCGAAACCGAGCACCATTTTACTGGGAGGCCAAGCCACCGAGACCGCCTTCAAGCAACTGCCTCTCAATCAGTACAGCGTGATTCACCTGGCGCTCCACGGCTACGCTGATCCCGAGTTTCCAGATCGATCCGCACTCGTGTTCGCACCAGACTTGAGGGCCAGTGACGACGGCCTGCTTCAGGTTCGCGAGATCAGACGTCTGCCGATTAATGCCGCTCTCGTAACGCTCTCGGCGTGTGATACAGGAGTAGGACCAGTTGGCGAAGAGGGCGTGGCGAACATCGTGAATGCGTTTATCGAAGCGGGAGCACACAGCGTGGTGTCCACACTCTGGAAATTGGAGGACCACGCAACATCGCAACTGATGATCTCGTTCTACGGACACCTCGCCCATGGCGATACCAAAGCGGAAGCATTGCGAAAAGCTCAAGTCGAGCTACTAAATTCCGGAGATCCGCCATACTTCTGGGCAGGATTCGAACTCGATGGAGACCCCGGCGCGACCGTTCTTCCGAAGCCCAACACTGATGTTGCACTGAGGAGCAGCCGATGACGACAACCGCAGTTGCCGTTCAGCCCATGTCAATTCATCTCTCAGCAAAAGACCGGCACGCCATCCTTGAGAATGTCTTGGCTGCATTGAGGAAACGCTTCTATGCTCCCGAAAAGCTGAATGCCGACTGGGATGCTGCAGTAGAACGGCATCGCGCCGTCATTGAAGCTGCTCCCACTGCAGACCAGTTTGAGCACGCCGTGAGCGACTTGCTGAGTGAGCTCCGCACGTCCCACCTGGGTTTCTTCCATGCGAGCGCACGCCGCGCCTCCAGCCGGGCGGCGCTCAGCGCAACGTATCTTGACGACGAGACCCCTTATGGAAGGCGCTGGATATTCCAGGATGTTCATGCGTGCGGCGCCGCGGCAATCGCTGGCATTGAACCCGGCAACATCCTGCTAACCGTGGATGGCCGTGAACTCAGCCCGCCCGAACATCCGGTGTTCCCTATGGGGAAGCAGACAAAAGTTGAAATCATAGATAACCGGGACGCGCACAAAGCTGTCACGGTGGATATCGCCCGCCCCAAAGGCAAGAAGCTGCATTTCATTGAGCCGATGCTCGTCGAAGCGCGCGATCTCGGGAATGGACTGGGATACCTGAAGGTCGCCATGTTTCCTGGAATGGTCGGCGTGGTTGTCGCGAATCAGATCAGCGATGGGATCGCTCGACTAGGAAACATCGAAGCTCTGATAATCGATCTCCGGGGAAACACTGGCGGCGGAATCGGAGCACTTCGAGTGATGAGCTTGCTCACGCCGGATCAAATTCCGGTTGGCTTCGCGTTGGATAAGCGCCGCGTTAGCGCGAACCTAGATCAGGAAAAACACCGATTCCCGCGATTTTCACGTATTCCATCGAACACAAAAGTACTCTGGTCTTTAGCCCTACGCTTTGCTCCCGCAATGCTTGCGAAGAAGCCTGTTGTGCTGGAAACAGAAGGTTTGGGGCCCGCACCTTATCACGGCAATGTCGTTCTGCTGGTGGATCGGCACACTGCGAGTGCTGCTGAAATGATCGTTGCGTTTGCCCGCGAAAATCGATTGGCAGCCATCTTGGGGGAGAAGACAGCGGGCAGGCTTTTGTCTGCCACCTCCGTCAAAGTCGGAAATGGTTTTCGTCTAGCGCTGCCAACTGGCGCCTACCATACGTGGGGAGGCGCAATTCTCGAGGGTACATCAATCGAGCCCGATCAAGCCGTGGAATTTGATTGGCAGGTTCGACGACGGGGTGAGGATCGACAACTCAGCGTCGCAGTTAGAACTCTTAGAAAGATGGCATCTGCAAAGGCCAGCTAATGCAATGCGTCATCATTCTGCCCGCGATATATCTCGGCGCGAGAAGTTCAAGAGGCATAAAGGCGTCAGGATCGACGACTCTCTCCCGAATCTTTCACTTTTGAGCCTTCGATCCACCTCACGAAGCTCTCAAGAGTGTGTCTCATCGAATGACGTATCAACCCCGGTCTCTGGAGTTGAATGACATGTCCCATGTCGTGTTCACCGGTTGTCGGGAAATCGTCCATCTTGGCTGGAACGTGGATCATTCCAATATAGTCGCCGAGAATACCAACGAAGACACCAAAGCGATCTCTTGAGTGCGCAAAACCGACCAAGGAATATGGCTCAGAAGCCCTGCAGAGTCCGCGAAAGATTCGAATGTCTTCATTTGCGCTCTCACTGAATCGATCATCAATTCGAGCCTCGATCCCTTCGTGCCGTTTCGAATCTGAAGACTCGAAGTTCATGATGGCCCTGAAATCGCTATGCTTCACGTTTGTTCTGAACAACTCACCATAAGTGAAATACCCGGCAGACAAAGCTACTTTAGCGACGAACTTCATCGCGGTATCGATGCTGAACACAAATTTGAGCTCAAGGTTGGCAGCCCGCTCATCCGCGACATACTCCCTGTCACGTGGAGACCATACTTTTAATCCGGAGCGTTGGTTCAGAGCGACTTGGAGCGGTAGTCCCTTAGAATTCCTAGCGTACTTATCTATAACGACGGGCTCAGTTCCGCTGTGTCCGCGCACATCAAAGCGATTGCGTTTCATTTTTACCAGGAAATCCTCCGCCATTGCAGCATCAACGGTTGAACCAATCTTTGAATTTGCGTCCTGGTGAACCGCTATTTCAAATCCATTCACTCCTCCCAATGAGAGGGGAATGATGTGTTCCGGACTTGTCTCAACATCAGGGTAGTCGTCGTCTGTATACGGGCAGTAGGGCAACTGGAAACCTCGTCCTCTTCGTTTCGTTGCTGGCAGTTTTCAATTTGCTGAACCGGACCAAGACAACCGCGCTAGATCAAGGCTTGTGCGGCGCCTCTCGTGACGCATGGTGCCTCTGAACTGCATGGGATAGCGCGCTGTAATGATTCTACGGAGAAAACAACGGCTCACTGAATATGAAGCGGATAGTAATATGCGGCCTGATCCTGCTCGTGTGTTGTTGAGAGAAAGTATTGTCCTGCTTTGGCACTTCGCAGATCGAGATTTGCTGTGATCCTCTGCTGGTCTCCTGATCGTGATGTGGCCGCCAAGCCCTCCGCGACTACTCCATTTCCGTTCTGGTCGCGCGTGATGGCGACCAGATATTGGCCCGGTGCGCTGTGGCGTGGCAGAACGATGGTAAGTCTTATCAGGGCGGCCGGCAGCGACACCGATTGCAATTGTTGTGGCTGTTCGCCGCGGACCACCCCAGTGTCCAAAAGGTTCACGGTCTGAGCGATCACGGCGGTGCTGTTCGATGTGTTTCTTCCGACTCCTACTCTCCAGACGACCAGAGCAATTGCGATGATTGCGCAGGCCGCAACCGCGGTCCCAATCCATGCCCATTGCCGCCCACTAGAGCGATACTCCCGCCGGAGTACCAGGAGCCGGTCCATGCAGTTGGGGCAGGTTGCGGCGTGATCCACTCGGGGGTCTGAGAGGGAGATTATCTTTGACTTTCGGGCGAGATCCCGCAGGAACGCCTCGTCCGGATGCGGGCCTATCGGAGTCGTTTCCCCGGCGAGTACGCGTCGCTGATGCTGTTGCGCGATCCACTTCTCAAAGCGATCCTCGGCGTCTGAGGACCGACCCCAGCCTAAGCGCATTTCGGGGAATCTCCGGGTCGGGATAGGTTCTGCAGCAACAGCCCCAACTCACGGAAGTATGCCTTGCGGACCTCCGAGTAGTCCATGTCCAAGTCGCGACCGATTTCTCTCCAGGAATACCCGTGCCAGCGCCGATTTACGATTGCCTGCGCGAAGGGGGAGAGGTTGGCGAACAGCTCGCTGGCGTAGACCCTCTGTTCGATATCCGGCTGAGTCGCGTAAATCGCTTCTAAATCGGTTGCCGAACCACCCGAGCGTTCGCGTTTCTGCCTGTTCGCAAGCCATTGGGCCTGCCGTCGGATTCGGCTCTTAATTCGAGCGCCCAGCTTCGCCGGGGTCGCATTTGGATGCCGGCCAATGTACTCGGTAGCGTTCTGAATCGCGTAATCCATCAACTCGTGGGCGGTGTCTTCGTCGTTCAGGTATGTCCAGGCGCACAACTGGGCGTACGGCCAAGCTGCATTAGCAGCGGCCTCCAAGACCTGATCAGAAGCAGGGTGCCCCGTCGTGCAGGCCCAACTCCACGTCAGCACTTGCCAGCTGCGACCATTTGGCGGCATTTCGCGAGCATCTGCCCGGAGGGGGAAGCAACCACCAGGTACCCGTAGTATGCCATTTTTTCCACAAGAATTTTCCAAATTTGTCCCCACAGACGGCCCTCGGGAATGGCTTTAGTAGCTGCGGGTCGCCTGCTCTGAGCCAGTCGGGACAGCACGCGGAAACCCGCACACGAGGGGCGGGTTTGCCTTGCCGCGTACAGCGACATCACGGACAAGACGGGATTCCGGTCGGGAAGATCACCTAAGTTCGCCTAGGCCAGCGCCCAAACCGATCCCGCTGGTGAATCGTCGGTCCACCGGCGCGGCTCATCTGAACGGCAACCTGCCCCGGATCCATCCGTCAGACCAGCCGGTGGTACAGCGCGCGATTACGCTGATCCAAGGGAAATGGAGCATCGCAATCCTCTGCCAACTTCAGGACGGTCCTGTCCGAGTCGGTGAACTCAAGAGACGAATGGGGCCAATCTCAAAGAAGGTGCTGAATCAGCACCTCCGTCGAATGGAAAAGCACGGGCTCCTCTGTCGCACTGAACTGACTGGAAAGCTCCCGCATGTCGAATATGCAATAACGAATCCTCTGGGGTGTTCCGTCCTTCGCTTGCTCCAGACCATCGTGGACGCGGGTGCAATTCAACAGCGTGCACGCGTCGACCAGTGAAGCCTGAGATCCATCGGCTGCAGTCTCGCTTTAGTTGGGATCAGTATCATGGTTTCGTATGAACAGTGAACTGCCGCAGGCAACTAGCGATGCTACATCGCGTCCCCTGACGACCCAGCAGATAGGGCGCTTAGGAGAGTTGCTGGTGCAATACGAGCTTCTACGATTTGGGATCGACTCCGCACCTATGACCACGGATGCGGGGATTGACCTGGTTGCCTATTCTGGAGTGAAGGGCCGCTCAGTCACTCTCCAGGTAAAGACGAACTTGACACCGAAACCAGGTGGCGGAAAGGGAGCACCGGCAGTCGATTGGTGGGTCAGCGAGGACTGCCCAGCAGAGCTTTATGCATTTGCGGATCTCTCAACTCGACGAGTCTGGATATTGACGAAGAACGAACTGGCCTCAGCCGCACAGCAGCGTTCTAATGGGCGTCTCCATCTGTACATGTACACGAATGCGGACTCCGGTTCGACCGGGTATGCGCGCCACGGGGACCACCGGTTTTCAGAGTTTCTCTTTGAAAATAGGGTTTTATCGCTTTTTCAATGAGCAGACCAGCCCGAAGTGCCTGTCAGGCCATTCCTCCGAACTCCCGGAATCGAGACGATGAACGCCCCCCGCAAATCTGAAGAAGTGATTCAGCAGCTTCTCGTCGCGATGGATGCTATCGTTACGAAATATCACCCCACCGTCAGACAAACTGGATTGACTCTATCCGGTCTGATTCCAGGGACCGCTTTCTTCCCGGGAGGCTCCGGCTTGTGGAGGGGCCTGGAAAACAACGGACCATTGCCAACCCAATTTCCTGACAATCCCATTATGTTCGTTGGTCACAACTTCGACAGCGTTCGTGCTTTCGATAAGGCTTTTCAGAATGGCGGGGAGGTAAAAAGCGAATTCTGGAAGCGACTCCTGGCTATGCTCAGGGCGGCAGAAGTCTCTCCAGAAAGTTGCTTTTTTACAAACGCTCTGATGGGACTGAAGCCCGGGAGCGCCACTGGATCAATGCCGAGCGTTCGCGGATACCGTGAACAGTGCGCACTCTTTCTTCAGAAGCAGGTCGACATTGTCAGACCCGTTGCAATCGTCGCGCTCGGAGTCAAGGCCGAGGCATTTGTCTCCAGTCTGAATCAGCCATGGATCAAGTCTCTCCATCCCACCGACTGGCATTTTCGTAAAAAGATTACCCGACAGCAGCGATTGCAGAACCAGGGAGAGTTGATTGCCGATTTTCTGAATATCCGTACGGAGTTCAAGCAGGCCCAGAGTACGAGCTGTTCAGGAGACGCCGATACTGCTCGCTGAAAAATGACGCCACTGAGTCCTGACGCTCATCGAGTCGCGGCGACAGCCGTTCGCGGACTACCGTTCCTCTGAGTGCCGGTTGGATGATTCGTTACATGATTGGCTGCGGCGGGTTGCCAATTGCCGGTGCTCACAGCGAACGGATCCTTTCCCCGCATCAGCGCCGATCCGAAATAGCTTACCAATATAAGCGCGCTCAACAGGCCCAGCACAAGAGCGATTGGCTTCCAGGGAACCAGGACCACCATAGCGCAACCTCCGAGGGAAGAGGGGCAACGTGCGCCTTGCGGATATTTTACCTCTGTTTCAGACGCAAGGCGTTTCCTGGATCACGTGCGGCGCACAACGGCCGGACAATGTATTTGCCTTTTAGAACAGCATCAGCACAATCGTGAAGCAGAACCGAGCGTATTTACGATAAAGGGCATGGCGCCGGGTGATCCGAATGGAGCAAGTCCGATATAGTTGTGCCCTATTATGACCTCAGCTAATCCTCAGCACACTGCGCTTGCAGATGCCATTGTTTCCCTAGAGGCGTTCGGTGGCCAGGATCTCACGCAAACCCTCGCCCGGATCGAGGCGTCGCTCCAGGGCGTGCGGCAGGATCAGTATGCGGATGTCCTTCTGAAAAGCGGCGCAAAAGCCGAGGTTTTGAGCGGCGCCGCATTGCTGAAACGCTTGGCGGGCCAGATCAACGTTGTCGTACATGCGTTAGGCATCCTCTTATGTTTGCCGCGTATTCTTGAGCCGTCCGAAGCCATTCAATATGTTTCCCTTGGCGCGGGCAACACGGGTCGCGACTTTGATCTGGAGACAAATCGTCGTATTGCCGAATTCAAGTTCATTCATTGGCAAGGCGGACCTGAAGCGATCCGCCAGAATGCGCTCTTCAAGGACTTCTATGAAATGGCAGAGCATGCCACAGACAAACAACGATTTCTGTACGTGCTCGGCACTCAGTATGTAGAGAAGTTTTTCAATGGAGGCCGCGCCCTCTCTAGCGTCCTGAGCCGAAACGTCAAGCTGGGGAAGGAATTCACTGCTAAATATGGTGATTCCTATCGCACGGTGCGCGACTACTACCGGCCGAGGAAAGGCCTCGTGACGATTCAGGATGTGTCGCCGTTCGTCCCTGAGCTGGTTACGGCAGCTGCCGAAGCAGAGGAGGCGGTAAGTGTTTGAGCCTTTGATCTTGAACGCCGGAATCCTCATCATTGGCTCACTGCTGTGGGATAAGGACCGGCAGGAATGGCGTGACGAACGCCTCGATTTTGCTCGGTCTGAGCTCGTCTGCGCGCCAATACGGTATGGGCGCAAGTCTGGAGCGCGGCGCGGACACACCTACACGATGGTGTTCTCTCAAGCAGCTCCCGCTGGTTGCGCGAAGGTCGTTGCCTGCTCGCACACGATCAATTCCGCTAACGATCTTATGTTCGAGGCATTGAAGCTCTGGGAAGCCGAAGCGCTGTCCCGGAATACCGGTCGGATTGCCGCGAGTTGGGGATGCGTGGCGTTGATGTGCAATCCCGAACGTAATGTTCCCGCAAGCCTCCTAAATGCATGGGCTCAGCGTGTGAATAGTGAGCCGAACTATGGGAATGTGTCAGAGACCGGCGGTGAAGGATCACTGATAAGCAAAGAGGGCATTTTGCAGATAGGCTGGCCGCGCCGCATCTCCGGGGGAGCGGCCCTTGACCTCGATCTGCTGCTGGTGACAGCTAATGATCCCACGCTCACAGGAACACCGCCGTCCTACCCGAGCGTGGAGACGATAGTAACCGCTTGGAACAACGCGGTGCAGGAACATGCCGAGTATTTCTGGAACAATACCGATCATGGCATCACGACTTTTCAGGATGACGCAATCCGCGCGGGGCTCAGGCCGAGGCAAACGAAGCCAAGTGACCCTCAGCGGGCTAGAGCAGGCTTATGTCGCTCGGTTGAGGTCGAATAGAGCAGCTCGAACATCCAGTCCTGCGTATCTTCGGTGACCCAGTCGAGAATGCCGGACCAGATTTCCTGAATCGGGGACGGCGGAGGGATGCTTGCCCAGACCCTCTGCCACCATTCGCCGCCCTCTGTCCGAAGATCGCCGTGCGGATCGAGCAGTAATATGCGCCGCGCTTCGGTGTGGGAAACGAACTTGGAAGTGCAGCTGGCGTAGATCTTCGTAAGCGCGGCACCGAGCGCATCCGGGAGGCTAGAGGGATCGAGAAAATCATCGAAGGAAAGTCCAGGCCCAATCAATGAAATCTGGAGTCCTCGGTTTGGTGCGTTGTCCTCCCTTTCCCATTCGGGAAGTTTACGGAATACCCACCACCAGCCTTCTCCACCACGGCCCTTCAGTCCTGAACCAGACGCAACGGTCGCCCACTTCGCCCGGATTTGCTTAGTGGCCTGAAGGGCATAACGAAGCAATTCGCTGCGCTTGCCTTGCATGAGCATCGGTAGCCGAATCTCGTAAAGATCATCGGCGGTGAGATCGCGGAGTTCATTAGCAAAGAACTCACCGACAGTGTGATCGTTATTGTGCCGATACGGATAATCAACTGGCCAGGAAATTGACTTCCTCTCGATCACGAGCTGGTGGCCGTTCTCCGCATCCACGTAGAGTGCTTCGGGCTGTGGAATTAGCCTTTCGGCCACATCGAGACAGGCACGATGGATATAGTGTGCGCCCTCGATGCGGTTTAGGTGCGCAACGAGGACATCCGTAAAGGGTCTTTCACAGCCGCCGGATTCAGGAAGACAAGGCATGTTGAATATTCTAAGCAGTGAAGGATCGCGATAAAAGGACTCCGGTGCCCGGCACTTGGGTGAGTCTACAGATCGATGAAATAAGCCGCGCGTCGATTTCGATATGCGGCCTGCAGAATATTTTCTGAGGTGGACAGCATGATGATTTCGACGGTCTGATTCCGAGACTTGATGAACTGGATTATTCTTTCACAACTGCAAGTGGATCTTTGTCGGAACGCAGTCCGACGAACTTGATGTGCCGTACGTGGTTCGAGTCGGTCCATTCGAGGAACTCAAAATTCGCGACGAATTTCGGCTTCACCCAAATGCATTCTTTCATTTTTGCGGCGGTGAGGCCCTGTCCCCACCGACCGGGCATCGCTTCCGGGAGATTGACGAATGGGCAGGTTTGCACGATGAGCGGCTTCAACTTCTCATAGAGTTCTCGACGCGACGCCGGCACAAGACCGGCTCGGACCCGCGGCGTAAATGAGCTTGCGGCCTTCATAGTAGCCCACAACGAGTGCGTCAATTCCGTTGCTGCCGGGTGTGAACCCACCAATCACAAATTCCTGGCCGATATTGATGCGCATCTTTGACCACGATCCGCTCCTTCGGCCAGGTTCGTAGCGGCTGTCGAGTCGCTTCGCAACCACACCCTCTCCGCCGATCTGCTTAACGCCTCGGAGGAACCTGGATAATGAGCCGCCGAAGTGATCCGCGACCTGCACATGATCGGCGGAATTCAGAATCGATTTGAGAAGGAGTTTTCTCTCCCGCAATGGCAGGGCCTTTACGTCCTTGTCTTCGCTTACAAGAACATCGAAGGCGAAGAAGATGACGTGTGTTCCAGAGGCAGCATTCTGGAGAGCATTGAAACTCAATTTGCCCTCATCGTCGAAGGCCACCAACTCTCCGTCGACCGCGGTACCGACATTCATCGTGTCCAGCAGATCCCGCAAGACGAGAGGATATTTCTTGGTGAGATCTTTTCCTCTCCGGGACAACAACCGGACGCCAGCACCGTCGCGGATCGCTTGGGCCCGATACCCATCCAACTTGAGTTCGTAGACCCACGCATCTCCTTCAGGAATTCGCGCGACCGGCAGGCATTCCATTGGCGGCGTGAATGGGATTTTGCTTTCGCTCGCGTTCCGCATCGTCCAGAACTTAAGGGTACCGGCCATACCCGTCCCACCGCACTGGCTTGACATATTCGCCTTTTATTCGCCTATGCTGGTTCTTGTGTTCCACGCTCCAACGTCCGGCCTTTATCCGTTCGTGATCGTTTGTAAGAGGTGTCATCAGAACATTCCCGCGCCGGTTGAAACCATGCCCGATTCCTGGATCATTGCAGTCTGTCCGCTCTGCGGCGAGCAGCGGCGTTATTTGCCGATCGACATATTCCAAGGGCGGTTGTCGCACGACTTCCTGGCCAAGTCCCGGGGGACGGGAGGTCAGAAATGGGCGAGATGAAACGGGCGATCGCCCGCGAGGAGCAGGAGCGACGGAGTCAGGATCGCTTTGCCAGCACCATTGTGATCGCGGCAGCCATTATCGCTGCAGTGCGGCTTGCTCGCGACGACATCAGTTCACCATCTCCACGGGTGTATGCGGCGATTGCGGATAGTGTCAGTTTGGCGCGCAAGATCCTGCAGCGTGTGATTGGATGAAAGAAAGCGGATAGGCGGCATCCAATACTCTGAGGACGCCTGAATGATCAAGCCAGGACAGATTCTTGGTTACAGATTGAGTGGAGAGCCCAAAGACGCGCGAGATCATTTCTACGCTTGTAAGGCTTGCGGTCAGATGGTCGATATGAGAGACCTCGGACAAGTATTCCACCATGAGAAGAAGGGCCATCGGCCCCTTCCCGAAAGCATGATCACTTGGCCACCGAAGGACAAATCCAAGCGAGCCTGCCGTAAGCGGATCAGAAGCCGATGATTGCGGTCAAGTCGGCCGCGTGCCCTACACTTCGAAGATGTGTGGACGCTATCAAAACCGGGCGGAGAAGCAGCGCATAGCTGAGGCGTTCCGCGTCGGCATCCCACCGACCTTCGAAATCCTTCCGTCTTACAACATCGCACCGCAAACCGATCAACCTATCGTTCGCTTGAACAGAGACAGGGCCGAGCGAGAGCTTGCTTTATTGCGATGGGGCTTGGTTCCGTTTTTTTCTAAGGACCCGAAGATCGGCTACTCGACGATCAACGCGCGCGCGGAAACCGTAACCAGCAGCCCGACATTCCGAGAGGCAATGAAACGCCGGCGCTGTTTGGTGCCCGCGACAGGTTTTTACGAATGGCAGAAAATTGGGAACAAAGCCAAGCAGCCCTGGACCATTGAGCTTCCGAACGGTGAACTCTTCGCGTTCGCGGGCCTATGGGACCGCTGGAAGGACCGCACGACCGGCAGCGTCCTTGAGACGTACACGATCATCACTACCGATCCCAATGAACTGGTCCGGCCCATGCACGATCGAATGCCTGTGATTCTCTCGCCCTCGGACTATGATCGATGGCTCGATCCGGGAGATCCCGACCGGCCGCCGATCGACATATTGCGACCGTTTCCGGCTGAACGAATGACGGCTTGGAAAGTCAGTCCCGCAGTAGGGAATACGAAGAACGATTCTCCAGAACTGCGTCTCCCAGCGGACGCAGGACCAGCTGATCTATTCACCGAGCCGAGTCAGGGGCAGGCCCTCACTCTGGATGGAACAAACCCGGCCGCCGATCTTAACGACATGTCATGAAGGTGTAATGGCGTACTTGTCAAACAGATGTTTGATGCTTGATCGCGGTACATGCGCGCAGAGTGCGCGCAGGCGCTCTTCGTCTGTATGGTCGCCAACGCTTGTCCATCCTCTCGGGAAGCCCAGTTCTGCTTCAAGTTCCTCGATGGATCTGTTAATTTTGCGGAGGTTGTCAATCGTGTAGTACTCGTCAGGGTCAATCACCGAGCCAAAATCGGCGTAACAGGATCGCACGAGTGCAACCATCTTTCGCATGTACTCACAACAGCACGCAATTGCATCGGGTTCTTCCTCGCGCTTTTCCCCTTGCCCGCCCACTATCGCCCTTTGAATGAACTCGGTCCGGTCCACCGCCGGCAGCTGCTCGCCCGTTAGGATCGAGCGACCAAACCTGTACTTCAATTCGAGTTTCGTCCCGTTGTTCTTCGCGGCACCGACGAATCCCCCGTATCCGCCCGTGATCGGCAATTCCCCAGTCTTCAAGACCTCGTTCCGGTACCCAACGAAAAAACGGCATATAGGATCAGCTCTCATTTCGTCCTGCTTCTTCGCGTACCATTCCGCGAATCCAGGCTGGCCATCCATCACCGCCTGCAGCGCGAACGTCACGCTTCTCGCAGCCGAAACGAAGGCGCTGAAATAGAAATTGACTCCCCAAAGTGGATTGGTGCAGGTCTTAAGATGTTCCAGAAAGAAGTCTGCCTCTGCCAGCTTGAAATCAACGCAATCGAATGATCGTGCCATGTCGCGATCATATCGCTGGCCATCGCTACTCCTATACAGACGATCTGGCGCTTTGAGGTGCTAACCGGCTGGGGCAGAGGTTTACAGGGCAGAGGTCGCGGGTGCGATAAGGGTGCAATAAGGGTTACCAACCGTTCCTCAGGGCGCTGAAAGGAGCCATCCGTTCCCCCTGATTCCAATAAGTTACGGGTTTCTGATTTGCTGTCACGGCAGAGGTCGCGGGTTCGAGCCCCGTCGTCCCCGCCAGATTTTAAAGGACTTAGATCCAATCTGGCAGCGACAATTAGCAGGAAAAGAAAGGCTCCCTTAAAAGGGAGCTTATTTCCTTCGGTGAAGTGTGAAGCCAAACAATCATCGTTTTGGAATAAAAATTCCTATTTCCTCCATTCGTTAAGACCTCGGAAAGTTCTGGCAGTATTGGAATCCCCGCGGGATGCCTCAGTCTCATCTTAGTTTCCGGTTTCCGAACGACGCGGCCACTTTTACCATCACCATCTCGAATGATTCGCTGATGTGATCAAGGATTTATTGATCTCGTCCACTGAAAGCACATTGAGTTAGCGCATACGCTTTGCACTTTCCCGTACCGTCTTGATTAGATCTTTCTTCTTTGTACAGTTCGTGCCGGATGAAGTGCGAGAACATACACCTGTTCCTAATTTGGTTCGTGTACCGCCGACAGAAAGGCAGTTTATTTCTTTTCAGATATTTGTTCAGTATGCATCTGCTTAATTTCTCGTGGATAGTAGCCCTTTCTGGTAATGACGTTTAGCTTGCTGCCATTGGGCCCTACAGCGTCTACATGAACGCTACGATATCCACCTAAATTTGAAGGTTTTGTTGAGTGATATCCCAGTGTGTACTGATTGCGGATAGCTCGCGCTACTTCATTTGCAATTCCATTTACTTCATCTAGTGAGTTTGGAAAGTATGCTATGCCCCCTGTCTCTTTGGAAAGCCGCTCCAGGTCCGCTCGCGCGCGTTTGGCATCTTCTTTATTGCTTGCATCATAGAGCAGTCCAATGGAGTACACTACCGGCCCGGAGAGGTTTTGAACGCGGCGAATGGTTTGCTCCAGAGACGTTCGGGAAGCGTTGTCTTTACCGTCTGTGATTATCAGCAGGATCTGTTTCGGCCATTTTGAATAGCGCGACATTTCATCGGCAGAAGCAGCAATTGCATCGTAGATAGCTGTAGTTCCTCTAGCGTCATAGTGAGAAAGGCCGCGTTCTAGGTCGCTTACATTCGATGTAAAACCCTGGTCGAGGAAGGCCTTGTCCGAAAAATTGACTACAAAAGCTGCATCCTTGGGATTTGAATGCCGAACAAGGTCAAGCGCAGCATCATCCACCGCGGCACGTTTATCGCGCATCGATCCGGAGTTGTCCACCAATATCCCAATAGAGACGGGGACATCGCGGTGCTCAAAAGCAACGATAGTTTGGGGAACTCCGTCTTCAAATATATGAAAGGCACCTGGTTTCAGGTTGTCGGCAAGACGGCCTTGTTCGTCAACTACGGTGCAATTCAAAAGGACTTCCTCAACATTTTCGTGCAGCGTGTAAATCTTGTTATTACCCTCGCCGGTCGATTCCAAAGCTTTCCCATTTGGCGATGAATTCATTAGCGGCACATCGGGCGAAGGGATTGGGTCACGATCTGTACTCAGATTTGGTTGAAGTTCGCGCCGGGTGTAATCAACGCTTGCGGGAGATGAGGGCGAAGTTTGTTGTCCAGAATTTACAGGAGACTGCACCTGAGCGCTAAGGAGGGAAAATCCTAAGCAGAAAATCAGCGCAACAGCAGTCTGGAAAGTTTCCTGGATTCGACGTAAGAGGGATGCTCTACTTACAATCATGCGTCAGGCCAGAGAATGTTACTACACTTCTCGGTTTTTAAGATGCAGAAAAAAGCCTTCCGGATGTGATCCATAAGAGGTGATAGTGTCGAAAAAGCCGCAGAATTTCTTGATGTTTTAGCTTTTCTCCGTCGCTCTTTTGAAGAGATTTAGTTTTCTCGCATTAAGAACACCGAATACGTCCTTAGCGGATCTAACGCAGTTTGATTTAATTTAGCCAGTTCCAGCTATGGCACGGCACATCGCCTCCGACACATCGCAGCCTGACAGGGGCCAGATATGAGTACGCCGGCACTTCTGAAGAACCTGCCGCGGAGTTCCCTTCCCGGCAGGTTCTTTGCTTTGTATGTGTGCTAATCATCGTCGCCGGAGTATTTCTTAGCGGCTTTGACAAATGGCCCCGGTAGAAGCACCTTATTCTCGCCTGGATAAGGACGGGTCCAGTTCGTTGCGGAATACCAGATCACATGATTCAGGAAGTTCGGATCGACTGCATCCGGCTTGTTGTATTTACCCTTCATCACTTCTTCGCTAGCCCTGAGCCAGGCCTTTTGCATTGGCGTATACGAAAGCTCACTGCCCGGCAATCCGGGGCCTTGATCCAGCGGAATGGTCGGTTCCACATGTTCGTAAGGCGTCAGGTCCGGTGTATTTTGAAACGCGTCGAACATCGGTGAGGCAACTAGGTCGAACTGCGTGAGCGGCTGCATCCCCAGAATGTTTTCAATTGTACGATTGATGTTCTCTGCCGTGTAGGTCGTATGGATCACTTTGCCCTGGCCACGAGCCTGCGGGGCCGCCGTGTAGGGGCTGATGACGTAGATGGGCTGCCGGTGTCCATCGACATGATCGGCGCCGTTCTGTGCGTCATCTTCCTCGACAAAGATCGCCGTATCCTTCCAAACTTTGCTATGAGTAATAGCCTCCACCATGCGACCGAGAGCAAGATCGTTGTCCGCCTGATAGTTAATGGGGTATGGATGCCCTGGCGATGTCCCGGCAGTATGGTCGTCTCCTAGTTCAAAAATTGATAGATTGGGAACCTGGTTGGCTGCATCCAGGCGCTTGAATTCATCGATCCAGATGTCGGCGCGGTATTGGTCGGGAATAATCAGATCAAATCCCGGGAAACGCGGGTCTATGATTGCCTGCGCCGAGGGAATCGAAGATGTGACATGGATAGCATCGTCAGGAACGATGCAATCGGAAGCCGGCTTCTTGCCTTCCTTGCATAAGGCGGTATTGTAGAAGTCAGTCCAGGTGTATGCGCTGCCATCCGGCTTCTTGCTGACGACCGGATGGTCGCTGTTCCACTCGCCATACAGTCTGGCCGTGACTCCTTTGGCTTCCGCCGCCGTCCACAGAAAACCTTTGGGAGTATAAGTGAGTGCGTCGTTGGAGTTCCCACCGGGATAAGAGCGAATCCAGTCCGGCGACAGTATCTCATTGGAGTAGAAGGACCCAGACATTCCAATCCACACATGCCCGTCCGCAGATTGACGGCTGGGCGCGTAGGTATTATCGAACAACGGAAAGCGCTTCACAAAGGCATGTTGGTTGGGCACGGCAGATGCGAAGACAGCCAGCGATGGAGCTCCGTTGCCCCAGGCCACGTCACCCAGCATTTGATCGTAGGTGCGGTTTTCTTTGATGATGAGAAACACATGCTTGATGAGCGAGGGCTCACCGATATGCTTCGGGATCGCAACCGGCTTAGCATGCGGATCGACATATTGAGAGCCCACCTGAATGTTCATCGTCAGGGTCCAGTCGTTATTGGCGAAGACCTGCTTGCTGAACTTCGCCAGTTCCGTCGCATTCGGTTCCGGAACCAGATTCACGACGCCTTGATCGGCATGCGTGTTGTAGCCTGTGACTCCGCCTCGCGTGACCGTTACGCCTCGCGATCCGATGCCCTTATCATCGGCGATCACAAGCTGCTTTCGAGGCCTGTCATACTCGATGGAGGTCGGGAAGTAGGCCGTCGGAATATAGCCAATCACCGGGTGCGGGTCGCGGCCCATCAGGTTAATAACGGCCACAGCATTCGCGTTGCCGAGCGTCACATAGGCTCTCCCATCGTCTGTCACAGCCACATCGTTAGGACCGGAGCCGAAGACCCCGCCGGCTATCGGAACGCTCAGGTCGATAGTGCGGAGAACCGTGTTCGTTTGAAGATTGATAACAGACAAGCTGTCGCCATAGGCATTGGCAACGTACAGTTTGGATCCGGAAACCGTCATTCCAGCCGGATGCAGTCCCACCGCAATCGTCTTTACCTCTTTGCCCGCGGCAAGATCCACGACAGACACTGTACCAGTAAGAGCGAACGCGTTCCTGCGGTCGGCAACGATGGATGTGCCATCGGAGAGATTGGTGTAGTCATCCTTGGTAGCCGGTCTTCCGCCCTCGTTGCTGACATAAGCGTAGCGACCATGCACCACAACGCTGTTCGGAACATTACCGACGGGAATTTGCGCAACGAGTTTCGCCGGAGATGCCGTCAAATCAATCACGCCCAGTGTGTTAGCAACGTTCAACGCGACATACGCTCGCCTGCTGTCCGAGGAGAATGCGATGCCGCCTGGATTGATCCACTGGGGATGAAAGTAGGGCCGTCCATCCTTGGGAGGTTCCGGCAAATCGATTCTCTGCTCCTGCTCCAGAAGGCCCGTTCCCGGATTTACGTTGGCAAGCACCAGAAAATTACTGTCCTGGCTGAAGAGCAGTTTCTTGCCGTCTGCAGAGTACGCAATCCCGGTGAAAGAACCGGCCTTCACTCCTTCATGCAAGATTGGATCCTTGGGAAGAAAGCGCTGAAGAACCTGCCCTGTCTCTGTATCAAAAATGATGACCGGTTGCGACGAGCCCATCATCAGCACAGCTCCGCTGTGCGCTACAGGATTCGGATTGAGGGCGATGGCTTTTGCGCGCACAGGCGAGCCCAGCTCGATGATTCTGCCGGCCGGTGTCAGTCTTTGGTTATCCGATACCACGATCGATCCGTCCTGCTGCGGGCCGACGGTGCGGTCTGGGCTGTCGGGTTTTGAAGTTGCTGCCCCGCGTGACGCCGCGCCAGGAGTAGCTGTTGTATAACCTTCCAGGCCCTGCTTCGGCATGGTGAGCCGCGGATCTGTGCTGTTAGCAGGTTGTGTCTGTGCGAAAGCCAGTCCGGAACCGGCAAGCAGGCAAAACGAAACAAAACATTTTGCAGAAACTGTAAACCGACGCTTCCAATTCATGATTTTCCTTATTGAGCAGAAAAGGATCATTAAACCGAGAGCCTAGCGCTCTATGCCCTCGCAGTGTTGTGAGACGCGATGAAATTCTATGCGTGCTGAAACCTGAATCTCAGATGCCGCTGATGTTGGTGTATGAACAAAGCTTTCTTTGACGACGGATCCCAGAACAGCAACTTCCTGTATATCCTTTACAAAGCCGGCAAAGAGGCAAGGATAGATTTACACAAAATATTTACCCCAATAGAAAACAGAGCAAATCGGATGCTCTGCTGGAATGACAGCGCATTCAAAAAGACAGAGCACGGACCAATAATGAGAATAAAGTTTCTTCGTTGGCGTGCGAACGCTCAGAACCGTCATAAATGTTCGAATATTGATTTAAAAATAGTTATCTGGACATTTTTACGCAAAATTCATCTTCTATTCCGGACGAGTGAAAGGCAAATTCTTGCCTACTTATGAAGGCATGTAGTCCTCGGCATGGCATTCCCCTTCCCCTTTAGTCGCTTCTTTACCACCCTTATCGTTTTGGCTGGCATATCTGCACACGCGCTCCATGCTCAAAAGGCAAATCGAGCAGGACAATCAGTTCAATATACTAACGTGTCTCCAGCGGTCGAACCCGCAGTCATTACCCTGAAGAATGGCAGCCTCTTAGTGAATGCGCATAACTCAGATTTGGCCGCAATCTTACAAGAAGTTTCTCGTTTAGGGGGTATGACTATAGACGGCGCCCCTTTGAACACTCCTGTATTTGGGACGTACGGTCCGGGAGAGCCACACGATGTGCTCACGAGTTTGCTTCTGGGGACTGGCTACAACTTTATTATGGTAGGTAAAACTTCGGTGGGAATGCCGCGGGAATTGCTGCTTTCCGCCAAAAACAGCACTGTTTCAGCTATAGCTGCAAGTGTACCCACAGCATCGCTAAACCAACATCCAGAATCGAGTCAGGACAACATAGATGAAGAACCGCCCGGCCCCGGCGCGATCACCCATGTTCCACCATCTGGATCGGAAGACCCTCAGGAACGAGTACAGCAGAACCTTCAACGTCTTACCCATATGTGGCATCAGCAAAATGAATCAGTTGATGCACCGCAATAATAATTGCATGCAACGTGCGTAAGGAATCCAGACTTTCTGTTGCCTACTCTTCAAAAGAAGTTACGCGCTAAGATATTACTGTAGTAAGATCATTTGCTAATCAAAACTATAATTTACGACACATTTTAATAACGTTTCTATAATATTCGTTTCGTACGATTTCCTCGTTGAGGATTCTCGCCTTGAAAAAAATAATTAGGGTCGATTCCCTTCTATCGCTCTCAGTCATATCTCACGAATCCGATAACGAAGCTTCGACGCTCAATCCAGTTCCCACCGAAAGCCGTAGAAGCAATGAAATCAGGCTTTCTTTTCTAATAGAAGCGTTGTATTTCATCCCGTCCATCGTAGCGGATGCAAGGGGCTGTACCAGGGACGGAGAAATTTTCATACTTAATTTGTTCCTGGGCTGGACACTGCTTGGATGGATAGCAGCTCTCGTATGGGCTATAAGTTGTCCCACTAAAAAGGAATGGTCATCAAAACAAAAGCAACTTGTCGAAGAACAAGAGCCGCCAAATATAAAGCCGTTTCTGATCTCGAAAATTTAGATTTTCATTGAAATGTGCGTGTAACATATTGACGAGTTCCAAACCCGCCCAATTAATACCAGTCCGGCAGGCTATTGTTACTTTCGCTTTTTGGAACTGATCCTCCTGGAATTAGCACACGAAAACACGTCACATAGCCATCTACAATCTGGATGCTGCGAAAACGAATGGAGCCTTCATATTTCTGAACTATACCTTTGCTGATCCACAATCCCAAACCTGTCCCTTTCGCGGCTTTGGTAGTAAAAAATGGTTCAAATAATTGTTCTGCATACTCCTGTTTGATGCCTGAGCCTGTGTCGCATATAGAGATAGCCACCCCACCTGCAACTGCATGCCGAACACTGATCCGCAGTCGGCCTCCTTTCGGCATAGCCTGGATGGCATTCGCAATCAGGTTCATGAAGACCTGTCTCAATTCGCCCGGAAATCCATGGATAGTTGCGTCCGTTAAAAAACGCTTTTCCAGAAGGATATTTTGAGCCTGAATATTTCTCGCTTGCAATTCAAGAATATTGTCGAGTATTTCAGCCACTGAAACATGAACAGGCTGTTGCGATTCTCGATAAAAACTCAGGTTTTGTTTGACAATGTGAGCCACGCGAAGCAATTCCTGCTCGGCCATGCGGGCATATTCCATCGCTGTGCTGTCCAGAGATGGATGATCGCGCAAGAGGTAAAAAATATTAAGAATTGCTTCCAGAGGATTGTTGATCTCATGCGCGATAATTCCCGCTACTCGGCCCATAGCAGCCATCTTTTCAGCATTGCGCAAAGCTTCTTCTGCGCGTAATCGTTCGGTAATGTCGCGGCTGATTTCAAGAATTACCGTAGGCGATCCGGGACGGCCCCTTTTCAAAACCTTTCGACATGCAACCGTAAGCTCTTTGCCGTTTCGCGAATATTGAATGAGATTGCCTTCCCATCTCCCCATCTTCTTAAGAGCGGACTCAATCCTGTTACGCGGAGCAGGAAATTTCGTCGACAGAATATGATGAATATCTTTGCCCAGGACCTCATCGCGACGCCATCCATACAATGTTTCCGCACCCGAGTTCCAGAACAGTAAACCTCCATCTATGTCGCGAACCATGATGGCTTCTGAGGCAAGGTTCAGGAGGTCTGCGCGCTCTCTTACTTCTTCTGTTTGCTGGGCAACGTGCTGCTTCAGTTCGCGGTTCAAAGTCTCCAACTGACGACGTTTACGGTGCAACTCGGCAAAAAGACTGACCTTAGCGCGCAGCACTTCCGGTATAACCGGAACCGAAATGTAGTCCACGGCGCCACGCTGATATCCCTTAATTAGATCGACATCGGAGAGATGAATTGCGGAAATAAAAAGAATTGCAGTCTTTTGAAAACGCGGATGCTGGCGCATCATGTCGGCCAGTTCAAACCCGTCAAGGCCGGGCATGCTTACATCCGTCAGAACAACTGCGATGTCATTCTTCAGCAGATGTTGCAGCGCTTCGGTCCCGGAAGAGGCCTTGATGAGATTTTCGTGAAGATCGCCGAGAATGGCTTCATAACTCAGCAACTTTGCAGGCTGATCGTCAACCAGAAGTATGTTGACTTTGTCATGGGAGTTCACCGTCTCAGTCATGACACGCTTCCATCTGTTCCCGGCATGAGTAGTCCTTATCTATGGAGCCAAATACGCAGCGTAGCCAGTAGTTGCTCTGTATTCACGGGCTTCGCCAGATACTCTGATGCGCCCGCTTCCAGGCACTTCTCGCGGTCGCCCTTCATGGCCTTGGCTGTTAAAGCAATTATCGGAAGTCTATGAAATGCTGGATTCTTTCGGATTGACTGCATCGTTCCGTATCCATCCATCTCCGGCATCATGATGTCCATAAGCACAATGGCCAAATCAGGCGTGCATTCCAGCGTTGAGATAGCTTCACGTCCTGTGCTGGCAGTAAGAACAGTCATTCCCCTTCTTTCCAGAACGCTGCTCAAGGCAAAAATATTTCGCACATCATCATCGACCACAAGCACCTTTTTCCCGATTAATGCTTCATCGGAACGATGAAGCCGATTAAGCATTTTCTGCTTTTCAAGAGGTAGGTCTGTCACCGCGCGATGAAGAAACAACGATGTCTCATCAAGCAACCGCTCAGGAGATTCCACATCTTTTACGATGACACTACGGGCCAATCTGTGCAATTTGGCATCTTCTTCGGTTGAAATCTCTCTCCCCGTAAACACTACAATCGGCAAGTCCTTGAGCGCAGGAGTATCACGCAATTGCTCCAGCACTTCGAAACCAGTCATATCCGGTAAGCGCAAATCAAGCACAACGCAATCAAACGATTGTGTTCTAACAGCTTCAAGAGCCTCGGCTCCGGTGGATGCAATTTGTATATCAATGTCATCATGGCCCAGAAGCTCGCGAATGCTCAGTTGCTCAGCTGGATTATCTTCGGCTATTAATAAGCGTTTGCGTTGCTGCATTGAAAACTTCAGGATACGGCTAAACGCATCTTCTAATTCCTTTTTTGTAACTGGTTTTGTCACAAATGAGAAGGCGCCGCGAGATAATCCGTGGTGGCGATCGTCATCCAGAGTGAGCATCTGTACGGGGATGTGGCGAAGGCCAAGATCCTGTTTGAGGTGGTTCAGGATGGTCCATCCCAGCATGTCAGGCAGGAAAACATCGAGCGATATCGCAGTTGGATGAAACTCACGTGCCAATGCAAGAGCTTCTGAGCCCCGCGACGCTACGAGCACCTGGAAGCCCTTTTCTCTGGCTAGATCGCAGAGAATACGCGCATAATGCTGATCATCTTCGATGATCAGCAAAGTTGCTTCTCCCGGCAGAAGATGGTTTCTATCATCTTCAATTAGCATTTCAGAACTGTCCGTCAGAGATGCGCTCGTGAGTTGCAAGGCTGCTGAGGCGGAATGAAATGCCTCTGTCGACGATGCGCCGGACGCTGCGGGCGCTACATAGGTTTGAGGTAAATAGAGCGTGAAAGTGCTCCCTTTACCTGAGATGCTTTGCAGCTGAATTTCACCACCGAGCAGGGCAGTCAATTCTCGGCTGATGGCAAGCCCCAGGCCTGTGCCCCCATACTTGCGGCTCGTCCCGGCATCAGCCTGCTGAAAGGCCTCGAAGATTATCTTCTGCTTCTCCTGGGGAATACCGATTCCTGTATCTGCAACTTCAAAAGCGATCACTGACGCAGCATTCTTGAGAATGGGGTGATTTTCGCTCCATCCATTTTCGGCTTTGAAGACAGAGAGGCGCACGCCACCATGCTCTGTAAATTTGAATGCATTCGAGAGAAGGTTCTTCAGTACTTGCTGCAGGCGCTTCGAGTCGGTAATCAGGCTCCGACCTAGATTTGAATCGGCATGCAGGTCAAAGGAGAGCTTTTTATTCTCCGCTTCATGCCGGAATGGGCGCGCAATCATCTCAAGCAGGCTGGAAAAGAACACTTCTTCTGCTTCGATGGAGACAGTGCCGGATTCGATCTTGGAGAGATCGAGAATATCACTGATAAGATTCAGCAAATCAGTTCCAGCAGCGTGGATAGTACGCGCAAACTCAATCTGCTTTGGCGTTAAATTGCCGTCAGGATTATCACTAAGCTGCTGGCCCAGAACCAGAATACTGTTCAGAGGCGTGCGCAACTCATGCGACATGTTTGCGAGAAATTCTGATTTGTATTTGGAAGTAAGAGCCAATTCTTTAGCCTTCTCCTCCAACGCCCTGCGGGCCTGCTCGATTTCTTCATTTTTGCGTTCTACTTCGACGTTCTGCTCAGCAAGTTGCTGCGCCTTCTGTGCAAGCTGCTCGTTAGTCTGTTGCAATTCCTTCTGTTGAGATTGAAGTTCGGTAGCCAGCTGTTGCGACTGTTTCAACAGGGCCTCGGTCTGCATCGTTGCTTCAATGCTGTTCAGTACGATGCCGATGCTGGAAGTAAGCTGTTCTAAAAATGCGAGATGCGAAGCGGTAAAGATGTTCAATGTAGCCAGTTCGATAACAGCTTTCACCTGATCTTCAAAAAGCACCGGCAGCACAATCACATTCTTAGGTACAGATTCAAACAGCCCTGAACGTATGGAAGTAGTCGCAGGAGGCAGATCTGTGATTAGCAGACGCCGCTTCTCCACCGCACATTGGCCGATCAGATCTTCGCCTGTCTTTATACGGCTGAAACGGTCATCGTGCGGACTGGCATAGGAGGAGAGCAATACCATGGTCCCCGGTTGCTCCGAATCCATCTGATAAATCAACCCTTGCTGGGCGTTTACCAGCGGCGCAAGTTCCGAAAGCAGCATCCGGCCTACGGTAGTTAGATCACGCTGGCCTTGCAGCATGCCCGTAAAGCGCGCGAGGTTGGTTTTCAGCCAGTCCTGCTCAGTATTGCGCTCGGTGGTGAGGCGCAGGTTGTTGATCATCGTGTTGATGTTATCTTTTAGCTCGGAAACTTCCCCTCTGGCTTCCACCTGAATCGAGCGCGTGAGATCGCCTTTGGTAACGGCGGTTGCAACTTCTGCGATAGCGCGAACCTGGTTGGTGAGATTATCCGCGAGCAAGTTAACATTATCGACAAGATCCTTCCACGTTCCGGCTGCACCGGGCACATTGGCCTGCCCGCCCAAACGGCCTTCTACGCCAACTTCACGCGCTACGGTGGTCACCTGGTCAGCAAAGGTAGCGAGCGTGTCCGTCATATTGTTGATGGTTTCCGCCAGCGCCGCAACTTCGCCCTTCGCATTCACTGTGAGCTTCTGCGTAAGCACGCCGTTCGCTACAGCGGTCACAACCTTTACGATGCCGCGCACCTGCGCCGTCAGATTCGCAGCCATGACGTTGACGTTATCCGTAAGATCTTTCCACGTGCCTGCAACTCCGGGGACCTGTGCCTGGCCGCCCAGCTTGCCCTCGGTTCCAACTTCGCGGGCCACGCGTGTGACCTCCGCGGCAAAGGCGTTGAGTTGGTCCACCATTGTATTGATGGTGTCCTTCAGCTCAAGAATTTCGCCTTTAACATCAACGGTAATCTTGCGCGAAAGATCGCCACGCGCAACAGCGGTTGTCACTTCAGCAATGTTGCGCACTTGAGCAGTCAGATTGCCGGCCATGGAGTTGACAGAGTCAGTAAGGTCCTTCCATGTGCCGGCAACACCGGGTACATCCGCCTGTCCGCCAAGCCGCCCTTCACTACCAACTTCGCGCGCTACACGCGTTACTTCACCTGCAAAAGCGTTCAGTTGGTCCACCATCGTGTTGATGGTGTTCTTCAGCTCAAGAATTTCGCCCTTAACATCAACAGTAATCTTGCGCGAGAGGTCGCCACGTGCAACGGCGGTTGCAACTTCAGCAATATTGCGCACTTGCGCTGTCAAATTTCCTGCCATGAAGTTGACGTTATCTGTCAGGTCTTTCCATGTGCCCGCAACACCTAAGACCTGCGCTTGACCCCCGAGTTTTCCTTCCGTGCCGACTTCGCGCGCTACACGCGTTACTTCGCTGGCAAAGGCGTTCAGTTGGTCCACCATCGTGTTGATAGTGTCCTTCAGCTCAAGAATTTCGCCCTTGACATCAACAGTAATCTTGCGCGAAAGGTCACCACGCGCAACAGCCGTTGTTACCTCAGCAATATTTCGAACCTGGTTTGTAAGATTGCTGGCCATGGAATTGACGTTATCCGTAAGGTCCTTCCATGTGCCGGCGACGCCCGGAACGTTCGCCTGGCCGCCTAATCGACCCTCGGTGCCAACCTCGCGTGCTACGCGCGTTACCTCGCCTGCGAAGCGATTCAGCTGGTCTACCATCGTATTCAATGTTTCTTTGAGTTGAAGAATCTCGCCGCGTACATCCACTGTGATCTTGCGCGAGAGATCACCAGTCGCGATCGCAGTTGCAACTTCTGCAATATTGCGTACCTGGCCTGTAAGATTGCTGGCCATGAAATTGACGTTATCTGTCAAATCTTTCCATGTGCCGGCAACGCCGGGCACGTTCGCTTGACCGCCCAGCTTTCCTTCAGTGCCCACCTCGCGGGCCACGCGCGTCACTTCGCCCGCAAAAGCATTGAGCTGGTCCACCATCGTGTTTATGGTTTCTTTAAGCGCAAGAATTTCGCCCTTCACGTCCACCGTGATCTTGCGAGAAAGGTCGCCGCGGGCCACAGCAGTTGTGACTTCAGCAATATTGCGGACTTGCGCAGTAAGATTTCCCGCCATGGCATTTACTGAGTCCGTTAGGTCTTTCCATGTTCCTGCGACACCCGGAACTACGGCCTGACCACCCAGCTTGCCATCTGTGCCCACCTCCCGCGCTACGCGTGTCACTTCCGAAGCGAAAGAGCGCAGTTGGTCGACCATGGTATTGATTGCTTCTTTGAGCTGAAGGATTTCACCACGCACATCGACAGTGATCTTACGAGAGAGGTCTCCGCTGGCGACTGCTGTCGCTACTTCAGCAATGTTGCGGACCTGGCTGGTCAAATTGCTCGCCATGAGATTTACTGAATCAGTAAGGTCTTTCCACGTTCCAGCTACCCCGGGGACAACGGCCTGCCCACCCAGCTTGCCATCTGTGCCCACTTCCCGCGCTACACGCGTGACTTCCGACGTAAAGACGCTGAGTTGCTGAATCATCGTGTTGACGATAGTTGCCGAGCGAAGAAATTCGCCTTCCAGAGGGCGCCCATCCACATCAAGGCGCACTTTTTCATTGAGGTTTCCCTGCGCAACGGCGCCAATAGCCCGGGTAACCTCGGTTGTCGGGCGAAGAAGGTCCTCAATGAGTGTATTTATGGAGGTTTCCATCTCGCGCCAGGCCCCTCGGGGAGCCAGAAGCCGGGTACGCTGGCGGATGCGGCCCTCTTTGCCGACGGCCTGACCCACCCTTTTCAATTCCAATGCCATTTGCTCGTTGGCAGCAATAATGTCATTGAATGTATCGGCAATTTTTCCGGGGAGTCCTGTCCACGAGCCAGGCAAGCGGATGGAAAAGTCCCCTTCCTTCATGTGCTGCAGGCTTGTCAGGATGACACCAAGATCTGCGAAAGGCTGCTCAACAACCGTCAAACCATCATTGTGCGGAAGGACACCAGGAGAGCGTCTGGTGTCAGAGCCACTTGCATCTTCGCTACCAGAGCTGTTCTTCTTCATCTCTGATGCCTCCTAACAAGGCAACCATCTATATGTGGTACACCAAAACAGACATGCATAGTATGACAGCGTAACAGTGGGAAGAATTACGCTCGCCACGAACACGCAAAATGCAGGCAAGTATAAGTACCGGCACTTGAAATGCTGCCTCTGAGAATGGGGTTGGACGCAAACTCCTCCAGCCCAAACAAAATTTCCGACAATGAGTAAGATATACTCGGCTCGAATCCTTATATTTATGAGCCTGATTATCCGTTCCTCCGCTATCCATGCAGCTGGATGCTATACCACTGCTCCCATCAAGAAAGGCACTCGCATTGTGGAATACACGGGGCCACGTATAACGAAAGAAGAAGCCGACGAAAAATACCAGGATTCGCCTACAACCTACCTCTTTGGAATAGGCGACGGCGATTTCGTGATCGATGGCCATGGTACGGCAATGTTTATCAATCATTCATGCGATCCGAATTGCGAGACCGATGAGGTTCGTGGACGGGTATGGATTAAGGCGATACGCGATATTGCAGCCGGAGAAGAATTAACTTATGAGTACAATTTGTACGATGGCGAGGATGACGATTGCCAATGCAACTGCGGGGCGGAAAAATGCCGCGGCACCATGTTTTCAGAAGAAGAAATAGCGAAGCGCGCCCGTGCAGCTAAGAAAATAGCCAAAAGCCGTTAAATATTTCCATTTAACGGCTTCCGGAAGCAGAATCAGGCATAGATGCCGCGTTGCTTGATCGTGAAAGCAACACGGTCAATTGCCAGCATATAAGCCGCGATGCGGTTATTGACACCGTGAGCTTCTGAATAACGGACGACATCATCAAAGCTGGTTGCCAAAATGTGCTCCAGCTGCTCATTGACAACGGCCTCTTTCCAGAAATAGCCCTGACGGTCCTGAACCCATTCGAAATATGAGGCGGTTACTCCGCCCGAGTTTGCAAGTATGTCCGGGATGATAAATATTTTTTTATCTGCCAGAATTTCGTCAGCAACTGCGGTTGTAGGGCCGTTGGCGCCTTCGCAGATAATGCGAGCCTTGATACGGTCTGCATTGCGGCTGGTGATGACATTTTCGGTTGCCGCCGGAATCAGAATTTCGCAATCTGTCGTCAATAGTTCATGGGTATCAGCGGCTTCCGCGCCCCTGAATCCTAGTACTGTGCCATTACGCTGGCGATGTTCCAGCAATGAGCAGATATCGATGCCATTCGGATTGAAAAGGCCTCCATCATATTCAGCAATGCCGATAATTTTGTAGCCCTTATCACGCAACAGGTTTGCAGCGTTGGAACCGACATTGCCGAAGCCTTGAATGATGACCCGGCAGCCGTCGATCGGCATTTGTAAATATTTGAGTGCCTCGTCGCACATGACGCTGATGCCGCGTCCGGTTGCCTCGCGCCGTCCTCGTGAGCCGCCAATATTGAGCGGTTTGCCGGTGACTACACTCGTAACCGTCTGGCGCTGGTGCATGGAGTATGTGTCCATCATCCATGCCATTGTCTGCTCGTTAGTTCCCATATCTGGAGCCGGAACATCTTTTTCCGGACCAATAAACTCAATGATTTCAGCAGTATAGCGGCGAGTCATACGCTCTAATTCGCCGATGGACATTTTTTTAGGGTCGCAGATAACCCCGCCCTTCGCGCCGCCAAAGGGAATGTTTACTACTGCGCATTTCCAGGTCATCCAGCTCGCCAGAGCGCGTACTTCGTCCAGTGAAACATCGGGGGAATATCGGATACCGCCCTTTCCCGGCCCGCGCGCCTGAGAGTGCAAGACTCGAAAGCCGGTGAACATTTCAATCCTGCCATCATCCATACCGACCGGGAAATGCACAATGATTTCGCGCGAGGGGTGCCGCAGAACACGCCATAAACCTTCATCCAGGTTGAGCTTGCGTGCTGCAAAGTCAAATCGAGCAGCTTGAGCTTCCCAAGGATTAATCTCCTGCTCGAGCGTTATGGTAGCCATACAAAATTTATTTTCTCCCTTCGACCACTACCTGATTTGGACGCTTTCCAGAGGAAAATAGTCCAGTAGCGAAGGTGGCCTGCTTCGCATTTGACCCGCAATTGCATTATCCAGATGGAATCCGGCCAAACTCACCGAGTATAGGCTTGTTTCCAGATAAGCCGCAAGGTCTGGATGAATATCGATCACGTAATCTTTATGGTTCGCGGACCGTCAGAGTTCTATCTCTATGTGCTGCTGATAGTTGGCCGATTTTAGTCTAATCAAGCTTAGTTACGATACGATAACCACAACGCTATGGCATCGCATGAAACCACGCTCCCAAGCCGTTCCGAATTTCTAAAGCTAGCTCGCGCCCATACTCTGGTGCCTCTGTATCGAACAATTGCAGCCGATCTTGAAACGCCGGTGACTGCTTTTTTGCGTCTCGCGGCGAAAGAACCTGAGTGCTTTTTGCTGGAATCGGTAGAAAACGGCGCAAAGATAGGCCGGTATACATTTATCGGCATTCGTCCGTTTCGAAAGATTGTTTCGCATGGTAAAGCCATTGAAATCCTTGAAAATGGCAAGCTGCGTAAGATGGAAGGCAATATTTTTGCGTTATGGAAGGAATTTCTCACCGGCCATAAGCCTGCGCGACTGGAAGGACTGCCGCCGTTTACAGCGGGATCTGTCGGTTATTTTGCTTACGATGCAGTCAGACAGATCGAGCGTCTGCCGGAAACAACTGAAGACGATCTCGGCTTGCCCGATGCCTGCCTGATGTTTTTCCACGAGGTGCTCGCTTTTGATCACATCCGCAAAGAGATGCTGCTGATTGCCACCGCAGATGTTACGAAGCAAAAGCCGGATCGTGCATATGCGGATGCATTGAAACGGTTGGATCAACTGGAAAAGCGTCTGGCCAGCCCACTGCCCAAATTCAGACAGAAAAAGATCAGTGGAAAGCTGAAACTAGAACCGCAAACCCGCAAAAAGGATTTTTACAAAGCAATTGAGGCTACAAAGGAATACATTGCAGCTGGGGATATTTTTCAGGCCGTCATCTCGCAGCGCTTCGACATGGAAACCGGAGTCGATCCCTTTGCGGTGTATCGCGCATTGCGCATGGTCAACCCGTCGCCTTACATGTATTTTTTGCGCATGGGATTGAAGCAGCCAGGCGCGCGCGGTTCGGTAGTGGATACGCAGATTGCAGGCTCATCACCGGAGTTGCTGGTACGTGTGCATCAGGGTCGTATCCAATACAGGCCAATCGCTGGAACCCGTCCACGTGGAGCGAGCGAGGAGGATGATCTTCGAGTAGCTCGAGAAATGCTTGAGGACGAGAAAGAGCGCGCAGAACATGTAATGCTTGTCGACCTGGGCCGAAATGACGTGGGCCGCGTAAGCCAATATGGCTCGGTGGAAGTAAAAGAGCTCATGACAGTCGAGCGTTATTCCCATGTCATGCATATCGTGAGCGGTATCGAAGGGAAGCTGCGACCGGAGTTACACGCTGTAGATGCTTTTCGCGCCTGCTTCCCTGCTGGAACATTAAGCGGCGCGCCTAAAGTTCGAGCCATGGAAATTATTGAGGAGCTTGAGCCAACACGTCGCGGCATCTATGGCGGCAGCGTGCTTTATGCAGATTATTCAGGCAATCTGGACTCATGTATAGCAATCCGGACTTTACTGCAGCAAGGCAAAAAAGGGCACATTCAAGCCGGAGCAGGCATTGTTGCGGACTCCATTCCAGAAAAGGAATATGAGGAGTCCATCAATAAGTCTCGCGCCGTGGTAAGAGCAATTGAACGCGCCCGCGGCTGATGCCGCAGGCATGTTCATGGTTCTACCTGTAATACAAATGTAGCCGATTGTACATCTCCGTCGTGCGGTGCTGCGTTAACGGTGATTGTTGTAGTGCCGGTATAGCCAGGCTCTGGAGTGATGCCGCAACCCATGACTCCAGCTGCGCAACAGCCCAGCAGGACAAGTAGAAGCAAGACATTTCCAGTAGCGGCGCGCAAGCGGCGACGTTGCCAGAGCAGCCAGCCCCCCAGCAGAGTTGAAGGCAGAAACCAGAAGCCTGCAAGCATTGCGCCGTTACCGAAAGAAGGCTTTTTTGCCTGAGCTGTATTACTTAGATCGAGCCCTGTAGTTCTTATTGTTAAGGTTGAGCTAAGTGCCGTGTTCGATTTACTCGCTGTAAGCGAGGCTGGGCTAAAGCTGCAGCTGGCCCCTATGGGCAGGCCGGAGCAGGAAAGTTTTACAGTGCCCTGGAAGCCTGCTTCGGCGTTGAGCGTAGCCTTGATATTTCCGCTTTGACCTGGCTTAAGAGTGAGTTGCGCCGTATCCAGAGCAAGCGAGAACGATGGGCCTTTTACTTGTTCTGATACAGCGTTTTGAGACTGACTGAAATTCTGATCCCCTGTATAGATGGCCACAATTGTATGGCTACCCGCCGTAAGCATTGTGGTCGTAAATGTTGCAGTTCCCTGCCCATTTACGGGAGATGTTCCCAATACCGTGCTGCTATCGAGAAACTGTACTGCGCCGGCAGGCACGAAAGAGGTGTTTGAGCTCACGATTGCAGTCCATGTCACAGAATCGCCATTCGTTGGATTTGCATTCGATGTGGTGAGCGTAACCGTAGTTCCCGCTTTGTTGATTGTCAGCAAGCCGTTGTGTGCCGTGACTGCATAGTTTGCAAGACTGGCTCCGGTAACTCCCGGGATGATGGCGTATGTTGCGACGTTCGAGGACTGCGTTGCTGTGGTCGAGAAAGTTTCTGTTAACGAATCGTTCGCGATGACGCCTGTCATTGTGCCGGTGAATGCCGGATTCGGTGAGCCGTAAGTACGGGTAGCATTATTTGCAACGACGCTTAACGGCGCTTTTGTAACAGTGAGGGTTGCTGTCTTCTTTGTGATTGCGTTGTTAGTGGTGTCTGCAGGAGTAAACGCGGCTATGATCGTATATGTGCCGGCGGGTAGCATCGTGGCTGCATTGACAGCGGAAACTGTTCCATCAGCGAACTGCGCCGTATAGCTAAATGTACCGGAAGCTGCGGTTCCATGGTTGGATGCTGTGGCATTCAGTACATTAGCGAGACTTGTTCCGTATTGGATTGTGGATGTTGGAGTCCATGTAATCGCGATCGTATTCTGATTGACGATCTGAGCAAGCACGGGGGAAACCGAAGCAAGATAATCGGCTGAACCGGCGTACTTTGCCGTGAGATTATGTGTACCCACAGACAGATTCGACGTAGTGATAGACGCCTGTCCGCTGGTATTCAAGTTCGCTGTGCCCAATGCAGCGCTTCCATCGTAAAAGCTGATACTTCCCGTTGTGATTGCCGACCCTGACGTTGAGAGCGCAGCCGTAAGCGTAACTGCATCTCCATACTGTGAAGGATTGATCGAACTGACTAACGTAAGCGATGTTGTTCCCTGCGCAGCTGTGCCGTTCAGTTGAACGGTCTGCGTTGCATAGGGATTTGAGGCATTCCCATCATTGTCAGTAAATACAAGCGTGCCACTCATAGCGCCGATTGAGGCTGGGGCAAAGCTGATATTTAAAGAGCAGGATGCTCCAGCGGAAAGTGTCGGGCAGGAGTTTGTGCCGTTGGCAACAAAATTGGCAGCCAGGCTGGGATTGGTTCCAGTTGGCGGCGCGGGAAAGACCAGATTGGCGTTGCCAAGATTAGTGAGCGCGACTGATTGCGCTGCGCTAACAGCACCCGCAGCGGTAGATGGAAAGCTTAACGAAGGAGGCGTTACACGATCGACGAACAACAGCTGGCCGCTTCCGGCATCTGTGATGAACAGATTGCCATGCGCATCTACCGCTACAGAAGAAGGCTGCTGCAGAGCATATTTGCCCGTCGTGATGGTAGACACTGTTCCTGTTGGTGAAAGCTGAACGATTTGCGCAGAAGATGCATCAGCTACATATAAAGTGCCGGAAGCATCGGCTGTGATGCTGACAGGTTGTTGCAGTGTAATGTCGCCGGTGCTCACGATGGACGCGCTGCCATCTGACGACACTTTTATAATGCGGCTGTTGCCTGTATCTGCAATATAGAGCGCACCTTGGCCGTCTATGAAAACACCATGCGGCTGCAGTAAATTCAGGCCTGGAGTGCTGACAATGGAGCTGCTTCCATTCTGCAAGACTTTAACGATGTGATTATTGCCGGCATCGGAAATGTAGAGCGTGCCCGCACCATCAACAGCTACGCCCTCAGGCTGTGTCAGGGTGATCGCGCCGGTGGTTACAGTTGATACGCTTCCGGTAGAAGACACTTTCAGAATGCGGCTGAGGCCGGAGTCGGCGATATAAAGCGCACCTGCACCATCTAAAGCCAGTGCGCTGGGCTGATTGAGAGTGCCTGTATTCAGTGCGCTCGCGCTGCCCGATGTAATCTGGAGTACTTGATGGTTTGTGCGATCTGCGACATAGGTATTGCCATGCTCATCGACGGCAACACTGCTGGGACCCGCCAGTGTCTGACTTCCAGTGCTAATCGGCGAAGTTGCTCCGGGAGAAAATCCGGCTGCAGGCGCAAAGCCTACTCCATGCACATAAGCAGTACTCAGAGTGTTGCCATTATTGTCGGCCAGTTCCACTGCGCCTTTGCGCGCACCGGCAAATGAAGGCGCAAACTGCACGTTCAACCTGCAAGCCTCTCCATTATGAAATGTGCCGGAGCAATCGTTGCCGGAGAGAGTCGTGAAATCTGTATTTGTTAGAAGCGGAATACGCAGGGTGGCATCGCCATCAAAGCGAAATTGCAGCGTCAGTGACTTGCTGCATGGAGATGGCGATGCTGTTCCCGCCGGGCAAACATTCTCTTCACCGAAATCGGGATCGCTCTGCACTTTGACTACGCTATATGTCTCCGGGGTTGAGCTATGTATGTCTTCCAGCATGTAGAAGACGCCCTTTTCGGCTGCGGCAACGCCGAATGTATCGAAAGAATCGCCGCTCAATAATGTGCTGTTTACGACAGAAACACTACCGTCAGTCGCTACTTCTTTCACGCTGCCGTTGTATGTATCGGCGATATATAGATTACCGGCAGGGTCTACGGAGACACCTTGCGGAGCATTTAGCGTGTAGCTGCCGGTGTTGACCTGAGACCAGGCTCCGTTTGCTGTGATTTTTACAATGCGATTGTTCGGACTATCGGCAACATAGAGATTCCCGGCCTTATCTACGGCCAGACCATTGCAGTAGCTTAATCCCATGCCGCTTGTGTTGATGATGGATGCCTCACCCGAAGAGGCGATCTCCACAATGCGACCTTCCATCGCTGAATCTGACACGAAGATATCGCCCGATGTATCGACAGCGATACCAGCCGGAGCAAAGAATGTAATGCTTCCGGCGCTGATCGCAGATGCGTTTCCGTCCGCGGCCACTTTCACGACAACGCCGCTCCAATTTGTATCCATGCCGGCGATGAAGACATTTCCTGCAGGATCAGTAGCAATTCCAGACCACGGAGTTAGATTGAGAAGTCCACCCGTATTGAGCACGCTCTGCGCGCCGTCAGGAGTGATCTTAACCACGCGATTGTTCCCGGAATCGGTCACATAAAGGTTTCCCTGGTTATCCAGTGCGATTCCAAACGGCTGGTTAAAGCCGGTTGCGAAAGTAGAAACAGCGTTCACAAAAGAGGCAGCCTGTGCGCGAAGCGCCGCGGTTGAGAACGCGATCGACAGAATCAAAGCAGAAAAACGAAAAAGCCTGAGCAGTGACATCGGGGACACACTCCAGGCCGCATGAGGGATTTGCAGCCTTGGTTTTTAACATCTGGCCTGACGAAAGCAATCGTTGTGCCAAACCGAAGACCACCTATTGTCAACATGTTTTTGTTGATTCGGCCGATAAGCGGGCGCCAATATTCCAATTTTTCTGTACATTTCGCAAAAAGATGGCAAAACGTTTCGGAGAATGTACGGCGAAGGCTTCAGCAGTGGCCGCCACTTGCGCAGTACCTGTTGGCCTCGTCAAGATACTGTGTCCAATCAGCAGCGATGCCGTGCTGGGCAGTTTCAAGCGGCATACGTCCGGCTCGGACTTCATCGGCAAGATAATTTTCTACCCTGTCCTTGACCTTAAAGTAGCGATCTTTGAGCACGGCGGCATTTGGACCACATTCGGGCCAAATATTACCTAGGCCGTCTGCTCCGCCCAGTTCCAGCGGGACGAGGTGGTCAAGCTCACATACTTGATTGTCGCCTGAGTTCACTCGCGGCTTTTTAACTCCATACCAGTGATAGGTGATGTGCTTGGCGGCTTCGCTCTCCTGGCAGTTGCGAATACAGCCTGTTCGCCATTGCGGATCGCGCAGAACATCGGCGGTAATGGATGGATTGATTCCTCCGGGCGTGCACTGCGGATCAGGCACGGGATATCCATTGCGAAGCTGAGTTCTGCAAGAATGATCTGCAGGCGCTTGCCAGTCCCGAAAATATGTAGCCTCGCAAATTACATTGAGTGTCTGACAGGAAGATTTTGTCCACGGCTGCTTTGCCGAGTTGCTTTCATTCTGGAAACGAGGTGCGGCTGATCGCTGGTGTTCTCTGCGCGCAGGTACGTGACTTTTCAGACGATGCTTGAGGAGAGTGAGGGCTATAAAAATAAGGATGAAGGCAAAGACGAAAGGACTCAAAGGGGTACGTCGACGATTCATTCCCTTCATACACTAAATCAATTTAAAGATCGAGCGTTCATTTCGGAATATAAATACAGTCCAAATGATGCATCGATGCGGATTCCCCATCCGTAGCCTCAAAACATTTTCATGTACTCGATCAAAGCATTCTTATCGACATCCGACAATTTTGATCCGAAAGTGTGTCCGCGATCCTGCACGAAATCAGGCGCATTATCGTGCAGCAGCAACAACTCATTTAAACTGCCGGTGCCGCTAATATGACAAAGCAGCCTGCTCCAAAAGTTATCTTTACGCAGCGGCTCTGGCGTTACCAGATTAATATTTGCCATCAAGTCGATAGGTGTATTGCGGCCAATGCAGACAGTTCCACCTTCCTGATACTTGAAGGTGCTTGCCTGCGTGGTTTTGTGGATTGTCTTTAACCCAAGACGGCGCTCGGGCCATAATAATTTTTCCATCGCATCCTGATAGGCGGCCATACGGCCTGCAATGGAGGGATCGTTGTTGACCAGGCCGACAGAATTGTTATGCAGAAGAGGTGCAGTTGCCCATACATTCGCTAATGTCGGCGTGCGATAGTAACCGCGCCCTTCGATTGCATCGAATGGCAGTAGCTTCAGGCTGGGATGAATTGGATTCACCAATCCATCGATATGTACATCTGGCATTGTCTTGTACGTGTCCGAAGAAAAATCCTGCCAGATACGGCCTTTCATGGCATTGCTGCCCATGGCACGCTCACTGTTAGTGCCGATTTCCGATACTGGATAGCGCACGTCGTCAGAGAGAAAATTGTTTGTCAGAAAGTCGTCCTGCATCACTGCCGTTCGGAACCAGCTGACAGAATCACCCTGATAATTTTGTGGTGGACGCTTGCTGGAGTGGCAACGAGCACAATTTTCGGCGAAGACAATTTTGCCGCGTGCGACAATCTGAGCATCTTTTGACAGATACGCTGTTCCACCATCTGCATCGGCTAGATGCAAGGGAGTCAAAGTCCGCAGGAACGACTCGACTGCGCCTGTTCTGGCTTCAGTTGCAAGCCATCCAGTGTTGCAGGCGCTGTTCTCTGCTTTCGCCTTTTTGGGGTCAAAAGGTGATTGCTGCTTCTTCAATCCGAAAACCGGATCGTGCAGCGTGGTCCACACAGCAGCGCACAACCCAATATTGATGTAAACGCGAAGACCGGCACACGCTGTGTCGTTAACTCCTGGAACTGGAGCAGGATCATCGAGGCAGGCAGAGCCTACAGAGTCCGCGCCATCCTTCAGTATGTGATACACATTGCGCTCCACACCATCTGCCGTTCGCTCGCTGTGCATGGGGCGATAGTCGAGATATGCAATGTTATTAATCGCATTGGGATTGTTGATGTGATCGGTGGCCACGAGAGATGTATCGGATGTTCCCTGCGGCTGCACGTGCGCTACCTGCCAACGAAAATCATTCGGTTTTAAGCCGCGGCTTGGCGGATACTTAGCCGCCATAAATGTCTGCTCTCGAAGATATTGATTCCCAATACCAGGATGAAGATTGTGCCATTCAGGGTTTTCAGGGTCTGCTGGAGGATGAAGTGGATTGAAGCCCACGTGGCACAAGGCGCAGGTCATTCCAATGAGATACGGCGGCTCAACCGATGCAGGATCTGCCATGTACTTCTTCACATCCCACTTGGCTTCATCGAAATTTGGGTTGAGAAATTTTCGCAATCCGATAACTCCGGTGGGCTCTCCGGGGATATCGGGAATATGTGGGACATCAGGATTTGTGCAATCATCCAGCCACAAACCGTATTTATCGGGATGCGTTGCCTTCTTGCAATCGGGATCACTGATGACGCCGAAAAGCTTGAAGCGCTGGCCGCGGTAGCGTGAATCGATGGATTGCAGCAGATCGAACGTGCCATGCGAGTTCACTGCTAAAAAGCGCCAGAGAGCCTGGTCGCCAACTACTGTCTTTCCATCTTTATCAAGATCGCCGCCGGTCCAGAAATACCAGGTATCGCGTCCGCGCTCTTGCAATGGGGTGAGCCCATCATAGCCAGACTGGTAGCAACTGCTCCTTCCACTTGGGCAGGTATAGGTGGTCTGCGCACCGGCAATGGCCGAAAGAACAACTAAAGCTGAAGCAATTTTTCGAAGAAACATGGACGCTCCAGATTCCCGCCGTATAACACTGCGTTCCGGGCGACGCGGTTTTGAGGAACGGCGGCATGGTATCACACTTGACTTCGGATGAAATGCCGTTATACCTTTCAAACGCTCGCACAGTTATAGTGCATCTGCTGATCTCGCCGTTTCTGTCATGTCACGTTCGCTTGCTCTGAAGCACTAATAGAAAAAAGCATTTATCGCTCATGCGAGGTATTTGTATGGCAACTAATACCGTTACGAACTGGTTTGGCAATATCGTTTCGCACCCGGCTGTGATTGTAGACGCGCAATCAGTCGATGACATTGTTGCTGTAATGAAAGACCCGGTGAAATATCCTTCCCCGGTGCGGGCCGTTGGTTCCAACCACTCAACTGCCCCGTGCGGCGTTGCCGATGGCGGAACCCTGATTCGCATGAGAATGAATCAGATACTCAATATCGGAACCGACTCGTTGACAGTGCAGGCAGATGCTGTCCATTTGGATATGGCAAAGCGGCTTGAAGCAAATAATCTGCAGTTCTATGTCAACACAGAGATTGGCAGCCTGTCCGCCGGCAGCGCATCTTGCGCAGGAACAAAAGATGCTTCATTTCCCGGCGAATATGGCCAGGTAGGCTCATACATTACCGGCGTGAAGATGGTGCTGCCCAGCGGTGATCTGCTGGAGGTAACAGAGGAAGCACAGCCGGACCTGATGCAGAAGATTCGCTCCAGTTATGGACTTTTGGGAATTGTGTACGAAGTAACTTATAAAGTTCGTCCATTGACTCCCATGCACGTGCACCACACGACATACAGTCTGGAAGACTTCATTGCCAAATTACCGGAACTGAAGGCGCTCGACTATTCGATGATGTATTACATCTTCCCATTCGACAACAAAATTACTGTCGAGTTTCGCAAATACAATCCCGGAGCTACAGGGGAACCAAATCGTGTGGCGTGGGCGCTGCGCAATCATATCTGGGGACAATCCGGACCGAAGCTGGGGCACGATGTAGAGCAGAATTTTTCTATTCCTTCGATTCGCTACGGGGTTATCGATACATTCAATGCTGCCTGGCGTTTACAATTGGAGAATTTTGTATGCGGTGACTACACGATTCCCGGCGATCAGATTATTCACTATCCTTCGGTTTCTAATGACAGCCGCTACACCTTCAGCTTGTTTGCGTTCCCCGAAGGGGAATATCCGACAACGCTGGCTGACTTCTTCAAGTTCTGCAAAGATTATTATGCGCAAAAAGGTTATCGTTCTAACTTGCTGTATGTTGGCTATCGCATCGCTCAGGATCAGAAGTCATTGCTCTCTTACTCATACGATGGGAATGTGATGACAATCGATCCAGTATCTACCGCAAACCCCGGATGGTTTGAATTTCTCGATGTCTACAATCAGTGGTGCAGCGATAGAGGCGGCAAAGGATTATTGAATCAAACGCCGGGCTTGACCGCAGCCATGCTGCAAAAATCTTATGGCGACAGGCTTAAAGTGCTGGCCGATTTGTGCAAGCAATATGATCCGCAGGAACGTTTGCTGAACGACTATTTTCGGCAGTTACTTTATTGAAGACATATCTCGCAATTTAACGCCCCTAAGGCCAGCAAAATACTGTCTCCCGTATCTTCCCATCTGGGATCGTACTTTCATTGAAATTGACTTTATCTTTGTTTGCCCTTTGCGCATAGATGCGGTTGCAACATCCCTGCGCATGACTTTCAACTTCCATCAATCCTAGGTGTAATACCAATCTCTACAGAAATGCGATACTAATGGGAAACTAATCAAACTGAGATTGAGAAAATGCCCATACCGCCTGATGAGCTGAATGAGGTAGTCCTTCCACAGACTGTAGTCGGTCCGCTTACGCGATCGGCGATTTTTCTAGTACTGTGCATACAGCAGAACGAAGATGCCTACACCCGCTTGCGCGCCTTCTATGCAAATTTATCCGGATTGATTCGAGCGGTAGAATTTCGCGATGTCGAGGCCGGCCTTACCTGCGTAGCTGGATTCGGATCAGACGCATGGGACAAGCTCTTTGGAGCACCTCGCCCCGCGGAGCTTCATCCATTTCAGGAGATTCGCTCCGGAAATCGACATGCCGTTTCCACACCGGGCGACCTTCTCTTCCATATTCGTGCCAAGCGCATGGATTTGTGCTTTGAACTGGCAACACAGATTATGGACGGCATCGGGGACATAGTTACAGTAGCCGACGAAGTGCACGGCTTCCGCTATTTTGATGACCGTGACGTGATGGGATTTGTTGATGGCACGGAGAATCCTCGCGGAGATGACGCGCGCGAAACGGCAATCGTGGGCAACGAAGACCCGGCTTTCGAAGGCGGCAGCTATGTTATCGTGCAGAAATATATTCATGATTTGAAGGCTTGGAATGCGCTTCCAACCGAGATGCAGGAACGGATCATTGGCCGCCGCAAGCTCTCAGACGTAGAGCTCAGCGACGCGGACAAGCCCACATACGCGCATAATGCGCTTACCAATATTGAAGAGAATGGACGCCAATTGCAGATTCTGCGAGACAATATGCCCTTCGGGCGTCCCGGACACGGCGAATTCGGAACCTATTTCATCGGATATAGTCGCACGCCACGGATCACTGAAATCATGCTGGAAAACATGTTTGTGGGCCGTCCACCTGGCAATTACGACCGTTTGCTCGACTTCAGTCGACCTGCGACAGGCAGCCTGTTCTTCGTACCTTCGGCTACATTTCTCGACAATGTCAGCGCGGATGCTCCGAACGCAGCGGAAGATGTAAAAATGCGGACCGTCGAATCGCCTGCGCCCACATATTTCGCCACGGCTATGTCCGTACACCATACATCACTCAGGATAGGATCACTAAAGGGAGAGCAAGATGAATAACCTCCATAGGGAGCTGGCGCCCATCTCTGATGCGGCATGGGCACAGATTGAAGAAGAAACAACAAGAACACTGAAGCGGTATTTAGCCGGGCGGCGGGTTGTGGATGTTCCCGCAGCGGGAGGAATCGCATTGCCGGGAATTGGAACCGGGCATTTGAAGCCGATCTCTGCCCCTGCAGAAGGCATCATTGCTAGGCAACGCGAGGTGAAGCCGTTGGTAGAGCTGCGCGTTCCTTTTGAATTATCGCGGCAGACTATCGATGACGTGGAGCGCGGCTCCGATGATTCTGACTGGCAGCCTGCAAAAGATGCAGCGAAGAAACTGGCGTTCGCGGAAGATCGGGCAATCTTCAATGGATACCGTGATGCTGATATCCAAGGCATCCGAGAAAGTACCAGCAACCCTGTTGAGTCCCTGCCTTCAGATGTACGGGATTACCCAGATGCGGTTGCGCACGCCTTGAGCCAGTTGCGGCTGGTCGGCGTTAATGGGCCATATTCAGTTTTGCTGGGAGCTGCCGAATATACAGCTTTAGCCGAAACCCGCGATCATGGCTATCCAGTGCTCGAGCATGTAAAGCGTATCGTGGATGGCAATCTGATATGGGCTCCTGCAATAGAGGGCGCGTTTGTTGTAACAACGCGAGGCGGCGACTTCGAGTTGAACATTGGACAAGATGTTTCCATCGGCTATCTCAGCCATACAGACTCTGCTGTCCAACTGTACCTCCAGGAGACGTTTGTTTTCCGCGTGCTTACAAGCGAAGCCGCTATTGCCTTATCGCCGTCACAGAAGTCCTCCTGAATCGGTTACGTCTGTTGTGTACAAACCCATTACATGCGACCATCGAGAGACTCACTCGGTGGTCGCATTTTTTCTAAGCGCGTCGAAGCACGTTCCCTTTATGCTTGGGTCTTATTGCGATAGGCTTTGGGCTGTATAACCTGCGATCCGGACGGAATTAGGTCAGCAGGGATTTGTGATGCATGGTGATTTAAATAAGGCACTGGTAACCAGTACGTTGAGCGGAGTATAAATGTCTCCTGAGCGTCGCACGCGAGTACGGTTTTTGCTTTCCTTTTTTCTTTTTATCCTCAGTGGTATCGCCTTCCTGGATCGAACTAATATTTCCATCGCCGGACTGCAGATCAGCTCTGAATATGGATTAGGGAATCAGCATCTCGGTTGGATATTTTCCGCCTTTCTTATAGGCTATGCAGGATTTCAAGTCCCCGCCGGATGGCTCGCCGCTCAATTTGGACCACGGCGCGTTTTAACGCTCGGAGTATTGTGGTGGGGTGTTGTGACTGAGCTTACCGCTCTTCTGCCGGCAAGCCTGTCGCATGCTGTTGCTGTTTTAATCGGAATCCGATTCTTTCTCGGCGCGGGCGAATCTGTCGTATATCCCGCAGCCAATCAGTTTGTTGCGCGATGGATTCCACAGCAGGAACGAGGCTTTGTTAACGGGCTTATCTTTGCCGGAGTGGGCGCCGGAAGCGGTCTCACACCTCCGTTGCTAACCTGGCTTATCGGGAATTACGGATGGCGTGCGGCCTTTTGGTTCAGCGCTCTGATCGGAATTTTAGCTGGGATAATCTGGTGGTACGCGGCCAGAGATACACCGGAAGAGCACCCCGCAGTCTCTTCTTTCGAATTGCAGGAAATCCAATCTGGGCTTGAAACCTACCAGGTGCATCCGGCATCTGCGAACACACCAACTCGAAAGCTGAATTCTACAGGCATTTCCTGGAGAGCCATCTTTCATCGGCGCGATCTCGCTGCTTTGATGGTTGGATATTTCAGCTTTGGATATATCGCCTGGATCTTTTTCAGTTGGTTTTTTCTATACATGGCGCAAGTGCGCGGCCTCAATCTAAAAACAAGCGCACGTTACTCCATGCTGCCCTTTCTTTCTATGACTGTTTTCTGCCTGGTTGGAGGAACGCTGAGCGATCGACTCACGCGTAAATATGGCCTTCGCACTGGAAGATGCGTACTTGCCGCAGGCGCACTGTTTTTAACCGCCGCCTTTCTTCTTATCGGTTCGCAAACCCATAGCCCCAATCTTGCTGGGATCATACTGGCGGGCGGCGCTGGAACTCTTTACCTTTCGCAAAGTTCTTTTTTCTCCGTTTCAGTCGACATTTCCGGACGAAGCTCCGGCGTCTTCTCCAGCATCGTGAATATGGGCGGTCAGATTGGCGGCGCTGTGACGGCTTCGCTTACCCCCTGGATTGCCCAACATTTTGGCTGGACCAGTTCGTTTGCGGCTGCAACTGTCCTCGCTCTTATCGGAGGGCTTTGCTGGCTCGTGGTTCATCCGGAAATTCCGCTTGAAACGTAAGGACTAAAATTTACGTTAAAGCGCCCGGCATCCTGCTGTGCATGTCCCGCTATCTTGCAGCAAGACTTTGTCAAATGATCCTAACACTAGGCGAAGAACCTGCATCCTATTGTTAAGCACGACCGTTCGCGAATAATCTCCAGGGGTGACTTATAGCCAATCTTCTGGCCGTTGTCACCGGTGCTTCAAGCGGCATCGGCCTTTCTCTCGCAAAAGAACTTGCCTCCCGCGGGTACGATCTAATCGTTTGCTCCTCCGGCGAAAGGCTCACTCCTGCTGCCGATTCCCTTGATTCGCTCAATATCAACGTGACCAAGGTTCGAGCAGATCTCTCAACGCGAAAAGGGGTGGAATCACTGTGGAACAAAATAGCCGAACTTGGTAGGCCAGTTAACATTGCCTGCATCAATGCAGGAATTGGTGTTGGCGGAGAGTTTTGGGAAACGAATCTAAATGAAGAATTGAAAATGATTGAGTTGAACTGTGTTGGTACAGTGCAACTTGCAAAATACATCGTGCGCCACATGCGCGCTCTGAATTCCGGAAAGATATTGTTTACATCTTCTATAGCTGGGGAAATGGTTGCTCCACGCGAAGCTGTATATGCGGCTACAAAAGCATTTGTGCTCTCCTTCGCACACAGTCTTCGCTATGAACTTCGCAACAGTGGCATTACCGTAACAGCTCTTCAACCTGGACCTACAGATACGGATTTTTTCCATCGTGCCGGAATGGACAATACAAAGGTAGGCAGCGAAGGCAAAAAGCAGAGCAACCCTGATGACGTCGCCAAAGATGGCATTGATGCATTATTCAACGGAAAAGACCATGTGTATTCGCATTCCACTACGACAAAGTTAGAGAGCTCACTTGCGAATTTTGTGCCCGGCTCTGTCAAAGCATCAATGCATGAAAAACAAGCCAAACCGCTCAATAAGCAATAGCTGCAATCCAAATAGCGAGCAAGCCAAGGAGAAATCTCATGGATCGCGCATTTACTGAAAAGCCTCACACGGAGAATGCACCGCAAGTAGGAACTGTAGGAATGATTGTGAACGGACACTATGCCCCACCTCCATCGGATAAAGATGGAAAGCTGTGGGTAAGAACTAGTTCTCTCATACTAAAACCAGCTCACGAATTATATGAGCTATGGCGAGATCTTGAGAAAGCTCCACTTTGGCAGGAGCAGATTTCAGAGGTGCGAGCCACCGGCCCCAATACTTCCCATTGGGTCATGTTGGCCGATGATGATCCTGATCGCCCCGTTGAGTGGGATTCAGAAATCCTCAATGACGAGCCGGGCAAGCGCATTGCTTGGCGTTCTATATATGGTGACTCTGAGAACGCAGGCGAAGTGGTTTTCGAGGCTGCGCCGGGCGGCAGCGGAACGGTCGTTACAGTTTTGCAAAAATTTCGCATGAGCAAGTTAGCGAGCGCTTGGCAGACTCTGACTGGACGCAACCCGAAGCAGGCGGTGATTGAAAACCTTCGCCATTTTAAGGCCCTTGCAGAGACGGGAGAGATTCCTCGTGTACAAGGCCAGCCTCATGGGCCTAGAAGCGCATCCGCCAAGGCAAAGAAATCTCTTTATGGCGAGAAAATCGCAACTCCGCCAGGAGAGCAACGGATTGCCAGCTAGTATTTCTCTCGAAATTTAGAAAATGCTCGGAGATGAAGGAGTTTCATATGAAAGCAGTTTGTTGGATGGGTAAGAGCGATATACAAACGCTGACGGTGGATGATCCAGCTATTCTCAACCCACACGATGCAATACTTAAGGTCACGCGCACAGCCATCTGTGGTTCCGACCTTCACCTCTATGACGGATTTATCCCCACGATGGAAGCCGGCGACATACTTGGGCATGAGTTCATGGGCATTGTGGAAGAAGTCGGCAAAGCCGTCACAAATCTTCAACGAGGTGACCGTGTCGTAGTTCCTTTTACCATCGCCTGCGGAAGCTGCAGCTTTTGCAAAAAGAAACTTTGGGCAGCTTGTGATAATACCAACCCCAATGCTCACTTGATGGAAGCTGCCTACGGCTATTCCGGCTCTGGCCTCTTTGGATATTCCCATATGATGGGCGGATATGCCGGAGGCCAGGCCCAATATGTGCGGGTTCCATTTGCCAATATTGGACCGTTGAAAATCGAAAGCGATCTTGCCGACGAAAAAGTTCTTTTTTTATCTGACATTTTTCCCACAGGCTATATGGCTGCAGAAAATGCGCAAATAGAAGAGGAAGACATAGTAGCCGTTTGGGGATGCGGTCCCGTCGGAATATTTGCCATAGCCAGTGCGTTCATGTTGGGTGCTTCACGTGTTATTGCCATTGATAGATTGCCCGAACGATTAGAAATGGCTCGGAGTTTTGGCGCTATAACTGTTGACTATTCTGAAGAAGATGTCCAGGTGCTTACTGCGCTAAAGGACTTGACCGGTGGAGTGGGACCGGATTCCTGCATCGATGCGGTAGGGCTTGAAGCGCATTCCACAGAACTTCAAGGGCTCTACGACAAAATCAAAACTGCAGTCATGCTCGAGACAGACAGACCCGTTGTCCTGCGTCAGGCCATTCAGGCTGTTCGCAAAGGCGGCACGCTATCGATTCCCGGAGTATACGGCGGATTGCTCGATAAAGTTCCTTTTGGCGCAGCCTTTGGCAAAGGAATCACCATGAAGATGGGACAAACAAATATGCACACCTATATGAAGCCTCTGCTCGAGCGCATCGAAAAGGGCCAGATCGATCCTGGTTCAATTATTTCTCATCGCATCACATTGGATGATGCTCCGGCAATGTATAAGGTCTGGCGCGATAAAGGGGACCATGTCACCAAAATCGTCATCGACCCATGGGCAGAACGGGCGGCATAACTATTGTAGAGATCAGTGATCCGGTTTGGCGCTAACTCGAAGATTCACATTGCAACCTGGCAATTTTATGGTTGCGTCCAATTTATAAATTTGCCGGTTGGCACGTAGAACCGAGAGAGCTTTACTATGTCAACCGAGCGTATCATTCAGACTGATATTCCAGCTCGCATGGATGCTCTTCCCTGGAGCCGTTGGCACTGGATCATTGTTGCTGCTCTTGGGATTACATGGATGCTCGATGGTCTCGAAGTCACTTTAGCCGGCGCTATCGGCGCGGTTCTTAAAGACCCTAAAGCTCTACACTTGACCGATCAACAAGTAGGCTTCTCCGCAACCAGCTACTTGCTAGGAGCAGTTGGAGGAGCCTTATTATTTGGCTACGGTACGGATCGTTTCGGAAGGAAAAAATTATTCTTTCTGACACTGGCGCTTTATGTCTGCGCGACTGCGGCCACGGCTTTTTCCTGGAGTTTCACCAGTTACATCGTATTTCGCAGTATTACCGGAGCAGGCATCGGCGGCGAATATGCTGCGATCAATTCCGCGATCGATGAACTCATACCGGCGCGAGTGCGTGGCCGCGCGGATCTGGTGATTAATGCAACATTCTGGATTGGAGCTGCTCTTGGATCGGGAACAACTATTTTCCTACTGAATCCGAAGTACCTTCCGGTTAACCTGGGCTGGCGATTTGCATTTGGTATCGGCGCAGTGCTCGGACTTGGAATTCTTTTCCTGCGTAAAGCCGTTCCTGAAAGCCCACGTTGGCTTATGATCCATGGGCGCGTAGACGATGCCGAAAAGATTGTACATAGTATCGAAGAACAAATTTCGCTGAAAGCCGAGCAAGATCACAACACAACCGAAATCCATCCAAGAAAGCACACCAGCTTCCGGGAAATAGCCCATACGATGCTGGTTGTACATCGCAGGCGCTCTATTCTAGGTTTTGTTCTGATGATTGCGCAGGCATTCTTTTACAACGCAATCTTCTTCACGTATGCTCTTGTCCTCACCAGGTTCTATAACATTCCATCCAGCCGAGTAAGCATCTACATATTTCCTTTTGCTTTAGGAAATATTCTGGGGCCGATTTTGCTTGGGCACCTTTTCGATAGCATCGGTCGAAAACCGATGATCATCACAACTTATTCGCTCTCCGGCATCTTGCTTGCGGTGACTGGTTTTCTATTTGTACGCGGGATATTAACAGCTATAACTCAATCCATTGCCTGGACAGCAATCTTCTTTATCGCATCCTGCGCTGCAAGCTCTGCCTATCTCACTGTAAGTGAAATCTTCCCGCTGGAATTGCGCGCGATGGCCATTGCTATTTTCTATTCCTTCGGAACCTTGATCGGTGGAGTAGGCGCACCAGCATTATTTGGATATCTCATCGGAACTGGATCGCGCGTTCATTTGCTATACGGCTACCTTTTAGGAGCACTGCTGATGATGACGGGAGCCATTTGTGAGATGTTCTTAGGTATTAAAGCAGAACGGCAATCGCTTGAAGCTATTGCCACTCCTCTTTCCGGTCAGGCTTGAATGGGGTGTCATGATGGACTCTTTACAAAAAGATCACATTGATGATTATGATGACGTAGCAAAAGTGGATAACAGGCTTGCAGTTGGCTTCGATCCAAAATTCGAATCCAAATGGTGGATAACCGAACGTATTTCATGGCTGATCATGTTCCTGTTTGTAGTTGCTGGGTTAGGTGCCCAGAAGCTATGAATCACATCGCGCGACGTTCCGTGAATATCAATGACTGTGCCGACTGGAACATGAATCTCATTTGCCGTGCGAATGATCCGATAGGGTTGTTCGTCGTTGGGATATTCAATCTCCCACCACCATTCGTGCCCGTAAACATTGATCTTGAGATTCACTGAATTCGCGAGTATCGCAGTGCTGTGACTGGTGATGAAGCTGGAGATCATCATGATAAAGAGAAGAATGACGGTAATACCGATTGCACCGCCTACAATCCAGGTAGCTCTCTTTTGAAAGTCGTGGCGGATCTCCTTCCGAAGCGAAAACCATTCTGGCTCAGTTACTCGCCTTTACGCCGTTGAGTGCCCAGATTGGTCAGGGAGCAGCCGAGAAGAATACCCAACATTTGATGGTGACCTTCGCCGCAGCCGCCGCGGAAATGGCAATGTATGAGTCACTAGCTTCCGCTGCAGGAACTGCAGGCGAGCGTGAAGTCGCTGAACTAGCGCGCGCTCTACAAAAAGAAGAACGCGAGGACTACGACCAGGTGTGGGAGTTGCTTCGAGGAAGCGCCGCTGACGCATTTGGCTCAGAAATCGCTGAAGGTAAGGATGCGCGTCAACGAATCAATACTTATATTCAAGATGCGGTGGCAGCGGAAAAAAGCTTCGAAACTCAATTACGCGGCTTCGCCAAGGAGACGGAAGGTTCTCCGGCTGCGATGCTGTTTACACAGCACGCCGATGAGACGCGCGAACAATACGAAATGCTGACCAATCGATTGGAAACATTCGATGCTTCTCCATCGACAGCAAAGTCACTCATGGCGCATTTATTCAATGCAGCTCCAAAATTAGCGCAGCTTGGGCATGATGAGAGCGAACGTCTTACCCAAGATCTCATGATGGCCTATGCGGTCGAAAATGCTGAAGTCGCTATGTATGAATCTTTGGCAGTAGCTGCAAAAAGCATTGGCGATTTAGTCACAGAAAAACTCGCCAAGACAATTCAGGAACAGGAAAAGTCGACTGCACAGAAGGTCTGGTCTGAAATTGCTCCATCTGCACAACGGTCGATTCAAGCTCTTCGCTTGGCAAAAGCTTCCTAGGGCTGTGGGCCAATATCTGAAACACAACGGAACACCATATTTACTCAACCGCAATAAGGAGAAGAAGAATGAGTGTTGAAAATCTCGAAGAACTCTTGATCGATGAATTGAAGGATCTCTACTCTGCTGAAAAACAGATCGTACGAGCCCTTCCTAAACTAGCGAAAGCCGCTACGACTCCGGAACTCAATGAGGCATTGCTTTCCCATCTCGAAGAGACAAAGGGCCAGGTGGAGCGTCTCGAGAAGATCGCGGAAATCGTAGGCAAGAAGCTGACAGGTAAAACCTGCGCCGGCATGCAGGGTGTGCTGGAAGAAGGTTCTGAAGTTTTGGAAGAAACAGAAAAGGGTCCAATCCGTGATGCCGCATTAATTGCAGCTTCTCAACGCGTTGAACACTATGAAATGGCAGGGTATGGGTCGGCGCGAGATATCGCAAAACTCCTGGGCATGTCCGATGTCGCTTCCCTGTTAGAGCAAACGCTGGAAGAAGAAAAGAGCGCTGACAAAAAACTAACTTCGATAGCCACTGGAGTGAACAAGCAGGCAAAACAGGCCGCCCAAATATGTTTTCAAATAAATAAGGCCGCTTAATGAGGCGGCCTTATTTATTCATGAATCAAAATGACTATGAACCCGCCAGCGAACGCTAGTCATCTGGGCGGTGTGCGAGCATTTCCAAATGTATTTGCCGCAGTTCTAACATTGCTTATTTCGTTGTGAATGTTCTCACTATGCTGCTGTACCTGTCGTCGAAACTCCAGAGGTGAATGAACCTTCTTGAATGGTTCCGCAGTTCCCCCAGTACCTCTAACAACTATGGTTCCATAGCCTAACATTCGGCCCAGTAGGCCTTGCTCAACGCCGATGCTCTCTATTTTTGAGAGGAATAGTTCTATGGTTTTTCGCCGGAACAATCCGGCCTTAATGATCACACGCTTATTGGTGACTGCCATTTCCGTTGAATTGCGAACCACGATAGCGAAGAAGATTACTAGGCCGCCCAATCCATTGAGGAAAAGCCCTGGCAACCACGCATCATCTCCCGCCGTGATCGTTGCGATTCCTACTAGAATTAAAAAAACACCAAACAACGATGGAACAACGAGAACAATCCCGTGCAAGCCAGTCCTGTAAAGGATTGTTTCGTTGGCGTTGAGATTTTTTTCAACGTAGCTCACGTTCCATCTCCCAAATTGTAAAGGCTGAGTTGTGCTAACAGCATACAGAGGTGGGTCCCTCTTGTGCTGATTTATTTTTAGGTTCGCATAAGTCTTCAAGCAGAGATTTTCGCAGAGGCCGGACAAGTTGCGACAGCAGTGTTACCAGTCTACGGCATTCCTCGCTATAAAGAATGGCGTATGCAATGACAAGCATGGATGAATATGCTGTTGATTATTTTTGGTAGCGCCATCGGGGATCGAACCCGAACTCTTCGCCTTGAGAGGGCGACGTGTTAACCAATTACACCATGGCGCCAGGAAAATGTCGGCGTGGGCATTGCCAACATTTTTTATTTTAACAGACATTTACCTGGTTACAAGTGGCCCCATCCGCATATTGATAGATTCGCCATTGCATCATTCTGCTGTACCAAACATCTATAACTACACAGGATTCCTCGCCATGGCACACTCGTCTCGTTTAGCTCGCACACCCCTATCTGTGCTCGACCTCGCTCCGATAAAAGAGGGGCATACGATTTCGGAAACATTCCAGGAAACGCTCGACCTTGCGCGGCATGCCGAGCAGTGGGGGTATAAGCGGTATTGGCTCGCTGAGCACCACAATCTGGCGTCCGTGGCCTGCTCTGCAACTTCGGTGCTCATTGGATATGTGGCTGGAGGCACATCCACAATTCGCGTTGGTTCCGGCGGCATTATGCTTCCGAACCATGCCCCTCTAGTGATTGCGGAGCAGTTCGGTACACTCGAAAGCCTCTATCCGGGACGAATCGATCTGGGCTTGGGTCGCGCGCCGGGAACTGACTTCCCTACCATGCAGGCACTGCGCCGCGATCTAAAAAACGGCGATAATTTCCCCGACTTGCTGGCGGAGCTTCGCGGGTTGTTAGCCCCGCCAAAACCCGGCCAGGCAGTCCGCGCTCTACCTGGTGCCGGGCTGGATATTCCTATTTGGCTGTTGGGATCAAGCGGCTTCAGCGCGCAGCTTGCCGGTCAGCTTGGGCTCCCGTTTGCCTTTGCTGGACACTTTATGCCCCAGAACACACTGGCGGCGCTCGATATTTATCGTCGCAGCTTCCGGTCATCAGAAGTGCTGGATCGTCCTTACTCCATGGTGGGTGTTCCTGTGCTTGCGGCTGATACGGATGAAGAAGCACGATTTCTTTCAAGCACCGAATACATCAATGCTTTGCGGCTCGTTCGCAACCAGCTCGCCCCGCTATCTCCGCCTGTAACAAGCGTAGAAGGATTGGCAAACGCATTTGAAGACGCCGCGGTCGAGTCGAAACGTGCCGCAGCCATTGTTGGAAGTAAAGAAACGGTGCGGCGCGAGCTTGAGCTTTTTCTTGATGAGACACAAGCAGATGAGGTAATCATCACTTCAAACCCGTATGAGCATGCAGCCCGCTTGCGGTCGTATGAGATCGTAGCCGAAATTGCAAAGGAAGCTGCGCAGGAAAGCGAACAGGCGTCAACGGCTGTTCGCTAAATTCTGCTATTTGCATCGCATTGATACTGCTGGAGTGGGAAGCTGCTGCTCGTGGCTGCAACTCGCATATAGAAATGCGCTTTCCCCAAGGCTTCTTTCACAATCCAAAGCTGGCTCGCAATTATCGACTCGCTTGAATCATCTGCTCTGCGTGCTTCAGTGAAGCCTCCGTGACAGTAGCGCCGCTTAGCATGCGGGCTACCTCCTCGGTTCGTTCGGCAGCCTCAAGCAGGCGCACAGAGGTTTTCGTGCGGCCGCTATGTTCCTTCTTCTCAATCAGAAAGTGCTGATTGGCGAAAGCTGCGATCTGCGGAAGATGCGTTACGCACAAAACCTGCTGCGAGCGAGAGAGCGTCTTCAGCTTTTGCCCCACGGCTTCGGCAGCGCGGCCACCAATGCCGATGTCAATTTCATCGAAGACCAAGGTGCGTGGCACCTGCGTCTTTTTCCTGCCCTGGGCTTTGCCGGCTCCTTCTTCTACGCTCACTTTAAGCGCGAGCAAAACGCGCGACATTTCGCCTCCTGAGGCAATCTCGCTCAAAGGCTTCAGCGGCTCGCCTGCATTCGTAGCAATGCGATATTCCACCGCATCCCATCCATGCGTTGTCCAATGCGCCTCATCTTCGCAGGATGTAACGGCCACAGCGAAACGAACTTTCATGGCAAGATCGTTGATCTGCGCCTCTGCCAGCTTTTCCAGCTTTTTCGCCGCCCCCGCGCGCTCCGCGCTGAGAGCCTGCGCCGCTTTCTGATATGCAGCAGCCGCGCGGCCTAAATCGATTCGGAGAGTCTTCAGGATTTCATCCCGGTTTTCAATCTCATTCAACTTTGCGGCTACTTCATCGCCATACGCGATCACATCTGTGAGCGAGGGCCCATATTTGCGCTTCAGTCGATCGAGAGCGGCCAGACGATCTTCAATCTCGGCAAGCCGTTCCGGCGATGCCTGAATGTTTTCCGCATAATCGCGGACGGTCGAGCTTACATCTTCCACAGAAGCGCGCGCAGAAGCCAGCTGCTGCGCAGCTTCCTGAAATTTCGGATCGTAGTGCGCAAGCTCTTCCACCTGTTTCTGGGCGGCACGCAGCGCAGTCTCTGCAGAGCTGGCGCCCTCGTAGAGCAGTTCATGCGCGCTCATGGCCGCGGCATAAAGCTTCTCCGCATTGGATAAAACGCGGCGTTCTGTTTCCAGCGATTCGTCTTCGCCCTCCACCGGCTGAACGCCCTCGATTTCTTTACGCTGAAAACTCCACAAATCCACCATGCGCAGGCGGTCCTGCTCGTCGCGCTCCAGTTCGTTGAGCTTTTGCTGCACAGCTCGCCATTGCTCGTAGGCCGCAGCCACATTTTCCGACGAGATCGAACCGAAGCGATCCAAAAGACTGCGCTGCTGTGCCTGGTCAAAAGCGCCCAGCGTCTCACTCTGCGCGTGAACAAGTGCCAGTTCCGGGGCTAGCTGCCGCAACGCGCTCACCGTTGCCGGTTGATTGTTGATAAAGACCCGCCCCTTGCCATTCGAGAGAATTTCACGGCGCAGGATAATTTCGTGGCCTTCACTATCGATGCCATTCGCCTCAAGTACAGCTTCGGCGCCGGCCGTTCCCTCAAATACGCAGGAGACGACAGCTCGATCCGCGCCATGTCGCACCATATCGGAGGAAGCCTTTTCGCCCATCAAAAGTGCCAAAGCATCGACAAGAATGGATTTCCCCGCGCCAGTTTCCCCGGTAAGCAGATTCAGGCCGGGCCCGAAAACGGCGATGGCATGATCGATGACAGCGTAATTTTCCGCGCGTAATTCAAGCAGCATTCTGGGCGCAGAATATCAGGAGTCCGCCCTCGTTGGAATGCGTCGATCAAAGAAGACACCAGAACAGATAAAAACACATTGCCTCATCCCGCTCCTGCATGTTTCTGCAGAGGCTGGATGAGGCAAGTGTCGGGATAGATGGCAGTTATGCTTGTGCAGCGGGCGTAAAGCCGTCGCATCCGCTCATGGCGCTCACCTTCAGGTGCAGCGGAGCATGCTTGGGATGGCCGCAGTCATCGACAAAAGTTTCCGGCGCTTGTTTGCTGTTGTGAATTTGGACCAGCATAGGCGTTGCGGGATGAGGCTCACCGAAATGAGCACAAAGCCCGCATTGACCTGAATTAATTGCGATCATAGCAATGCTCCTTTGCTGCCAATGAATTGCTGACACAATACCAACTACGCAGCATAGTACCTCTGAAGCATGGATTTTGCACCGGGTTTTCTGCGCTATCTCTCTTTTTTTCTTTCACTTAACTCGGACTACAGAAGTCCGCATTCCTTGTCAGATAGCAACTGTACTGGTCTGTTTTGCTATCGCATTCATTCTCTTAATTCTTCCGCTATACAACTTGGTTACCGTGTTCTGCGTCTGCTAACGTTAATACCAGGCGATGACACACCTTTTTTTTGCACTAGCCTTCATTTTCTTCCAGGCGGACCCCGATGCAGCAGCAGCGCCGCCTGCGCCTCCCAGCGGCAGCGCCATTCTGGAAATGCTGCAGAACAGCGGACCTGTGGCGCTGACCGTGCTCGGTCTTTTGTTGATCGGCAGTCTTTATTCCTGGGCCATTATTCTCGGAAAACTGGGCGCTTTTAAGCGTGCCCGGACACAAAGTGCGCGCTTTTTGCGCGCTTTTCGCAAGGCTACGCGGCTACAGGAAATCGCTGCCGTCAGCGAGCAGTTTAAGCCCAGCCCGCTGGTGAATGTTTTCGACGAGGTCTATGAGACCTATCGTCGTCAGACCGGAGGTTACGGCCCGCCGAAAAATATAACGGCGCTGGAACGTGCCGCACAAACAGCTTCCAGCGAAGCGCTCACAGTTCTGGAACAGCGACTGACCTGGCTGGCGACGATCGGCGCAATTTCTCCATTTATCGGCCTCTTCGGCACGATTATGGGCATTGTGGACGCATTTCACGGATTAGGCACGGCAGGCGCGGCCACCCTACGCGCCGTCGCTCCGGGCGTCTCTGAAGCTCTCATTACGACCGCGGCAGGCCTCGTGGTCGCAGTACCGGCGGTTATTGCCTATAACCAGTTCACGGCTCGGTGCCGCGAATTCGGCGCCCGCATGGATGACTTCTCCCGCGAATTGCTGAACAGTCTCGAAGAATACACGCTGGGACCGGAACACGACCCGATCGAAAGGGAGGCCGCACGTGGCCTTCACAAGTAGAAGCGGGCATACCCAGACTTCGCTGGCGGAGATCAATATCACTCCGCTGGTGGACGTAGTGCTGGTGCTGCTGGTGATCTTCATGCTCACGGCCCCGGTGCTGCAGTCGGGCATCGATGTCGCCGTGCCGAAAACCAAGACGGTGAAGGAAATTACGGAACAGCGCACGGTGCTGACCATCGATAAAGACCAGCGCGTCTTCCTCGGAGATCAGCCGATTAATCTTGCTGATCTGCCCTCGCGCCTGCAGCAGCCAAACAGCGACCCCGCTCACCGCATTATTTACCTGCGGGCCGATGAGCGCGTGCCCTTTGGCGCATTTGCTTCTGTAATGGATGCCGTGAAGCAGTCCGGCATTACAAATATCAGCATTGTGACGCAACCGCTTAATAACGGACCGGCGAAGTAAGGCGTTCGATGAGGATAAGCTCGAAAATCGAAATACAGCCGGAGAGCCTGCGCGCCTCCACAATCGGCTCATTCATGCTGCACGCCGGCATCGTAGCCGCCATTGCGCTGTATGTCTTTTTTGTCGGACGCTTTCATGGCGGCATCTGGGGCAACAACGAGTCGGCACAGGGAGCCATTCAGGCAACACTGGTAAGCTCGGCCCCAACCATTCCCTTGCCCAGCGAAAACAAGCCAACAGAAAACGTGCTGGCTACGCAGACGCCCAGTCCGGCTCCTGCTCCGCCTGCCCCGGAAAAGACGGTGCAAACGCCGCCGCCGGATGCAATTCCCATCCCGGAAAAACAAAAAATTCCACCCAAGGTAAAGCAGGCTCCGCAAAAAGCGGAGGCCCCGGTAAAGCCGGAACAGAAGAAAGTGGTTACACCGACTTCTACTCGGCACGCGCAGCCGGTTCCTAACCAGAAGAACCGCGCCAATTACGGAGAAGCGGCGCAAACAAATATTCCACGCTCGACGGCAAGCAACCCAAACGGAAATAATCCCGTCGCAGTCAATGGGGGAGACTTTGGTTCTCGATTCCCCTGGTACGTAGAGTTGATTCGCAGAAAAACCGCGCAAAACTGGCTTGTGCAGGAAGTATCGCCCAGCACGCCGGCAGGAGCAAAAGTGTACCTCTCGTTCGTGATTTCGCGTGACGGCTCTCCCAGCCAGGTACGCATAGCACAATCGAGCGGCTCACCCAGCCTCGATACATCCTGTCTAAGAGCTGTGCAACGGGTTGACACCTATGGTCCGTTGCCTGCGGGATACAACGGCAGTTCTCTCTCAGTGTCGTACTATTGTGAAGAGCCGGGTCGATGAATTTTTCTTACCGGCAAAATCCAGTTTTCGCGAATTTTTCTGCGGGACGGAAGAATGAATATAAGTAAGAAGCAAACAATTCTGGCATCACGTTATTTCCTTTTGTTTGCGGCAACTCTGTTTTTTGGCGGTTCCCTGCATGCTGGCGCGCAGGATTGGGTGCGCACCGGCACCAATCTCGGAGCCGCAAAGATCCGCCTCGCCGCTGCCGATTTCAAACCCACATCCAATGATCCACAGACCGGCTCGCTGAAGACAGCCTTCGATACGACGTTTTTCAACGATCTCTCGAATGCGGGCATCTTTGACATGGTTTCCAAAAGCATGGCCCCGCCACTGATGCCTGGTTCACCGCAGGAAATTCAACTGGCGCAATGGGCGCAGGCTCCATCCAATGCCGACATGGTGGCCTTCGGCGCCATTGGTGTTGCCGATGGCAAAGTCACCGTGTATGGATACCTTTTCGATGCCAAAAATCAGCAGTCGCCACAGATTCTGGGCAAGCAGTACAGCGATAATGCCAGCGTAGACAATGCGCGCGCCATTGCGCACCGCTTCGCCGACGAAATCATCACACGGCTCGGCGGCATTGCCGGCATCTGTGAGACAAAGATTTATTTCGTCTCTGCTCGCGGCGGCAACAAGGAAATCTGGGTGATGGATTACGACGGCCAGAATGCGCATGCCATAACGCACCTTGGCACCATCTCGCTCTCGCCTCGCGTTTCGCCGGATAACTCGCGGGTTGCATTTTCAAGCCTGGGCAAAAATGGGTGGTCCATCCACATGTATTCGCTCCTGCTGAACCGCATGGTCGGCTTCAATTCTCCAGGCGGAACTACCATCTCGCCGGCATGGTCCAGCGATGGGAATAAACTGGCCTTCTCTTCGGCACACGACGGCGACTCGGAAATCTACACCACCGACGCCAATGGCGGCGGCTTGCATCGCGTAACAGCTTTCCGCGGCCCGGACGTTTCTCCGGTCTGGAATCCAAAGACAAATACGCAGCTCGCATGGGTGAGCGGTCGAACCGGCCTGCCCCAGATCTACATCATGGATTCTGACGGCGCGAACGTGCAGCGCATGACCGACGGCGGCTATGCTACCTCACCTTCCTGGTCTCCAAACGGACAGTATCTTGCCTTTGCATGGAATCGGAAATACGGCCCTGGAGCTCCGGGCGGGCAGGATATCTATATCATGGATATCGCCAGCAAGCGTTGGACACAGTTGACGCACGATGCTGGACATAACGATTTCCCCTCATGGTCCCCGGATTCGCGGCACATCGTCTTCCAACGCGAAGACGGTGGCTCTCCGCAGATTTGGACCATGTTGTCTGACGGTACAGAGCAACACCCATTGACTCACGGCGGCTCCAATTCGATGCCGAACTGGAGCTGGAAGTAAATTGCAGTTTTTATCGGCAGGCAGGAAGAATTTTTCTTGTCTACCCTGTCTTGGCAGCAATAACGCTCGTTAGAGAGCAATTACCATAAGCTCCCAAAGGAGGAGATCGTGCAACACCTTCAACGCAAGTACATCGCTTCTGTCATCAGCCTGGCAGCGCTCATTGCACTCGCCGGATGCCACAAGAAAAAGCCCGCGCCGCCCCCGCCACCCCCACCGACCGTCTCTGCGCCTGCGCCAACGGCTGAGATCAACGTGAACCCCACGGCGATCAATCCGGGTGATAGTGCTGTGCTTACGTGGAAGACGACAAACGCCACCGATGTTTCCATTGAAGGTGTAGGCCAGGTGGCAAGCGCCGGAACCATGAATGTGAAGCCGACCGAATCGACCAACTATCACCTGATCGCTCGCGGTGACGGTGGCTCGACCGATGCGACCGCGCGCCTGACGGTGAATGCTGCCGCTCCGGCAAGCAACCTGAACGAGAATGACATGGACGACACGCTCTTCCATCAGAATGTCCAGGATGTCTTCTACGACTATGACAGCTATGACATTCGTCCCGATGCCCAGCCCATCATCTCGAAGGATGCGGCTTTCCTGAATCAGCATCCCGGTATCAAGGTTGTCATTGGCGGCTACTGCGACGAGCGCGGCTCGACCGAATACAACCTGAGCCTGGGTGAAAACCGCGCAAACGCCGCTAAACAGGCGCTGGTTAACGCTGGAGTCAGCCCCGATCGCCTGCGCACCGTCAGCTATGGCAAAGAAAAGCAGTTCTGCACCGACCATTCGGAACAATGCTGGCAGCAGAACCGCCGCGCTCAGTTCGGCGTGGACCGCTAATTCCTTCTAAAATGGACGGCAGCATTGCATCAGGCAGTGCTGCCGTTTGCTTTTGATCTACACTCAAGGAAGACCTTGCCAACAGCCGGGGATTTTCTATGCGAAAGAATTTAGTTCCAATTACCGTAGTTGCTGCACTTGCGCTTCTCTGCCCTGCTCCTAAAGCGCATGCCGTTTCCAAAGAAATGGTTCAGCTTCAAACCCAGGTTCAAACCCTGCAGGACATGCTGCAACATCTGCAACAGTCCAATGACGAGCGCATGGGTGTGCTGCAGCACCTTGTCGAGCAGACCGCGGACAACGTCAACCGCATGTCGCAGTCCATGGATGTGCTGCAACAGCAAGTCAAAGCGCAGGGCGAGGGCGGCAATAAGGTCGAGCAGCTTTCAGGCCAGATGCAGAGCATGAATGACTCCATCGACGAATTGAAGTCGCGCATTGCCCGGCTGGATAAAACGCTGCAGGATATTCAGGCACAGTTGCAAAATGTAAACGCGCAGCCGGCCGGTGGTGCTCCGCAAAATGGTGCTCCGACTCAGCCCGGTGGACAACCTATGAGCGGCGGCCAGCCGGATGCGAATGCTGCGCCCGCGCAGCCTCCGGCCCCTCCGGTCGATCAGCTGTACCAGAGCGGCTTGCGCGATCTGAACAGTGCCAAATATGACGTGGCATCGGGTGAATTTCAGGATGTGCTGAAGTATTACCCTCAGGACAACCTCGCAGGAAATGCGCAGTTCTATCTTGGAGAAATCGCATACCGTCAGGGCGACTACAAGACCGCCATCCAGAATTACGACGCCGTGCTGGAACAGTTTGCCGGGAACCCAAAGGCTCCAGCTGCTCAACTGCACAAGGGCGAAGCAGAATTGGCGATGAATCAGCGTGACGCGGGAATCCGCGATCTGCGGAGCCTTATCCAGCGTTATCCGCAGACGCCGGAAGCCGCTCAGGCACGCAGTCGTCTGAATGGAATGGGTGTGCGCATTACAGCTCCCAAGCCTTCCGCATACAGCAACCGTTAGCCATTAGAGCTGGCAACGCAATCGCATGCGACAGCCATCGAAGAGGACTTATGCCTACACATCACGACAGCGATTCGCATAAAGGCGCGGTAGAAAGCCAGTCTCCTGCCGACACACAACACCGTCCCGATCAGCACACCAGCCTCTCCGGTCAACTGCCGCATCGCGGTGCTGATTCATTGATCAAAGACAAGGATGCGGATAACGACACCGACTTCCCGGAGCCGGGCCGCGTCCCCGAACACAGCGGCCAGCACGAATAATCGCATTTCAAATCTTCAGTAGAGACAAGCATGGACACGCCTATTTGTGGCGCATCCATGCTTGTTTTATGATGGAAGTCTGTCAGCCAGTTTCACGCGGGCGTGGCGAAATGGCAGACGCAGCGGACTTAAGCAGGAACTTGAGTGCCTGCCGGGAAACCGGCAGAGTAGAACTGCTCAAAGTCGGGGAACCCTGTAATGGCAATCCCGAGCCAAGCCTGATCACTTCAGGAAGGTGTAGAGACTAGACGGGCAGCACCTGATCCTCCACAAGAGAATGGTGAAGGTATAGTCCAGACCACGAACCCTGCGCGGGGCGGCGAAAGTCGAAGTGGTATGAAAATCCGCAGGCCGCAAGGCCGTGAGGGTTCAATTCCCTCCGCCCGCACCACTACTCGTTACTTGTGCTTCTGCTTTCTGTACGTGCAATGCTTCTTCTATCGCGGCAGCCACTACTTCCATAATTTGATATGCAGAAGATGGCAATCCATTTTCCAGTGTCAGATTTCCAGGATGATAGCCATCGTGGCTACGGCAGCGAATAAGCACACTGTTCGACAACACGGAGTTCGGCTGCACGGTTCTTCTGCGCGGAAATCCCCAAAGCGGATTCCACGAATCATGGAGCTGATCGAGCGCATACTTGCTGTCGAGGGGATAAGAATACAGCTTCAAGGCTTCAGGATCGAAGACGACCCCGAGCGACTGTGCCTTTTTCATCATCCAGCTCAACGTGATATCGGAAAGCGCAGTAGTAGGCCCGTTCCCCTTCACAGGCTCCCCACCGCCCACGTCACTATGTACGCCGCAGAACCACACCTGCTCGATCGTCTGCCCCTCCACAGGCTGCGATGTCCAAAGTGTCGGCGGAAATTCGCTACGCCGCTCGTCGATGGCTAGAGCCTGATACGCATGTTTGACATTGGGATGGAGAGCGGTATCGAGAAATCCATAGAGCAAAGGACTCACTCCGCCGAAGACCGCCGGAATTCCCAGGGAGCCAACCGTGTCCCACACGCCAATCATGTTGATATCAGGCTGAAACATACCGCTGCCTGAAAGCTTCTGCAGCAACGCAGCGCGCTTGTCCTTCTGTCGGTAGGCGTCAAAAGCAGTGTCTACAAGGTCGTCACTAAAAGATCCGGTCGGCAATCCGCAGATAGCGATCATGCCGCCGAGACTACGCGCCGTATACGCGCCCCGGCTGAAGCCAAAAAGATAAATCTCATCGCCTTTTTCGTAGACATGAGCAATTCGTGTATAGCCGTTCTTTATCTTTTGAAAAAGGCCTGTGCCGAAAGCGCCGCCTACGATTTTCTCAAGCGGATTTCCGTCTGCGCCGACGCCGCTGTCATAAAAAGGAATCTGATCGGCAGACGTTTGCAAAGCGCTGAAGAACTTGCAAACATTCGTGTTAGTCGACTTGTTGTCCCATGTGCCATCTGCGCAAAAAATAATTCGCTTCATTCTCATCACCCCCAAAAACATCAGCTGCAAATCGTAGCCTGCCTCTGATAACAGCGCCGGAAATGCCTGTGAAATTGTGGTGAAGTACATGGGAGCGTTACAGGATATTCAGCGCACCGGCTAAACGGGCCCTACAGCCTCACGCACCATAAGCGCGTTGTATTTCCATGTCAAGAAGAAATGCTCCCGGAAAAGCGAAATTCACGGGATTGATATACTGCACCACAATAGAACCTCAATTCAGCAATTTCTGCGACGCAGACCTTTCTACTGCGCCGTCAAGATAAGGAATGCCTGCATGAATTACTCCTGTCGTTCGGTTGCTGCAGCTCTTGTTCTTGCGCTTTCACCGATGCTGTGTCCTGCGCAGATCAATCCCATGACACCGGATATCCCGGCAAAATTCACCCCACCTAAAAATGATTACGACTACGTGAAGCGCGTGGAAATGGTCCCAATGCGCGACGGCGTGAAACTTTACACCGTGATCGTGATTCCGAAAAACGCAAAGCATGCGCCCATTCTGCTTACGCGCACACCCTACAATGCCGCCGGCAGAGCAGCGCGCTCTGAATCGCCTCACATGCTCGATGAGCTGCCCCAGGGCGATGATGTCTTCGTAAAAGCCGGCTATATCCGCGTCTTTCAGGATGTGCGCGGCAAATACGGCTCCGAGGGCGATTACGTCATGACCCCGCCTCCGACCGGGCCACTTAATCCCAATGGCCAAAATGACACAACCGACGCCTATGACACGATTGATTGGCTGGTGAAAAATGTGCCGGAATCGAATGGCAAGGTAGGCATGCTCGGTTCCTCGTATGAAGGCTTCACCGTTGTTATGGCGCTTCTGAATCCGCACCCGGCGTTAAAAGTAGCTGCTCCGGAAAGCCCGATGGTTGACGGCTGGATGGGCGACGATTGGTTTCATTATGGAGCATTTCGCCAACCCAATCTCGATTACTTCTCCGGCCAGACTACGGCACGTGGGCATGGCGCTTCCATTCCACGCGATGGCCGCGATGATTACACCAACTTCCTGGAGAAAGGCTCGGCAGGCGACTTCGCCCGCTACGGCGGCCTCGACCAGTTGCCCTTCTGGAAGAAAGTCGAAGAGCATCCAGCTTACGACGCCTTCTGGCAGGGGCAAGCACTGGATAAAGCTGTCGCCGCTGTTCCCTTGAAGGTTCCCACCATGTGGCTGCAGGGCTTATGGGACCAGGAAGACATGTGGGGCGCGATCCACAGCTATGAAGCGGTCGAGCCAAAAGATAAGAACAACAATATGAACTATCTCGTCATGGGTCCCTGGCGGCACAGCCAGGTCAACTATGACGGCTTTTCACTGGGTCCGCTGCTCTGGGACGGCGACACGACGCTGCAGTTCCGCCGCGATGTGCTGCTTCCCTTTTTCAATCAATATCTGCTTGACGGCGCGCCGAAGGCGGATACGCCTCCTGTCTTCATCTACAACACCGGCGAGAACCACTGGGATCGCTTCAAGTCGTGGCCGCTGAGCTGCGATGCAAATTGCCCCGACAAATCGCAGCCGCTCTATCTCACAGCCAACGGCGGGCTCTCTTTCCAGAAACCAGCCGATGCCACAGCCAAATACGACGAATACGTCTCCGATCCATCGAAGCCGGTTCCCTATCGCCCGCGCCCTGTGTTTGCCGGCGATGGCGATGCCTGGAAGACATGGCTGGTAAAAGATCAGCGCTTTGTCGATGGACGCCCCGATGTGCTCACATATGTCAGCGAGCCTCTCACAAAGCCGCTCCGGCTAAGCGGGGCGCCGCAGGTGAATCTATACGCCTCAACCAGCGGCACCGATAGCGATTGGGTCGTCAAGCTAATCGACGTCTATCCCGGCACGGTGCCTTCGCAGCCGGAAATGGGCGGATATGAGCTGCCGATCTCGCTCGATATCTTCCGCGGCCGGTATCGCACCAGCTTCGAGCATCCGGAAGCGATCACGCCCAATAAGCCGCTGCTCTATCAATTCGGCATCCCAACCGTGAACCACGTCTTCCAGCCGGGACACCGCATCATGGTGCAGGTACAGTCCAGTCTCTTCCCTCTATACGATCGCAACCCGCAGACTTTTGTGCCGAATATCTTCGACGCAAAGCCTTCTGATTATCAAAAAGCCACGCAGCGCATTTGGCACACTCCCGGCACAGCCAGCTTCATCAGCCTGCCGGTTGTTCCTTAATTGCTGCATTGCACGCAGAAAAAAGCCCGGATATGTCCGGGCTTTTTTATATCGCAGAGAATTATTTCATTCCTTCCAGGATGGACCCGACAATTCCGCCCACGACTCCGGCCTGCGTTTCGCGGCGCCCCTCCGACGGCATGTACTGCATTAGCTGATGTGCCAGTTTCGAGATCGGCAGCGTCTGCAGCCAAACGCGTCCCGGCCCGGTCAGCGCTGCGAGAAAGATGCCGTCGCCGCCAAAAATCATATTGCGGATGCCGGGAATGCGCGTGATCTGAAATGACACAGTGCCCTGAAATGCGCCCACATGCCCGGGATGCACGCGCAGCAGCTCACCGGGAGCCAGATCCTTCACAATAAGTTCTCCGGAAAGCTCCAGCCACGCAACGCCCTGCCCACTCACCTTCTGCAGCAGAAAGCCATCGCCGCCAAAAATGCCTGCCCCCAGCGACTGCTGAAAGGCAACACCCAGCTGAATTTGCGAGGTCGCGCAGAGAAATCCATGACGATGGATCAGATATTCATGCCCTCCGCTTACCTCCACCGGCACAATGTGCCCAGGCACTCTCGTGGCAAAAGCTACTTCTCCCGTCGCGCCCACAGCGCGATATTCCGTCATAAAGAGGCTGCCCCCGCCGGCAACGCGCCGCAGCGCGCCAAAAAGTCCACCACCTCCCGCCATTTGCGTATGTGTGGTCATCTGGATAGAGCTGCTCATCCAGGAAAGCTCTCCTGCCTCCGAGATAACCGCATCGTTCGGCTCAAGCAGCAATTCGAGAACGGGCATCGTGGTTCCGGTAATACGGCTTTGCATCGTGTGAACTCCTATTCAGCAACAGATGCGGCGGAACGGCGCGCCGCATCTGCATGGTACACGATGCCGGTGCTTATCCGCGCTGATAACCTTTGCGGTAGCCGCGCATATATGCGTCACGATAAGCAGACTGGTATTGCCAAAATGGCCCTCCGAGATGCGGCGAGTAGCCGGGAGTATCTGCATAGTGACTGCTGTACGTTGGGCGATAGCTGTGGCCGTCCATGCGATCTCTCTCCCCGAAATGTAGGCCGTCATTGAAGCCGTTTTGATGCGCAACCTGGATGAGAGGCGGTTCTGCATAGGCCACAGCCGGCGGAGGCGCATAATAGGCGGGACGCGAAGAACATCCGGCAACGAAAGCTGCCGATGCAAGTAAGAGGACACCTGCGGCGATAAACTTCATGACAATTGACTCCTGATGTTACGTCCGCATAAACGCAATAAAGCGCAGGAGGTTGTCGAAGTCTTTTTGCAGAAATATGGGTTGAGGGGCTTACGGGTTGGCCGGCTTTGCTTCTCCAACCGGCAGCTTTACTACAAACTCGGTATGGCCGGGCTCGCTGGTAAAGCTGATCTCGCCGCCGTAATGTCCGGTGACGATGCGCTTCGCAATATCAAGGCCCAGGCCGGTGCCGATGCCTAAAGGCTTCGTCGTAAAAAAGGGCTCAAAAACCCTGTCCTGATTTTCCGGCGGAATGCCCGATCCCTGATCGCTGATGCCTACATACACCCAGTCGTCCTCAAGCCACGTGCGGACGGTGATTTTACCGGGCTCAGGCGAGGCATCAATGGCGTTATCCAGCAGGTTCGTCCATACCTGACTGATTCCTGTGCCGCAGGTCGTCAGCACCGGCACACCCGCTGCAAACTGCTTTTCAATAATGATCTGTTTTTGGCGGAATTTGTGACCGAGGATGGTGAGAGTGCTCTTGATCGTGTCGTGAATGTCGAGTTTATGTTGTTTATTCTTGTCTTCGTAGGCGTATTTTTTTACCGCCATCACCAGTTCTGAAACTCGCGCTATGCTCTCTTCGATTGTGCCGACCAGCTGAACATTGGAAATAAGCGCCTCGAGCCAGTTCATCGCATCGGAAAGAACATCAGGAGGGAACGCGGCCTGCGTGCACTCTACATCGGCGCGTGACCAACCAGCTGCAACCAGCGTCGGAGCCATCTTCCAGGCGTTTTCTACGCCGATACTCTCAAGCCACTCTGTCAATGCTTCTTCCGCATCGCTTTGTTCCAGGCTGCTCATGGTCTGGCAGCGAGCCGGGCCGAATACTTCCTCTTGCAGCTGCGCCAGGCATTCCAGCTGCTGCGGAGACAGTTGGGCACGGCTCATGCGCAGGCTTAATTTTTGCTGGCGGGTCATGTTATCCCGCAGCTGCGATGCCGCGCGTTTGGCCGCCGCCCCGGGATTATTCAATTCATGCATCAGCCCGGCAGCCAGTGTGCCGAGCGAGATAAGCTTTTCCCGATGAAGCGTAAGGGCCGTATAGGATTCCAGCCGGCGCGCCATATTATCCAGAACTGTCCGGCGCACAATGGGGCAGGTAGACATCAACTGCCAGAAGCCTTCCGGCGGCACGCGCACCAGCGTGCAATTGGCTGTCGTTTCACAAGTGGCGCCCGGCACATTGTGCCCGGTCAGTAAAGCTACTTCGCCGAACGTATCTCCCTCTTTGACAGAGTTAATGAAAATCTCTGAGCCGTCACTATCGTTTTTGTAGGCGCGGAGTTTCCCATGGAGAACAATCCAGAAATAAATCGGCCCGTCGCCGGAGTTGTACAAAACCGTATCCGCCGGAATCTCCAGCACTTCGATTTCGCCAAGACACTCCAGGTCCTGCTCGGAGGTTTGAGCAAAGGTTGGAATTTTGTGCAGTTCGGAAAAAAGACTTCGTGCACTTACTTTCTTTACATTGGCGGTATCGAGTAATTGGGCCATCTGAATGTTGTCGAATTCCCTAAAAACGAGCAAGATATTGGTGCATAAACTGGACCGAAATGGAGCCTTCGCCCACTGCGGAAGCAACGCGCTTCACTGAGCCATGGCGAGCATCACCGGCAACAAAGATACCGGGTGTGCTGGTTTCCAGCAGATACGGCTGACGGTCTTCTTTCCATATCTTTGGCAATTTGCCTTCCATCCTTAAATCCTGCCCGGAGAGCAGAAATCCATTCGGATCACGCATCACCGTATCCGGCAGCCAGTCTGTCTGCGGTGCGGCGCCGATAAAAATAAAGACCGAAGAGGCGGCACAAACTATCTCCCCTTGCGGATTCCGCACCTTCAGGCACTCCAGCCGTCCATTTCCCTGGGCCTGCTGGATCTCCGTCCGCGTCTGGACCTCAATATTGGATGTGCCAGCAATCTGATCGATCAAATATTTCGACATGCTCTTTTCGAGCGAATCTCCGCGCACCAGCATCGTAACCTTATGAGCGTACTTGGCAAAGTGCATTGCTGCCTGTCCGGCGGAATTGGCACCACCGACGATATATATATCTTCGTTACGACAGGAAATTGCCTCCGCCATCGAGGCCCCGTAATAGACCCCGGCTCCGGTAAACTGGCCGATTCCAGGCACATCCAGCTTCCGGTAGTCCACGCCTACCGCTACTAGAACCACATGGCAGGAAACCTCGCGCCCATCTGCCAGCTGAATAAAGTGATACGGGCTTTCTGTACGGATGCCGGTTGCCCGCTGCGTCAGGAATTCTGCGCCAAATCGAGACGCCTGGGCATAGGCTCGCCGGGCCAGATCGGCGCCGCTCAATCCGGAAGGGAAACCCAGATAATTTTCGATCCGTGAACTGCTTCCCGCCTGTCCCCCGGGAGCTTCCGGCTCAATCACGAGTGCTTTCAGGCCCTCGGAAGCCGCATAGACGGCTGCAGCCAGCCCAGCCGGGCCGGCGCCAATGATTACCACGTCATAGAAGTCTTTTTCGGCCTGCGTGCGCAACCCGATGCGGGCGGCCAGTTCTGTCTGGCTGGGCTGTACCAGCGACCCTCCATCCGGAAAGAGCACAGCCGGCAGCTTGCGGTCACTGAGCTTATAACGCTCCAGCAACTGGACCGCTTCGTCATTGTTTTCAGGATCGAGCCAGACATAGGGAATCTGGTTGCGAGAGAGAAAATCGCGCACCTGGTAATCATTGAGAGACCAGCGCGGCCCAATGACCCTCAAACCTTCAAATGGCGGCTTATAGCCCTCTTTCCAATTTTCCAGCAGATCGTCCAGAACCGGGTAAAGCTTTTCCTCCGGCGGGTCCCAGGGCTTGGTCAGGTAGTAATTGATCTTGGCAGTGTTGATGGCGCGAATCGCCGCTTCCGTATCGGCGTAGGCCGTCAGCAGGGCGCGCTTCGCATCCGGGTAGATGTCCTGCGCCTTTTCCAGAAAATCGACGCCCGACATTCCCGGCATACGCTGGTCCGACAAAAAAAGCGCTACGGTATCGCCTCGCTGCTGGAGCTGCGTACACGTGTCAAGCGCAGCCTGTCCCGAGCCGGCGCGCAAAATGCGGTAATTGGCCCCATACTGGCGGCGCAAGTCCTGCACAACAGCCTCAAGGACGCTGATGTCGTCGTCTACAGCAAGAATGACCGGCTTTGGCATGCGTTTCCAGTGTAAGGCGCAGGAGGGTGAAATGATAAATTCTCTTGAATGAGCAGCGCCTAACCGGGGCGCAACGGAGCAAAATGCGCTTCCGGCGGTTTCGCCTTTTACCTCAAACCGACCCTGCTCGCCAACAAAAACCTCCAGGAAACAAATTACCAAAGAATTTTTTGTTCCAAATCAGGCACACATCATGTACGCTACATCCAAATAAATCAAAAAGTTGTTGCACTGTCGTTTTTGTTGTGAAGAAATGAAGCTTTTAAAGGTTTAAATGTTTCATTTAAAGACATTTAAGACCGAAGTTTTCTGCCTTAGTCGATACAGCATGTGACTGGAAAAATATTCCGGGCCGCCTGCAATATCGGAATCAACAGCTCTGTGCCTGCTCATCGGCACACTCACGCATTCGTACGGGGGAACGAACGCAATACCCATGAATAAAATAATTCTTGCGGATAATCAGGCGATTTTTCGCGCTGGTACGGCGAAAATTCTGGCCATGGAAGACGATTTTCGCATCATCGCCCAGTGCCAGGACTCGGAGCGCCTTTACAACGCGCTGGATACGTTTCACGGTGCGGTATTGCTATTTGCATCGACTCTGACAAGAGACATTTCCTTTCTCTTGCAGCGCGTTGCGCGAAGCGGCAGTCGATCCATTGCAATTCTTGAAAACAATGAGACACCAGAGACTTTCCTCGATGGAGGAGTGCAAGGGCTCATTTATCGTGGAGCGAATAGTTCTGCGCTGATCGAATGTGTACGGCAGGTCGCTGCGGGAGGCAGGTTCTACCAGCCTTCGGCAAAACCGTCGCAGACGAATGAAGATGTTGTAGGCGCTAGGGTTAGGGACCGGTTGACGTCGAAAGAGATGAAAATTGTGGCGCTGATTGTACAGGGCTGCAAGAACAAGGAAATCGCCATCCGGCTGGGAACGACGGAACAGGTAGTCAAAAACTATTTGCGCAATGTCTATGATAAGACAGGGGTTTCCGACCGATTAGAGTTGGCGTTGTTCACCATGCACCACAAAATGTTGGCAGATGCGGCAGCGGCCATTGGGAATGAAATGATGGGAGTTCTGGCCTGATTTGCTGCAAAAATGAGCAGTTTTTAGACGTTTTGGGGCTGATTTCGATCAGCCCCGCGGTACTTAGCGCAGTTTTTCAGCGACAGATTTCGCCTGCGTAAAGAGAAGCAGATAATCAGGACCGCCCGCCTTCGAATCGGTTCCCGACATATTGAACCCTCCGAACGGATGCGCTCCCACCATGGCTCCCGTGCATTTCCTGTTGAAATAGAGATTGCCGACATGAAAGGTGCGGCGAGCGTGATCGAGTTTTTGGCGATCATTGCTATAAACCGAGCCTGTCAAGCCATACTCCGTGCCATTGGCAATATGGAGGGCATCTTCATAATCCCTGGCTTTGATAATGGCCAACACCGGTCCAAAAATCTCTTCCTGCGCGATCCGGGCATTTGGAGCCACATCTGCGAAAACCGTAGGTTCCAGGAAATAGCCGCCTTCAGGAGTTTCAACCGGATTGCCTCCGGCGATCAGACGGCCTTCCTTCTTGCCGATTTCGATGTAGCCCTGAATTTTTTTGAGCGCCGCGGCGTTGATGACCGGGCCCAGATTGGGATTTTTGATCGGATCGCCCACCACCAGATGCGCCACCCGTTCACGAACGCGATCCACGAAGACATCGTAGACCGACTCTTCGATAATGGCGCGGGAGCAGGCAGAACACTTCTGGCCGCTGAAGCCGAAGGCTGAAGCAATCACTCCGTTTACCGCGTCATCCATTTCGGCATCGGCACAGACGATGATCGAATCCTTGCCGCCCATCTCGAGGACAGTGCGCTTAATCCATATCTGGCCGGGCTGCGCTTTTGCGGCACGCTCATTGATTTCCAACCCCACTTTCTTCGAGCCGGTGAAGGAAACAAAGCGTGTTTTTGGATGTTCCACGAGTGCCTGGCCGAATTCGGGACCGCCCTGGCAAAGATTGACCACTCCGGGTGGCATCCCGGCTTCTTCCAGCACATCGAGAAACCGTGCCGCAATGGTCGGAGCATCTGTGGAAGGCTTGAGAACCACCGTATTCCCTGTGACGATGGCCGCGGCAGTCATACCGGCCATGATGGCGAAGGGAAAATTCCAGGGCGGAATGACCGCGCCCACGCCGAGTGGAATGTAAAGCAACTGATTTTGCTCGCCAGGATACTGGATAGGTGTCGCAGCCTTCGAGAGCCGCAGCGCTTCCCGTGCATAGAACTCGAGGAAATCGATGGTTTCGGCGACATCGGCATCGGCTTCCGCCCAATTCTTGCCGACTTCGTACGTAAGCCACGCGCAGAATTCGAACTTGCGCTCGCGGATGATGTGCGCCGCATTCAACAGCAGCGAAACCCGCTCTTCGACAGGGGCATATTGCCATGTCTGAAACGCCTTGAGAGCAGCTTGTATTGCCTGTTCCGCATGTTCAAGACCGGCTTTTGGATGAATACCAATCACCTGGGTGGGACGCGCCGGGTTATGGGATTCGATCTTTTCACGGGCATGGAGACGTTCTCCGCCGATGATCAACTCGTATTCATGCCCAAGCATGTCACCAACTCGCACCAGCGCTTCTTTCATCTGGTGCTCGTTTTCATGTCTGGAAAAATCGACAAAAGGTTCGTTGTGAAACTCGCCCTCAGGTGTGCGGGGCAGGATAACTGTAGCATTTGCGGCGATAGCCATAACTCCCCAGTTTAACGCAGTTCCCGGCTGCCGACTGAAGCCGGTCTCCAGGATGGCCGAATAAGGTAGGATGCTGCGAGAGGACGTGATGACGACAGCCAACCGCTTTGCCAGCTATCCCAGCCTTCAAGACAAAGTTGTACTTATTACCGGAGGCGGATCCGGCATCGGCGCGTCCATGGTGGAACACTTTGCGCGACAGGGAGCGAAGGTTGCATTTCTGGATGTTTGGGAAGAGGCTTCGAAAAACCTTGTTACCGGCCTCTCCGGTTCGGTAAGGCATTCTCCCCTGTTCCTGCTTTGCGATTTGAGAGATATTCATGCGCTGCGCAGATCCATACGGCAGGCTGAGGATCAGCTGGGACCGATAGGAGTATTGGTGAACAATGCCGCCAGCGACGAGCGCTATGCATGGCAGGACGTGACGCCGGAATACTGGAAACAATTGATGGAAGTGAATCTGCACCACCATTTTTTTGCCATTCAGGCAGTGGCCTCGGGCATGAAAGCGCTCGGGCAAGGCTCGATCATCAATCTCAGCTCTATTTCGTGGATGATTCCGAGCACGGGACTTCCTGCCTACATCACGGCAAAGGCCGGCATTGTAGGCCTGACGCGCACGATGGCGCATGAGCTTGGACCGTCAGGCATTCGCGTCAACAGCGTGCTTCCGGGCGCGATTCTGACCGAAAAACAGCAGCGCCTATGGTGGACGCCGGAGTACGAGCGCGAAATTCTGGCAAGCCAGGCGCTGAAGCGACCTTTGATGGCCGATGAGGTGGCCCGGCTGGTTCTTTTTCTGGCGGCAGATGACTCCTCGGCGATTACAAATCAGAGCTATATCGTAGATGGCGGGTGGGTCTAAGCGCCGGTCACCAGGGCAATGGCAAAGCCATCGTAGCCTTTGGCGCCCACAGTCTGGACGGCGCTGGCGAGAATGCGCGGCTCTGCCGCCATACGTTCAAAAAGCCGCCGAACGCCTTCTACATTGGCATCGTTGCTTTCGGAATCGACGATAGCGCCTTCCCGCACTACGTTATCTACGATGATCAAAGTACCTGTGCGCGCAAGACGCAATGCCCAGTCAAAATAATTCGCATTGTTGCTCTTGTCGGCATCGATAAAGATGAGGTCGAAGGCTTCGAGCCCTTCGGCAGCCAGTTCCGGCAACGTATCGAGAGCTTTGCCTTCCCTCAACTCCACAATGTTTGAGAGCCCGGCGCGAGATATATTCTGCGTGGCAACACGAGCATGCTTTGGATCAGCTTCCAGCGTTACCAGGCGGCCCTCGGCAGGCAGAGCACGCGCCAGCCAGATGGTGCTGTAGCCGCCCAGCGTCCCGATCTCGAGAATATTTTTCGCTCCCTGCAGGCGGGCGAGGAGATGCAGCAGCTTGCCCTGGCTGGGCGTGACGCTGATGGCGGGCAACCCTTCAGCTTTGCAGGCCGCGAGGGCTGCGTCGAGTGCCTCGTCTGAAGGCGCGAGCCGGCGATCGATATAGGAATCAACTGCGGTCCAGATTTCCTGAGTCATATGTCTCCATATTTAAATCGGCAGGCGCAGGTAAGCGCGTTTGCGGTCCAGCGTTACGCCTGCCAGCGCAATGATCATTGGGAAGCATTCCAGCGTATAGCGGGGCTCGGGAGCCTCAATGGTCGCTAATAACGCAGAGCGCAGAATGATGAAGAGCAGCATGGTTCCCGTGAAACGAGGCCAGCGATACAGGCCAAGCGAAGCAAGTATGAGATAAGCGAGATTGAGCGCGGCATAGGCGAAGGCAAACTCGGTTTCTGCATGATGCTTTGAGTATTGCCACCAGCGGAGCTCGATCCACAGCAGCTCAGTGCGCGGACGAAGCCACATATCGGCAAGGCGCAACAGCGGCATGGCGACGTAAAAGCGTACAGGCCTGGAGGTGATCCTCTCATGTGCAAGGTCTGCGAAGCGATTGTCAATTTCCGGCGTGAGGGTGGTGGTCTTGTTGTAATCGGCAAAAAGCTGCTTTGTCTTTTCGTATTGCACCTGCGAGTCGAAGGCTCGCGAAGGCAGGCTATCAAACGGCATGACGTCGCTGTTTGCGTTCCAATAGATTTCCCAGGTGCAGGTAAGATCGGCGCAAACGGTTTTGGTCCAGCGATTGAAGCCGGGCTGCGTATATTCGCCGGGATCCATGGCATAGCGAGGAGCCAATGGCTGGATGACGTGGAAGGTCTTCCAGTTGCGGATGGTCCAGGGAATAAATGGCAGAACGGACAGCACGCCGCAGACCACAGTCATGCGCAGCATGAGACGTGTTCCCCATAGCGTGGCTCCGTAATACAGAAGGGCTGGACAGAAGGCTACGGCCAGAAGAGCGCCGTCAGGCCGCAAGATAGCGGCATAGCTAAACGCAAAGGCCAGCAGCAACACCCAGCGCCATTGCGGGTTTTCAAGAAGGCAGGCAAATGCGTAGAGAGCTAATGCGATCGAGAAAATCTCCAGCGTTTCCGTCAAAGGCGTGGCTGCATAGTTTGCAGTAAAGGGACAGAGCGCCGCAAGCCAGAGAGCCGCCCAGGCCGCGCGCGTCGACGCGATTTTTTCTGTGAAGCCGAAAATGAGCAGGCAGGATGCCAGATCGATCACCGTTTGCGCATACATGACGGCGTGATAATGCTCCAGCCCAAAGAGCCGGAAGCACAGTATGAGAAAAAGCGGGTAGCCGGGTAGGCGGATCAACGTGGGACGGAGGCCATCCGCTGTGGAAAGGCCGTAAACGCCGTGCAGCATCCAATTCTTGGCAATGTCGCCGTAAATCAGCGGATCGCCTTGTACTTCAGGATAAGCGTGGATGAACCAGAGCCGCAGGGCAGCTCCGGCAGCGAGCGCAAAAATAACTATCCACCATTTGCGATGAAGCGCAGCGAGCATGCAAATGAATCATACAGGCTATACGGCGATGCACGAATACAATAGATACCTGAAGAAGACCGGGAGAGCATGAAACAGGTTTTTTACGATCCGCAGCGAAAGCGCTGGAAGCGGCTGAGACGTGTGCTTGACGCTACTGCAGTTATTCTTACCGTGGTCCTCGCCGTCTTCGCCTTCAGTGTCATCAAACAGCAGTCGCTGCCGGAGCTGCTGCTGCCGTCGCAGAAGCGCAACTATAAGGCGCTGAAGCCGCCTCTCGAGCTAAAAAAGGCCGCGGCGCGGCCGACCAGACGGCGCACGCACCGCAAACCGTCGGAGATTCCTCTGAATTCCGATGAAGGACTGCGCGCAGCTTTTTATGTCAATGACGAGCCCAGCTATTCGTCGCTGAAGGCGCACATCCACCAGATCGACCTGCTTTTTCCTGACTGGCTGCACGTCAGCACTGCGGACGGAAAGCTAACCGCCGCCACTTCGCTTTTCCCGGTAAAGATATACGACGTGGTCGATGCTGCGGGAGTGCATGGCGTCGATCCGGAGAATCGCGTTGCCCGCACGATTGCGGACAATAAGGAAGGCACGGAAATTTTCCCCATGCTCAATAACTATGACGTGAAAGCCGGGAGTTGGAACGGCGATGTTATCGGGCAGATGCTGGAAGATCCGGTCGCGCGCGAAAGCCTGCACATACAGATCGACAAGTTTTTTTCTGCAAATCCGACGTATCGCGGGCTTTGCCTGGACTTTGAAGGGGTTCCGGAGAAGGATGAGAAGCTGTATGCCTCATGGCTGGAGGAAATCTATACCGATCTGCATGCGAAGAATCTGCGCCTTTATGTGAATGTGCAGGTAAGCACGCCGGATGTAACGCTGAAAGCGCTGGCGAAGAACAGCGACGGCATCATCCTGATGAACTACGACCAGCATGAAGAGTCGAGTGAGCCGGGACCGATTGCCGCACAGGATTGGTTTGAGGGCAACCTGACCCATGTGCTTAAGCTGGTTCCCAAGCAGAAAATCATCTGCGCTCTGGGCAATTACGGGTATGACTGGTCTACGCCTCTTCCGGAAAAAGGCAAGAAGCCCAGCAACAAGGTTCTGGATACCGACGATCTGACAGTGCAGGAGGCATGGCAGCGCGCCTTTGATGCCGATGCGGATGTTCATCTGGAAGGCGATGAGCTGAACCCGCACTTTGCTTATGACGACGAGGACGCGCATGTGCGTCACCAGGTATGGTTCCTGGATGCGGTAACGACTCTGAATGAGCTGCGCGCAGCCAGGCAGATGGGACTACGCACCTTCGCGCTGTGGCGGCTCGGAGAAGAAGACGGCTCTTTATGGGCCATCTGGGATCATCCGGGAGCGACGGATGCTCCGCAGCTGTTGAAAGATGTGCCTCCCGGCCACGATGTGAACACGGAGGGCGAGGGCGATATTCTGCGCATCGTGGCGCGTCCGGAACGCGGCAACCGCACGATCAGCATGGATTCCGACAATTTCACCATTACCGATGAGCATATGGTGACGCTGCCGCACTCCTACACGCTGGGGCAGTATGGATATCAGCCGAAGAAGCTTGCTCTTTCTTTTGATGACGGGCCGGATGCCACCTGGACGCCGAGGATCCTCGACATCCTGAAGCGATACAACGTGAAAGCGGCCTTCATGGTGATTGGTGAGGCGGCGCAGGAAAACACCGGCTTGCTGAAGCGCTACGTGCGCGAAGGCCATGAGGTCGGGAACCACACGTTTACGCATCCTGACATCAGCGAAATTTCTCCGCGCCAGGTGGATCTTGAGCTGAATCTCACCGAGCGCCTTTTCGCGGCGGAGCTAGGCCGGCAACCGCTTTATTTCCGTCCGCCGTATTCAATCGATCAGGAGCCGGACACCAACGAACAGGCCGCGCCTGCCGACCGCATCGAGCAGATGGGATATATCATCGTCGGCAACAAGATCGATACCGAAGACTGGAACGAGCATCCGCGCAAAACACCGCAGGAGATCGTAGATAACGTGCTGGCTGCGCTGGCAGCCATGAAGGACAGGCCCGATTTTCGCGGCAGCATCATCCTGATGCACGATGGCGGCGGCGACCGCTCAGTGACAGTAGCCGCACTGCCGCTGCTGATTACAACTTTGCGCGCCAAGGGCTATGAGTTTGTGCCGGTATCCGAGTTGATGGGTAAAACAACCGCTGAGGTGATGCCGCCCATCTCTCCGAAGCTGCGTTGGCAGGCGCGGGTGGATTCAGTTGCCTTCTTCATCTTTGGATTCTTCAGCCATTTCGTCGTTACTGTCTTTTTCGTAGGCGACGTGCTGATGAGCGCGCGCCTGATCATTATTGGCCTGTTCGCGCTGATCGATCGTTTCCGCCGCCGCAAAGTTCCCGCTGAAGGCACATTTGAGCCGAAAGTGGCAGTGCTGATTCCGGCTTATAACGAAGAAAAAGTAATCGTGCGCACGGTGCGCTCGGTCATGAACTCGACCTATAAAAACATGCGCATTGTCGTCATCGATGACGGCTCAAAAGATCGCACATTCGATGTTGTACGCGAAGCCTATCCGGAAGAAATTGCCTCCGGACAACTCACAGTTCTGACCAAGCCGAATGCCGGGAAAGCGGAGGCTCTTAACTTTGGCTTGAAGCATCTGGATGAAGAGTTTTACGTAGGCATCGATGCTGATACAGTGATTGCCCCTGATGCGGTAGCCAAACTCGTGTGCCATTTTGCCGATGAACGCATCGGGGCGGTTGCCGGCAACGCAAAGGTCGGCAACAAGGTAAATCTATGGACGCGCTGGCAGGCTCTCGAATACATCACCAGCCAGAATTTCGAGCGTCGCGCTCTCGATCTGTTCAATGTGGTCACGGTCGTTCCGGGCGCAATTGGTGCGTGGCGCGCGAGCGCAGTTCAGAAGGCGGAGGGTTATCCGATCAATACTGTTGCCGAAGATGCCGACCTCACGATGAACCTGCTGGAGCATAACTACAAGGTTATCTACGAGGATCGCGCGCTGGCCTTCACCGAAGCTCCTACAACCATGAACGGATTGATGCGGCAGCGCTTCCGCTGGTCATTCGGTATTCTGCAGGCGGTCTTCAAACACAAGCACGCTTTCCGCACGAACCGCGCGATGGGATTGTTTGCTCTGCCCAACATCGTCATCTTCCAGATACTTCTGCCTCTGGTATCGCCCTTTATCGACATCATGTTCGCTGCGGGCATTCTGCAGTACTGGTGGAATAAGCACTATCATCCGGAAGCGGCCAGCGCGGCTAGCTTTGAAAAGCTGCTGGTTTACTTCCTCGCCTTCCTGTTGATTGATTTCGTTACGTCAGTGCTTGCGTTCGCACTGGAACGCCGCCATCCCGCAAATAAAGGCGACGGCTGGCTGCTCTTCCATATCTGGCTGCAGCGCTTCTCATATCGGCAGGTGTTTTCGCTGGTGCTCTTCAAGACATTGAAACGTGCCATCGATGGCCGTCCGTTTAATTGGGACAAGCTGGAACGCACGGCGAAGATGTCACAGCAGACGGAGAAAATTGCTGCTGGCGGCTAGCTCCACGAAGCGATGCCGCGGCGCAGCCACCTGGCCCAATCCTGTCGGCCATTCTTTTCCGCGCAGCATGCAGCCGACTCCCAATCATAGGAAACAGCTATATGCTCTGCTTCCCACGCATCTTTATGCCGGGCAAAGATGGCATAGCGAGCATGAGGCGATCCGGCCTGCATGGCGTGAGGATAAGGCAATTCATCGGTATAGGCAGGTAAGCCGACACTGCCGACATTCACGACGTTTCGCCCTCCGACGAGATGGAATGTGATGGGAGTGTGCGAATGGGCGCACACAATTGTCGATTGATTTACCGGATTTAGTAGATTCTCTAATTCATCCTGAGTGCGCATAACAGCCCCCTGAGCTGTTAGTTTCCAAAGAAGATATTCGTCGTCTTTCCATGGAGTGCCATGACAAAACAGAATATCTTCGCAGATGACAGTCTTTTGACCGGAGGCGAGCCACTGACGCATGTCGGATGTGAGCGATGCGCGATTCCTCGCAATGGTGCTGCCGGAATCTACTGCGTTCGCTTCGAGCAGGATTCGGTCACAATTTCCCTGAATGCGTATTGCCGGAACATCGGCAAGAAGGTTAGCAGTTTCGTGCAGATTAAGCGGGCCATATAGGTCATCGCCCAGATCAACGATAGTTTCGATACTGCGCTTGCGCATGTCCGCAAGGACTGCTTCCAGCGCCCAGCGGTTGCCATGAATATCGGCAACCACTGCGAATCGCTGCGGTAAGGAAGTCATTACTTGCGGGTGGTCTGCACGTCTTTGGGAACCTTCAGAGTGAAGGCACTCGCAGGAACACTGTTCATTTGGATATTGGAATACACAGCAGTGCGCGTATCGCCGCTTTCCTGGAAAAACTGCTGCTTCAGAGATACGGCTCGCGCGGGATCGATCCAGATGGTGATATGTGAGAACATCTGGTTCCCGCCCGTATTTTTCGGAGTGAGATCGAGCTTGGCTGTCTGTATACCGTCGATCGCTTCCATGCCTTCGAACTTGATGTTCCAGTTGGCAGCGAGGTCCCTGCCGCTTCCGCCAAAGCCCAAAGTCAAAAAGCCTTCGTATTGCTGGCGATTCGCGCCTGCGGAAAAAATCGTCTGCTGCTTAACAGTTGGCTGGTAGTAGGTTAGCTCGCCGCCCTTGTACAGAATGTCCTTGGGAGCGGGCTGGCCGTTATCCGTTTTTACATGCGCGATCATCTCTGTATTCCCGCCGGAACGACGGAAGGCGATAGTGCCGGCGGTAATCTCATGGCTCTGCACGACAACCGTGAACTGGTCCCAGGTAAAGTCAGCCTGCGCGCTTTGAAATTTCTGAGAGGCGGAGTCTATCTGGCTGAGAACTTTCTGCAAGTCGCCGTTTTGTGCAAATGCCAGGGTGCTGCATGTCAGCAGTGCAGCCAGAATGACAGGAAATCGTTTTGTGATCCGTTTCATATGTCGATGATTTAGATGCAGATGGATGCTCAACGGTGTGCCCATACCTTGTATGCGGTCACCTTGCCGCTGGCATCGCGCAATGTATCGTAATGGTCAATCACCATAGGCCCGGAAATGCGCTCAATACTCTGCCCCAGCCTGCTCTCGAATGAAAATGAGGAACTGCCGCGCACCTGCTCGGCAGGAATCTGGTATGTAAAGCCGTTGTTGCCGTCGGCACGCACCACGACTTCCGTCGGCGCAAAGTTGCCGGCGACCGGATGATCGCCGTAGTTCCACAGATGCGGCGTGATGAAGATAAACGCAAGAATCAGCGTGACCATCACGTCGTAATGGAAGCTGCCGCGCTCATACGTCCAGAAAAGATAGCTCTTTAAAATGCGACCCATCGGGGGACTCTCTCGTTTTATTTTACGCGCGGCGTAATCACGGTCTGGCCGCCCATATAGGGAACCAGAACGTCAGGCACTCGTACTGAGCCGTCTTCCTGCTGATAATTTTCCAGAATGGCCAGCCATGTGCGTCCTGTGGCGAGCCCGCTGCCGTTCAGCGTGTGCAGAAATTCGGTCTTCCCCTTGCCTTGCGGGCGGTACCGAATATTGGCGCGCCGCGCCTGAAACGCTTCAAAGTTCGAGCAGGAAGAAATCTCGCGGTAAAGCCCTTGCCCCGGCAACCAGACCTCCAAGTCATAGGTCTTGGCAGAGCTGAAGCCCATATCGCCGGTGCAAAGCAGCATACGGCGATACGGCAGGCCAAGCTTTTCGAGAATAGTTTCCGCATTCGCCGTCAGCTTTTCCAGCTCGTCATAGCTATCTTCCGGCTTGGTAAATTTCACCAGCTCAACCTTCTGGAATTGATGCTGACGGATGATGCCGCGCACATCTTTGCCGTAGGAGCCAGCCTCGGAGCGAAAACATGGTGTATAAGCAGTCAGCGAGATGGGCAGCTTTGCCTCATCGAGCGTCTCGTCGCGGTAGAGGTTTGTCACCGGGACTTCGGCCGTGGGAATGAGCCAGTGATCATTCTCACGATACTGCCCTTCCTGGTAACCTTGTTCATCGACACAGCGAAAAAGGTCTTCGGCAAACTTGGGCAACTGACCCGTTCCAAAGAGCGACTTGCTGTTGACCATGAAAGGTGGAAGCACTTCCGTGTAGCCATGCTCGCGCGTGTGGGTGTCGAGCATAAAGCTGATTAAGGCACGCTCCAGCCGCGCGCCTTCGGCCCAATACACGGCAAATCGCGCTCCGGAAAGCTTTGCCGCACGCTCCAGGTCGAGAATGCCGAGCGCTTCACCAATCTCCCAATGCGGTTTGGGCTGAAAACTGAATGCCGGCTGATGGCCCCAGCGCTTGATCTCCACATTGTCATGCTCTGACTTGCCGACAGGCACCGAATCGTGGGGCAGATTCGGGATGCGCGCAAGGCTGCCGCGCAGCCGCTCATCCAACTCGTCAGCGACAGCTTGCGTAGCCTCAATCGCATCTTTCAGCGATCGGACCTCTTCCATGATCGGCGCTGCATCCTGCCCCGATTTTTTGAGCTTCGCAATCTGCTCGGACTTCTGATTGCGCTGCATCTTCAGTGTTTCCAGCTGAGTAATCTTTTCGCGGCGTTCCTCGTCGAGCTGACGGAAATCTCCAAGAAGCGCAGCCGGGTCCTGTCCACGGGCGCGCAATTTTTCTTCGACCAACGGCAAGTTGGCCCTGACAAATGCAAGATCGAGCATAGGTCTTTAGATTACTAAACTGGAGAGGATTGCGGGGAAACAGATACTCTTCACCACATCGCGATTTAAGAGCACCCTTCTAATTGCCATCCTGAGCGCAAGTCAGGCGTTCGCGCGTTGTCCACGCAAAATCGTCTCGATCACGTCTCCTTTCGCCGACAAGACAGTGATGTCGGCTGCGCGTCCAACTTCCAATAGACCAACCTGTGAATCGAGTCCGATCATGCGCGCCGGATTGCGGCTGGCGAGTGTGGCCGCCGTGTCGATGCCGACTTCGGTGAATGCAGCAAAGTTTCGCACAGCTCGATCCATGGTAAGCGTGCTGCCTGCCAGCGTGTCCTCGCCAATGATGCACTTGCCGTCTTTCACCCGTACATCCAGCTCGCCCAGTTTGTAATTGCCGTCGGGCATTCCGGTTGCGCTCATCGCGTCTGTCACCAAAATAGAGCGCTCGCTCCCCTTCTCTTTCCAGAACATGCGCACCGCTGTGGGATTCACATGCAGGCCGTCGCAGATGATCTCGGCAAACAGATTGTCATGCGTGAGCACGACGCCGAGAATGCCCGGCTCCCGATGATCGAAGCGGCGCATGGCGTTGAAGGTATGGGTGGCTGAAACAGCTCCGGCATCAATGCCGCGCTGCGCATCCTCGGTACTTGCATTGCTGTGGCCAAGGCTGACGCGAACGCCAAGCTCCACTGCGCGCGCAATCACCTCGCCTGCTCCCGGCAGCTCAGGCGCAATGGTCATCAGGCGAATATGGCCTTCCGCCGCTTCCCACATCCGGTTGAAGAGGCCCAGAGTGGGGAGTTGCAGATCACGCTCTGCGTGCGCTCCGCGTTTGGCATGGGAGATGAATGGCCCTTCAATGTGGATGCCCATCGGGCGGGCGCCGTCCAGTTTCGTCGTCATCAGCTTGGCCAGGCCGCTGAGCGAATGAAGAGTCTTATCGACAGAGGCGGATACAGTAGTCGCCAGGTAGGAGCCCACACCATGACGAGCGAGAAATTGTCCCACGGTCCTGAGCGCACTTTCCGTCGCATCCATTACGTCTGCGCCGCCGCTGCCGTGGATATGCACATCGAAGTAAGCAGGAACGAGCGTAGCATCCGGATAATGAAGCGCTTCTCCTGACGGAATGCTGCCCTCTGCACGAGAGGCGATACTGGTAATCGTGCCATCTTCTATGGTGATAATCGGCTGCAAAATGGACTGATCGGATGTCAGCAGCCTTTCTGCTGTGATGATTGTGCGCATATTTATAATCTTGCCCGAAGAGACTTGTATAGCTGTATAGTCTACCCTTCTCATTACACTGAATCCAGTGAAAAAGAAGCGTATCGGTATTCATCTTTCAACAGCCGGCGGCGTGTACAAGGCTGCAGAGCGCGCGCATGAAATGGGCGCGAATACTTTTCAGATTTTTTCCTCAAGCCCGCGCACGTGGCGCCCGGCTCGGCTTGAAGAAACGCATTGTGCCCGCATGCGGGAATTGCGCCGGGAATACGACTGCTGGCCGCTTGTGATTCACACCAGCTACCTGGTGAATGTATGCAGCCAGTCGGAAGAAGTCCGCGAAAAGTCGATTGTCGCCTTTCGCGGTGAGATAGAGCGCGCTTTAGCCTTGGGAGCGGAGTATCTGGTGCTGCATCCCGGCTCGTGGCGTGGACTTACCCGCGAAGAGGGCCTGCGGCTGGCGGCGGAATCCATTGCCAGATCTTTCGATGGATTTTCACCGGTCAGTGATTTTCAGATTCTGATCGAGAACACTGCCGGAGCTGAATTTTCTCTTGGCGGCAGCTTTGAACAGGTAGCGGAACTTGTCCATCGGCTCCGCGATGTTGCACCGGTCGGAGCATGCCTCGACACCTGCCATACGCATGTAGCCGGATACGATATCGTCACCCCCGAAGGCTATGCCGATACTGTGCGCCGGATTGACACGACTATCGGGCTGGAAGCCGTTTGCGTATGGCATATGAATGATGCCAAAGCTCCGCGCGGCTCCAGGCTTGACCGCCATGAGAATATCGGTCAGGGTACGATCGGAGCGGAGGCTTTTCGACGCCTGCTTCAGGACAAGCGCTTTGCGCACTGTGCTTTCATTGCCGAAACACCGGTCGACGCGCCGGGCGACGACCATCGAAACGTGAGCATCCTGCGAGAACTGGCCGTCAACCGGTAAAATAAAAGGAATATGTCAAGCAAGCCAATTGATCCCGCTGTGACGGCAGCGACAGGCGAAATTCGCTATAACCCGGCCGAGATAGAGCCTCGCTGGCAGGAGCGCTGGTCCGCTGAGGCTGACCTTTATGCCGCTGAGCCGGCCAATAGCGGCAAGCCGAAATATTACGTGCTGGAGATGCTTCCCTATCCTTCAGGCCAACTGCACATGGGCCACGTGCGCAACTACTCTATTGGCGATGCGCTGGCGCGCTACATGTGGATGCAGGGTTACAACGTGCTTCACCCGATGGGGTGGGATGCCTTCGGCCTTCCGGCGGAAAACGCCGCGATCAAAAACAACACACCTCCCCGCGAATGGACGCTTTCCAATATTGCCTCAATGAAGCGGCAAATGAGCCGCATCGGTTTCAGCTACGACTGGCGGAACGAAGTCACAACCTGCCTGCCCGACTACTACCGTTGGAACCAGTGGTTTTTCATTCGCATGTTCGAGCGCGGCCTCGCATATCGCAAAAAGAGCAAGGTAAATTGGTGCCCGCAATGCGCTACTGTGCTCGCAAACGAGCAGGTTATCAATGGACGCTGCTGGCGGCATGAAGACACCATTGTAGAGCAGCGCGACCTGGAACAGTGGTTCCTCCGGATCACCAACTATGCGCAGGAATTGCTTGACGGCCTCGACAAGCTCGAGGGCTGGCCGGAAAAAGTGCGTACTATGCAGCGCAACTGGATTGGCCGCAGCGAAGGCGCAGAAGTTGATTTCAGCGTAGAAGATGCTGCAAGCGCTCCGGAAGATGAGCGCTCCGATCGCCGCAGGGGTACGGCGGTTTTACCTGCCATTGACGATGTAAAGACAACAGGCAGGAAGATAACCGTATTCACCACACGCATCGATACAATCTTCGGCGCAACCAGCATCCAGCTCGCGCCGGAGCATCCGTTGGTGAAGGAGTTTGCCGCTTCCGACAATCGTCTCGCATCCGAGGTCGAATCATTGCTCGACCAGCAGAAGAAAGCGCGCGAAGCCGGAGACATTGGCGAGATTGAGAAGCACGGCGTCTTCACCGGCCATTACGCCATCAATCCATTCAACGGCGAGCGTTTGCCCATCTGGGTAGGCAACTACATTCTTGCGGATTATGGAACAGGCGCGATCATGTCTGTGCCTGCGCATGATGAGCGCGATTACGAATTCGCCAGGAAGTACGATCTCGAAATTCGCGTCGTCATCCTGCCTCGGCGCACGGAAGAGTCTGAAAACAGCGAGTTGCCGTACACAGCCGAAGACAGCCTGTTGATTAATTCCGGCGAATTCAATTCGCTCGGCAATCAGGAGGCGCAGCAGAAGATGGCTGCCTTCGCAGAGGAAAAGGGCTTTGGAAAAGCTACTGTCACCTTTCGCTTAAAAGATTGGGGCGTAAGCCGTCAACGTTACTGGGGCACGCCGATTCCCATGCTTTATTGCGAGAAGGACGGCATCGTTCCTGTTCCGGATGATCAGCTGCCGGTGCTCTTGCCCGACAATGTCGAGATCACGCAACAGGGCGGTTCTCCGCTCGGCAAGTTGCCGGAATTCGTGAATGCCACCTGTCCCAGGTGCGGAGGGCCGGCTCGGCGCGAAACCGATACCATGGATACCTTTGTCGATTCGTCCTGGTACTTCTATCGCTATACCAGCGCGAAGTATGACAAGGGCCCCTTCGATACGACGGCGGCGCAGTACTGGTTTCCTATCGATCAGTACATCGGCGGCGTAGAGCACGCCATTCTGCACCTCATCTACTCGCGCTTCTGGACAAAGGTGATGCGCGATCTCGGCCTTATCAAAAACAATGAGCCGGCTGAGCGCCTCTTTACGCAGGGCATGGTCATTAAAAACGGCGCGAAGATGTCGAAGTCGAAAGGCAATGTGGTTTCGCCCGACGACATGATTGCGCGCTATGGCGCCGACGCAACGCGCATGTACTCGCTTTTTGCCGCGCCCCCGGATCGTGACCTCGACTGGCAGGAAGATGGCGTTGCCGGAGTGAGCCGTTTTCTCGGCAAGGTGTATCGCTTTGCGATGAAGCACGCGGAAACGGCGCGGTCTGTAACCGGGACTGATACAGTTGCGACAAATGCAACTTCACAAACGCTTCTCCGCAAGCTGCACCAGACCATTGGCAAGATCAGCGAAGACTTTGCCGGGCGGTGGCATTTCAATACCTCAATTGCCGCCATCATGGAGCTGGTGAATACTTTCACCGCGGCGGACGCCGAAATCAGCGACGGCAAAGTTCCGGCGGCCACGGTCAAAGCACTGCTCGAGAATCTTGTATTGTTGCTCGCTCCATTTGCTCCTTACCTTGCATTTGAGCTCTGGGAGCAGCTGGGCCAGAAACAAAATCCGCTGCGTACTCCGTGGCCAAAATACAACGAAGAATTAGCCCGCGAAGACGAGATCGAGATACCTGTACAGGTAAACGGTAAGCTGCGTGCGGTGATTAAAGTAGCTGCAGGCGCCGACGAGGATGCCATTCGCCAGGCGATCAAGGCTGATCCGAAAGTGGAAGCGGCCCTTGCCGGAAAAGAAATCGTCAAGGTCATTGTGGTGAAGGGCAAACTCGTCAACATAGTTGTGAAGGGCTGATGACAACGAAAACCAGCGTGCGCGGCACGCAGTCGCTCGTGCATACGATTGCCGGCTGCTGGTCGCGCCCTTCTTTGCTGGCGCTCGAAGTTGCATGGCGCTGGCTCTTCGGCGCTCCTGCGCTTCTACTGATCTACTATGAGGCGGCTCGCATTTTTACTGCGGTCTTCAGCCGGCTTCAATCAGCAGGCCTGGAGCAGTTCTCCTTGCAGAATCCAATGCAGGCCGCGGTTATTGTTGCCGATTGCTTTGCCATTCTTGTACCGCCGGTGCTGCATACGGCCTTGCGGCTTGTGCCGTTGCTGGCAATAGGATGGGCCATTGCTTCCGGGCTGGGACGCAATGCAGTATTGCGACGCTACGATCCCGGCTTGCCCCGAAAGCCTCTGCAACTCATCGCCTTGCAATTGCTGCGCGTTATCGCGCTGGGCGGCAGTTTTGTCTGCTGGTTTCTTGCCATTCGTTGGGCAGCGAATTACGCGCTCTCCGGAGAAGAACCGAATATGGTTCTCTATTGCGCGCTGGTTATCTGCCTTTCGCTGGGAATTTTCACTCTCTGGGCATTGCTGAGCTGGATTTTCTCCATTGCGCCGTTGCTTGCATTGCTCGAAAATCGCGGCGTCGCCTCCAGCCTTGCGCGCAGCCTGCGCCTTGGCGCGCTGACCGGCAAGCTGGTTGAAATCAATCTTGTGATGGGCATCATCAAGCTGGCGTTAGTCGTACTGGCAATGGTATTTTCTGCAACGCCGCTTCCCTTCGCTACCGTCATGCAGGGACCTCCACTTTATATTTGGTGGACACTGGTGACACTGCTGTATTGTGCCGCCTCAGATTTTTTCCAGGTAGCGCGGCTTGTGGCATTCATCCACTTCTGGCGCCTTTCTAAATAGACTGCGTAACTACTCCGCGCGAAGCGCCTCCATCGGATCGACCATGGCAGCGCGTCGCGCAGGCAGATACGCTGCCAGCAATCCAACCAGAAGCAGAGTTGCTGCGACAGCGCCCAGCGTCCAACCGTCACGCGCGCTTACTCCATACAGATAGCTACGGACCACACGTCCGGAAGCAAGCGCTAACGCCAAGCCGATAACTACGCCGGAAATGAGCATCACGCCTGCCTGCCGCATTACCAGCCAAAGCAGGTCGCCGCGTTGCGCGCCCAGAGCCAGCCGCACGCCAAGTTCGCGCGTCCGCTGCGAAACTACATATGCCAGCAAGCCATACAGTCCGGCAATGCAAAGCAGCAATGCCGAGCCGCCGAAGATTTCCAGCAGATGCGCCGCAAGCTGCTGGCTGCCGAAAGAATCCTCTACCACCTGGTCCATCGTGGTAAAGCTACTGCCTGCCATTGCCGGGTCAGCCTGTCGCAGGGCTTCACGAATTTCAGGGATAAGGATCTTCGGATCGTAATTTGAGCGAATGGCAATATCCATCGCGATGCCTTCTACGACGTCATAAACGCCGCTCTCCGGCGTGATCTGTGTAAGAGAAACAGTGAGCTCCGGCTGCGGATTCGCGGCCACGCTGAACTGATGAAAATCGTCGAGAACGCCGACAATCTCCGCATTCCTGCCCTTCGGCGTTAAATGCCAAATCTGCATGCCGATTGCTTTTCGCATGTCCTGTATCTGGGGAGCATACGCCTGCACAAAAGCGCGATTCACAACTAAAGCCGGAGTGGATGCAGGAGTATCGTTCTCATTAAAAAATCGCCCGGCGAGCATCTTGAAGCCAAAAACCTTCTGCATATCCGGGCTGACCGCATCCAGCTTCGCATTGACTGTGCCTGATGCGCTGCCTGCAACTTCTCCCTGTTTACCGTAAAGAGTGAACTGTACGAAAAATGTTTTACCGAGCGGCACCTCCGACATCAGCCCTGCCGCCTGCACTCCAGGTAGATGTCTGATTCGTTCTATGAGAGGCATATATAGATTCGCCCCCATATTTTGGCCGTTGAATTTATAGCTCGGAATCTGCAGGTTCGCCACAACAATGTGATCCGTGCGAAACCCTAATGGAACGTGACGCAATGCATAAATTGTGCGCAATAAAAGTCCGCAGCCAACCAGCAGAGTGAGCGATAGAGCAATCTCGACAATAACCGGGATGCTGCGCACACGGTTTTGCCCTCGCGCGCTGCCGCTCTGCAAGCCGCCCTGCTTCAACGCCGGCTCGATCGGAGCATGGGCCGATATCCACGCCGGCCAAATAGATGAAAGTATCGCGGAGATAATGCTAAGCAGTAACAAAGTTACGACAATGCGCACGTCGGGCGCAGCAGGCACAGGAAACGGCAGGTACTGCTGCAAGCCGCGAGCAAAAAGCTTTACGGCAAGAATCGCCAATCCGAATCCAAGACATGCGCCGCCACCACTTAGCAGCATTCCTTCAGTCATGAACTGTTGAATGATTCGCCAGCGGCCTGCGCCAAGCGCTCCGCGAACAGCAATCTCTCTCTGGCGCGCCATCGCACGCGCCAGCAATAAATTCGTGGCGTTCACGCAGGCAATAAGCCACAGTACACCTGATGCAACAAGCAGCATGACTAGCGCTCTCTGTGTATCGCTCGCTACCAGAGTGGAGACATATGCTTCCAGTTCTACCGCAGAAGAGTCGCGGCGGGTGTCAGCATCCACGTAACCCAGGGCAATCTGTTTCTGCATAGTCGAAAGCTCAGCTTGTGCCTGGCCATAAGTAATTCCGTTGCGAAGGCGACCGATCACACTGTAATGCGGAGATCGATCCGACCTGACCTTGTCTGTATCATCCAGCCGCGCAACACGCCAAATTTGCGGCATTTTCCTGTCGTAAGGAAATGAAAAATTGCGCGGCATGACCCCTATAACGAGGAACAGCTCTCCATTTATCTTTACGGACTTTCCCAGAATCGCCGGATCTGCTCCAAACATCTGGCGCCAGGCGCTATCGCTTAATATGACATTGTTCCATTCGGAGTTTTCTGCAAACGCATCCTTACCTTCACTGAAATCTCGGCCCAGTTCCGGTAAAGCGCCGAGCACTCGAAACAGGTTTGAGCTTACGTAATAAGCTTCAACCGTATCTGTGGATGTTTTCCCTTCAAGAAAACTTCGACCGGCAGCCCAGTGGTAAAACCCAATTTGATCGAAGCTGTGGCTCCATCGGCGCCATTCCTGTAAATCCAGATAAAGCGGATCCGAGCCCTTCCCATCTTGCCTCTTCAATCTGATGGAAGCCAATCGCTCTGCATTCGCATATGGCAGCGGACGCAGCAATACCCGGTCTACCACGGTGAACATAGCTGCCGGCGCAGCGATTCCTAACGCCAGCGTGGCAATTACAGTCGTCGCAAATGCAGGAGACTTCCACAATTGACGCCATGCGTATTTCACGTCCTGCAGCAGTCGCTCCAGCCATACCCATCCCCAGGACTCGCGCGCGACATCCTTGATCAGGGCCGTATTTCCAAGCTCACGCTCTACTTCGCGGCGGGCTGTGGCCGCATCTTCGCCGCGCGCTACGCGGTCTTCAACGGCTATCTGGATATGCGCTTCCATCTCCGCATCCAGTTCGTTTCTTTTTCGCAACCACTGCATGGGAAAGACCTCCGCGAAGCTTTATTCCGGCTCTGCCTGTAATACACCGCCAATTGCGGCAACCATTTGCTCCCAGCGTCCCCGGTTAGCGGCAAGCTGCTGTTTTCCGGTAGCTGTAATGCGATAAAACTTGGCGCGCTGATTACTCTCGGTCATGCGCCACTCCGCCTTCACCCACTTCTGCCGCTCCAATCGATGAAGCGCAGGATAAAGCGAGCCGGTTTCAACCTGCAGCACATCGCCGGAATTTGCGCGAATGGATTGGCTGATACCGTATCCATGCTGTGCGCCCCATTGCAGCGTTTGCAGAATCAGCATATCGAGCGTGCCCTGCAGCAGCTCGATTCGATTTTTATAGTTTCCTTTCAGCGCCATAAGGATGTAGATACACTACTCCCCATAGCCGTAGGATGTCTACATGCTATTTCATCGATCCCGTACAATTTTTTGAGGGGCCCGAAAATGACACCCGGATCACAAGGCCGTATCCCTATGCTTGAGCGCGACCAGGTAGAAGGCGAAATTGCAGCGCTCTACGACAAGCTCTATGCGGAGCGGGGCGTTGTGCCCTATATGTTTAAAACCGTGGCGCAACTCCCGGCCCTGGCGCTGGGCTTCGCCGCTTTTCTTAAGCCGCTCATGTCCGATGGCGAGCTTCCCGCATGGTACAAAGAACTCATTGCAACACGCGTCGCTTCCTTGAACACATGCGAATACTGCGTCTCATCGCATCGTTACCTGGCAAAGCTGCGCGGCGCAGGCGACGAGCACATTGCTGCGTATGACAGCTATGAAAGCGGGCCGTTTACCGAGAAAGAGAAGGCCGGCTTTCGTTATGCCGACCTTCTTCACGCATCCGCACATGCCATTACCGATGCAGCCTATGCCGCAGCAAAGCAGCATTTCAGCGATAAAGAAATGATTGAGTTGACGGCTGTAGCAGCAGCTTTTGAATTCTTCCCGCGATTTGTATCTGCACTCGAAATCCCTGTCACGCCTCTCCCGCCAGCCATCAAAACATAACATCATTACTTTGAAATGGAAGTCTTGCAATCAAAATGGAACCCAACGAAGTACAAGAGCTAGAAGAAGAGCACAAAAAAGCAGCAGAAAATCCCAATCTTCGCCCGGTCAGCTTTACGATGAGCGTATTAGCTGTTCTTGTGGCTATTTCTACCGTACTCAGTCACCGCACGCATACGGAAGCAGTGCTGGCACAGGCAAAAGCCAGCGATCAATGGAACGAGTATCAGGCAAAAAAGATTCGCCTGAACGAAACTCAATTAAGCTCTGACCTGCTGTCTGTGCTTGCCGTGCACGACGACAATGCGCGCAAGTTGATGGAAGGCTACAAAGCGCACTCCGGCAAATGGGCCGATGATTTAAAAGAAGAACAGGACAAAGCTCGCGAGTACGAAGCCGAAGTGCGCAAGTCAGAGCGCAAGGCCAATCGTTTCGACCTAGGCGAAGCGCTCCTGGAAATCGGCCTCGTCATCACATCCATTACACTGCTCACGCGCCAGCGCGCCTATTGGTATCTGGGAATGAGCTTCGGGATAGCTGGACTGATCGTTTGTATTACGGTGCTCTTGTTGCACATATAGCGTGACCGGCATGTGAGCGCAGAAGGACTTCTCGGCGCTCACATGCCGGTCATCATCATTTTTTTACAGGTTCAATATCGGCAGTCCACTCTTCAATCGGACCAAGATTCAGTTTTTCAATTTCAGGCTGAATCTTTGCCTTATCTCCCACGGCAATCAAAATCATGTTGTCGGGGTGAATGTACTTCAATGCAGTGTTGGCAGCCTGCTCTGAGGTCACAGCTTCAATCCTGTTCGGATATTCGCGGTAGTAATCGAGCGGCAGCTGATAGGTAAAGATGTCGGCCATCTTACCGTTTGTTTCCTCTACAGTTTCAAAGTCACCCGGCAATGACCGTATCAAATGATCCTTTGACATGGTGAGCTCATCCGGCGTTAGCGGGCTGGTGCGGATGCGATCCAGCTCTGAAAACAGCTCGTGCACCGCTGGCCCGGTCACATCCGTGCGCACGGATGCTCCGGCAAAAAACGGCCCGGTACCGCGCGCATACTGGAAGGTACTGAAAGCGCCGTAAGTATAACCATGCCGTTCGCGCAGGTTCATATTGATGCGGCTGGAAAAGAGCCCGCCAAGCATCGTATTCACCACGTTGAGCGAAGCAAAGTCAGGCGTAGAGCGCGGCGCGCCTAGCCCGGCAGCCCAGATTGCCGTCTGCGGCGCTCCCGGAAGATCAACAAGAATGACGTGCCGCGTCGGTGGCGCAGGAGCAGCCGGCGGTTCTGCAACGGTGCCCTTTGCCGACCAGCTTCCGAAATATTTCTCCGCCAATTCACGCGCTTGTTTCTCGGTCAAATCGCCAGCAAAGAAGAGCGCCGAACTTGCCGGCGTATAGCGCTCGCTCCAGAAATGCACCAGGTCTTCACGCGTCGTCGCTTTAATGGCGGCCTCAGTGCCAATGCTGCGATATCCATAAGGGCTGTCTACGCCGTAGAGCGAGCGGTCTGCAACAGAGAATGCAACCTGCACAGGCTGATCTTTCATTTGCAGAAGTGTCGTAAGCCTCTGCTTGCGAATGCGCTCTATCTCCTTGTCGCTGAACGCAGGATGCAGCGTTACATCGGCCAGTAAATCCATGGCCGGATCGGCAACATTGCTGAGCGCGCTCAACCGCACAAACGCATTGTCATTGCCTGCATTCTTCTGCAGCGTTGCGCCGATCTGGTCGGTGTCGTCAGCAATTTGCGGCGCCGTCCGACGAGCTGTGCCTTCCGTAAGCATGGCCGCGGTAAACCCGGCAACACCGGGCTTCTTTGGAGAATCGCCCTCACTACCGCCCAGTGTCACCAGAGAAGCGCTGAATACCGGCAGATTATGCGATTCCACCAGATAGACCTTTAACCCGTTAGCCAGCGTAAAGACATGCGGCTCGGACAGCAACAGCTTCGGCTGCGGACCGGGCTGCGGCGCAGTCTTTCGCCATGCCTGTGCCTGATCAAAGGCAGAGGAATATTCCGGCTCGATCTTCACATTTGCATCTGTATCATCGGGACTGCGGGGCACATCATCGACCACCTTCTTGCCGGGAATGCCGTACACGGTCACACGTTGATTTTGTGTAAGGTTCGATTGCGCAAATTTCTGCACGCTGGCAATCGTCACCGCATCGTAGCGAGCAATATCCTTCGGTAGGTAGCCCGGATCGCCGGTGTACTGGTTGTAGTAATTCAATGTGTCGGCAATGCCGCCAAAGCCGCCCACGCGCTGCAGTCCGCGAATTTTTTGCGACTCAGTCGTATTGCGCGCGCGATCGACTTCAGCCTGTGTCGGGCCTGCCTGCAGAAATTCATCGATGACCTGATTCGCGGCCTTCTCCAATTGCTCTGCCGTCACGCCGGGGCGCGCCACCAGTTCGCATGTCGTCCAGGATCGCAAAGCCTGCGACTGGTTATAGCACTCAGCCGATTGCGCAATCTGCTGCTCATATACCAGTTTGCGATATAGACGGCTGGATTTTCCGCCGCCTAAAATGAACGCGGCAACATCGCCATCGGCGTCTCCGGGAGCGAATGCCTTGGGCGTAAGCCAGGCTAGTTCCACCTTCGGCAGCTGCACTGTGTCCGTAACCGTCAAGCGCCGCTCAGATGTAATGCTGGGCGTGACCACATCTACCTTCGGCACATCCGGTCCCTTTGGAATTGGACCGAAGTATTTTTCCAGCAGAGCTTTCGTTTTTGCTTTATCAATGTCTCCGGCAATGGCAATCGTCGCATTATTCGGAGCGTAATACTGTTTAAAGAATTGGCGCACATCTTCCAGTCGCGCCGCTTCAATATCGGCATGCGAGCCGATCACATCTGCATGGTAAGGATGATCTTTGGGAAACAGTTCATGCACCAGGGCTTCATCCACTACGCCGTAAGGCTGGTTCTCTACGCTTTGCCGCCGCTCATTGCGCACCACATCACGCTGGTTTGTGAGTTTCTGGCGGTCGAGCGTATCCAGTAGAAAGCCCATGCGGTCGCTTTCCAGCCAGAGCGCCAGCTCCAGTTGGTTTGAGGGCAGCGTCTCAAAATAATTCGTGCGATCGAACGATGTCGTGCCGTTAATATCGGATGCGCCTGCGCCTTCCAGGTATTTAAAATGCGCTTTCTCGCCGACATGCTTCGAGCCTTCAAACATCATGTGCTCAAAGAGGTGAGCAAAGCCGGTGCGCCCTGCTCGCTCCTTCACCGGGCCAACGTGATACCACAAATCCACGCCGACAATTGGAAGCCGATGATCTTCCGAAAGGATGACCTGGAGACCGTTCGGCAGCGTATAGCTCTCGTACTTAATCTCAGGAACCTTCAGTTTTGAGGATGTGTCTGCAGCAGACGCAGCAAAAGGAGAGATAGCCATAGCGCATATTCCCAAAAAAGCAAAGAACCGTTCACGCATTCAGAAGAAAGCCTCCTGGAAGATTCGGGGAGTGTGGCGCGATGATACCAGATTGCCGCCACACTTCCCTAACCTTTATGCAGTGACTTGCTGGTACAGGCGATATTTCTCCATATGAATGCCGGCAAAAGGCTTGAACCGCATTTCTCCGGAAGCAGTCTGAACACGCCATTCGCTGCCGCCCGCAATGGGCTGCGCACGCAACAAATCTGTGCGTCGCAGATTCACAAGAGAACCTGTTTCCTGCAAGGCAAACAATGCTACCGGGCCATGCATCAGCGCAACTAAATCGGGATGCTGCGCGTCGACTGCTTCAGTCCGCAGCGGCATATCGAATTCCACTTCCATACGGTCGCCATCTTTCCACGTCCTTCTTGCGGTAACAAAATGGCCCGGCTCGACTGCAACATCCGCTTGTTGCCCATTGATGGAAACACGTGTTTGCGGTCCCGCCCAGGCCGGCACACGCAATGCTATGCCGAATGTTTCTGTCCGCGGCAGTGAGAGTTTCAGCGTCGTCTGGTTACTCCACGGATATGCTGTCTCCTGCTGAAGCGCACACCGCGTATTGCCTTGCATCCACGTCAATCGCGACGGCACATAAAGATTTACATATACATTCTGCGTATCGCGAAAATACGAGCTGATGCCATAATCGGCCGTCACCTGAGGGAAAGTACCAGAGCAGCAGGGCCATTTGTCCGGATGGTAGACCTTGCTTCCATCATTGTTATAGTCGGAGTAGTAGAAACTGGAGCCATCTTCCAGCAATGGCTTTGCGCCCAGGATCGTGTTGTATAAAACCCGCTCCATGCTGTCTCCATACCGGCTGTCGCGCGTCACGCGCAACAGGTATCGGGTCAGCTTGAAATGCGCATAGGCTCCGCATGGAGTTTCAAAGCTGTTGTGCGATTTCGTGAGGCTCTCTGCCAGAGCGCCCGTTCCCGGTTTCCAGAAATTCTCATCCCAACCCCAGCCGCCGGTTGCAAAGCTCTGCTCAGTGACCAGCATCTCAAAGGCATTCTTTGCAGCGCGAAGATGTTTCTCGCTCCCTAATACCAGGTAAGCCTGCATGGCTGAGCTCAGCGCATTTACATGGCTATATGCATGCTCGTTGATCATCGCATTCTGGCCTGCGGCCAGTGGATTAAAGTATGTATCGTCTTCCAGGTACTTCACCGCCAGTTCGCGGTAGCGGTTGCCCGCGCCGCGTGTATATGCAAGAAACAGATTTTCCGGCAGCGTATAGCTTTCGTCCCACGTGTAGGAAATGTCTTTATGCGGACGCGCGCGTTGCTCCGCTCGCGATAATGCTTTTTCCGGTAGATGCCGCATAGCGGTATCCGTAGTTTTGTTCAAAACAACGAAAGCATTCGCATCGCCTGCAAATTGATGCGCATCCATCAAACCGCACACAAGCTTGTCATATGTGTAAGCAGGAAAACGGAAGTCCTCGTAAAAGCTGTCGCTGATCGTCGGAGCATACAGGCTCACAAGCCGCTGCGCTTTGGCCTGTGTTGCCTTGTCCCCGGTAATTGCATAGGCTCGCGACAGCGCAGAAATCCATTGGCCGAAACTATGCCCCGTGGCAAAGCCATGCCCATGACTATGCTCAAGATCCTGGCCGGGATTATTGTCATACCAACCGCCCATGTCCTCGCCAGGAGCCGGCAATCCGGCGCGCTGGCGATAGGGCTTCAGCAACCTGTCATCGTCCATTGCCATAAAAAATGCATGGTTCCTGTCGAATTGCTGGCGCATGGGCCCTTCAAGTAGCTGCACGTCGGCATAAGCAAATTGCTCCAGAGGCGCATTCGTCTCTGCAAATAATGGCGTTTTCCGTGCGGCTAAAACCCCGCCTGCAACGGCTCCGGTCTTCATAAATGCCCGGCGCGACATTTTCCTCATCCCCATTCCTCCGATAAAGCCACCACCGGCGATTATCACGCCGCTGGTGTACCTCTGGCTAACGATCAAGTACTCTGGTCGAGGGACAAAATCATGCTCACCCGAATCCGCCTTCTCCTGTCAGCATTTCTGCTCTGCGGTCTTGTCTCATCTCTCCATGCGCAACAAATCGCACCGGTCATTACCGTAGACAATGGTCCGAATGCGCTGGTACAGGAGCAGAAGCATTATGTCGTGCTGGTTTCGCTCGACGGCTTCCGCTACGACTATGCAAAGAAGTACGGCGCGTCCCACCTGCTTGCTTTGGCGAAGGAAGGCGCAAGCGCGCCCGATGGCATGATCCCGTCCTATCCATCCATCACCTTTCCCAATCACTACACATTGGTAACCGGCCTTTACCCCGAGCATCACGGCATCGTAGCCATGAGCTTCTACGATGAGCAGCGGCAGCAGACCTATTCCTATAAAGACCCCAAGACCGCCAATGACGGCTCATGGTACGGTGGAACCCCATTGTGGGTCTTAGCCGAGCAACAAGGTATGCGATCCGCCTGCTTCTTCTGGCCGGGATCGGAAGCTGCGATCCAAAATGTGCGCCCCAGTTACTACTTACATTTTGACGACAAGTTCCCCGACGAGAAACGCATCGATCAGGTCATCAACTGGCTTAAGCTGCCGGAAGATCGCCGTCCCCACATCATTACGCTTTATTACTCCAACGTGGACCATGCCGGCCATCTTTATGGCCCCGATAGTCCCCAGGTTGCCGAGGCAGTGAAGCACGTCGACGCGCTCATCGGAAAACTGCATGCCTCCCTCGACGCTTTGCACATGCCGATTGATCTTATTGTCGTCAGCGATCATGGCATGGCCAAAGTTGAAGGCTCATGGATCGACCTCGACCAGTACGCTGATCTATCCAACTTCACTACTGTAGGCGCGCTGCTTTACGGAAAATCCGAGGCCGACACAGAGCGCGCTTATCAAAAGCTGAAAGCCGCCGACGGAAAATTTATGGTCTACCGCCGCGCACATATGCCTGCATGGCTGCACTACAACAGCAATCCCCGCGCAGGCGATCCGATCATCGTTCCCAAGGGCCCGTATGCAATTCGCGCGCATGCGCCGACCGCGGGTGAACAGGATCATCCACCGAATGCAGGCTCGCACGGCTACGATCCTCGCGACCTGCCGGAAATGAAGGCGATTTTTTTCGCTGAAGGCCCGGACATTCGACATGGAGTGACCCTCAAGCCCTTTGAAAATGTGAATGTGTATCCCTTTATTGCGCACATTCTGGAGCTGCAGGCTCCGCCTACGGATGGCAGTTTGAACATTCTCTCCAGCGCATTGATCGAGGCTGGCCGCGAATAGCAGAAAGCAGAAATCAGGAAGATGGCTTTTTATCTAGGATTCGACGCAGGCGGCACCAAAACCGACTGCGCCCTCGCAGACGACAATCGCATTCTTGCCCGTGCACAAAATGGAAGCATCAAGCCTCTGCGCGTCTCTGCCGCACAAGCGGAAGCAAATATGCGCGCGCTGCTCGCAGAAATTTCCCGCCAGAGCGGTATCGATCTCAAGCAGGTTGCTGTCTCCTGCGTAGGAACCGCCGGCTTACGGCTTCCACAAACAAAAGAGTGGATGCAGCAGATCATCTCGCGCTATGCAGGCGGCGAAATCCTTGTCTGCGGAGATGAAACGACGGCGTTGGACGCTGCCTTTCCAGGACAAGCGGGCGTCCTCGTCATTGGAGGCACAGGTTCAAACATTCTTGGACGCACCAGCAAAGGTGAAACCTTCAATGTTGGCGGATGGGGACCGGCTCTGGGCGACGAAGGCTCAGGTTATTGGATCGGTCATGAAGGGCTCAAGCGAGCTCTTCGCGCACATGACTTTCAACAACCGACTATGATCCTCAGCAAAGTCATGAGCTTTTGGAAAGCCGCCGATCTGGGCGAAGTAACCAACATCGGCAATGAAACCCCTCTGCCCGACTTCTCTCAACTCGCTCCTATGATTGTCGAATGCGCAGAACAAGGCGATGCAGTCGCACTCCACGTATTACGGCTTGGTGGGCAAATGCTCGGTGAAAATGCTACCCACGCGATCCAGCGCTTGCGAGCCCTGGAACCGGATGCGCCTTTGCCCGGCATCGCTTATGTCGGCGGAATCCTCAAGAGCGTCGCCTTCGTCCGCGAAAGCATGATCGACACCATCCGTCACAGCCTGCCCACAGTGCAAGTGCTGCCCGAAGCAGTTGATCCAGTGATGGGAGCGCTCTGGCGCGCCAGAAACCGTGTGAAATAGCCGCGAAATAGTATTGTCATTCCTGACGCGATGCGGAAGGACGTTACGTAATCACAGGCACATTCGTTACGCCGTCCGAGCCAAAAATGCGGCGGTAGCGCTCGATCTCCTCCTGCGGGCCCAAAGCTTTCTGGTAATTATCTGAGAGCTTCACCGCAGGACGGCCTTCGGCATCATTCAGCTTGCACACTAGGCTGGCCGGATCGAACCCATCATCCCCTCTCGGATTGCAGTTGCGAAAATCGTTTGTCAGAAGCGTGCCCCAGCCTGCGCTGAAACGGATACGCCGCTCCGGAGTCCACTTTTTCTCATCGAGAAAATCGCTGGCCTGCCGGAAATCCGCAGGCCGCAAACCATTGCGTATTTTTCCGGCAAAATAAGCATGCAGGCCAAGAATGTCATCCACATCCAGCGAATCGGATGCAATGAAAAGTTTTTGCTTCGGCTCCCGTTCCCGCGCTTCCAACCACGCAATATATTCATCGCCGGCGACATATGGATCTTTGCTGTCGGCGCGCTGTCCCGTCCAGTCTGCCACCCAGTCAGGCGCATTGCGAAGAAATTGCGTGGTGCCAAAAGTATCCGGCAAGAGAATCAACAACTCCCCCTGATATGTCTTTTGCCAAAGCTCCAAAAGGCGGTACTGCGCAACTCTCAGCTCTTCATCGCCCGCGGCCATCGCGGCCAGCGCCATCGGCAGTTCATGCGCGTTCGTTCCAATGGCCTCGAGATCGTGCTTGTACGCGAGATACGTATTGGAAGTGCCGGTAAAATTTGCGCCCAGCACATCCCGCATGGCAGCGACCACATATTCCTGCCACAAAAAGCTGTGCCGCCTTCGAGTTCCAAAATCACTCACCCGCAAGCCCGGAACATCTCTTAACCGCGCCATTTTCTCCCATAACCGCGTTTTCGCGCGCGCGTAAAGAATATCCAGCTCCAGTTCGGTAAGCCCCTTCAGCGCGGCACGTGTGCGCAGCTCGTTGATCGCAGAGAGCGCATAAATTTCCCAGAGCGTTGTTTCCGTCCATAATCCCCGGAAGGTGAGCGCAATTTGCCCATCCTGAACACCAAGCTCATAGTCCGAGAGCCGAAAATCGCGCTCCAGCCATTCCAGAAACGCCGGCTCAAAGATGCCGCGACGCCCATAAAAAGTATTTCCCGCCAGCCAGATAATTTCCGATTTGTGAAAACGCAGCCTGCGCGTCTGTTCCAGCTGCTCACGCAGTTCCTCGATATCGATCACCTCGCCAAGCCGCACATGCGTCGAGCGATTACTGAAGGAAAATGAGGTATTTACGTGCGGAAAATGCTTCCAGATGAACTGCAGCATCAACAGCTTATAAAAATCCGTGTCGAGCAGGGATCGCGTAATCGGGTCCAGCTCCCAGTTATGGTTATGCGCGCGCCGCGCCAGGTTGATAATCACAATGGATTTACTTTACTTCACCACGCTCTTCTTCAGAAGGCTGGCATCCTGACCCGGAACGAAGTGATGGTGCAGGACCCGCTTTTCGCGCATTTCTCCACGACTTCAGGCTCTCTATGAATTCCATCTTCGGCGAATCCGCCAGCTTGTTACCATAAACAATGGAACCGCCATGCCGATGCTGAAGCGTTTTTTCTCCCTCATCCTGGTCGTCACCCTTACCGTGGGATTCGCTCCACGCGCTGACGCCAGCGCTTATGATGCGCACCCCAAACTGGTCGTCATTCTCGTGATCGACCAGTTCCGCGAAGACTATCTCCAGCGCTACCGTGCCGACTTCAAGCCTAAGGGGTTCCGCCTCTTTCTCGATCACGGAGCCTATTTCCCGGATTGCTACTATGACTACTCCAATCTGTTGACCGCTCCCGGGCACTCGACCATCGGCACCGGAGCTTACACCGACGGCCACGGCATCGGCTCGAATGCATGGTGGGATCTCGACCGCAATAAAGAGCGCCCCGTCACTTCAGTCGAAGACGAGCGCTACGCGATTGTAGGCATGCCCGCAGGTGCTCAGACAGGGCCCGGTCGTTCGCCGCGCAATCTGCTTGCTTCCACAGTCGGCGACGAGCTGCGCCTCGACACTAAAGGCGAAGCAAAGGTCTTCGGCGTTTCCCTGAAAGACCTCGCCGCAATCCTGCCTGCGGGCGCAGCCGCCAATGGAGCCTTCTGGATCGATGAAGCCTCCGGCACCTACACAACCTCTACCTATTACATGCCGCAGCTTCCTGACTGGGCTACAGCCTTCAATTCCAGCGGGCGTCTCGAGCAGGCGAAGCAGGAAAGCGGCGTCACCGACATTACAAATTTCGAGAGCCAGGTTGGGGCCACGCCCGCCGGCATTTCCTATGAGCTCGATTTTGCCAAAGCGCTCATCACCGGCGAGCAACTCGGTAAGCACAATGTCTCCGACCTGCTCACCCTCAGCATCTCCAGCACCGATATCCTTGGCCATCAAGTAGGCCCCGACGCCGATGAGCAGCGCGCTATGGTCGATGCGCTCGATGCCGACCTCGACAGCTTCTTCACCTGGCTCGATAAAAATATCGACGGTGGACTTGGCAATGTCTGGATTGCCGTCACCGCCGATCACGGCGTTGCGCCTTCACCGGCAGTCGCCGCGCAGCTTGGCATGAATGCCGCACAGATCGATACCGCCAGGCTCATCGCTGCGCTCAACGATGCAATCAACCAGAAATTCTCACCCGGCGAAAACGTCGTTTACATCCTCCCTAAGCAGGAGCTGCCGTACCTCTCGCTGAACCGGCCATCGTTTGAGCGAGCCGGCATCAATGAGCAGGAAGCCGAACAAGCCGTACAGAACGCGCTGCAGCCGGCTTTCGATTCGCTGACACAGCCTACGGATGCAAAATTGCCCGCTCAGTCGAAACTGCCTCCTCACCCGGTTCTGTATCGCAGCTACACCAGATTGCAGCTTGCCGGGGGCGATCTGCCCAACACTCCTTTTGGAGAATTGCTCGCCCATAGCTACACGCCCAATGGCGGTTGGTATATTCGCGTCATTCCTGCTGCCTTTCAAATGGGGATAGAAAAAGGCAACGGCACTACGCACTTCACGCCTTATTCCTACGATCGCCATGTTCCGCTCGGCTTCTATGGCGCGCCGTTTGCTTCCGGCATCTATCACGGTCGGGTGGAACCGGTAGACCTCGCCGCTACCTTTGCATCGCTGCTCGGCGTGAATCAGCCATCCGCTTCCGTGGGACATATCCTCACGCAGGCCCTTAAGCCTGAATCGGCAGTCAGTTATCCTAAGCCCCTGCCTGTCCATCCACGCCGCAGCCTGCGCCGAACCACAAAGCACGCAGCAGACTCCACAACCGAAACACCTGCAACCACGCCAAAGGAGCAGCCGCAGCAGTGAAGCCAGATATGAAAGTCCGTTTCGCAGGCATCGAGCTGCGAAACCCGGTCATCGCCGCCAGCGGCACATTTGCATACGGCATCGAATTTGAAGACATCGTATCGCTCGACCGCATTGGCGGCTTTGTCACCAAGGGCCTTTCACGCGAGCCGATGGCCGGCAATCAGACGCCCCGCATTATCGAAACCGCAGCTGGAATGATCAACGCCATCGGACTTCAGAATATCGGCGTGCAGGCCTTTATCGAAACCAAGCTGCCCGCATTGGAGCGCTATCCGGCCTGCGGCGTCTTCGCAAATATTTTCGGCTACGAAGTAGACGATTACGTTGCCGTCATCGAAGCGCTGAACGAAAAACGCGGCATCGTCGCCTATGAGCTCAACGCCTCGTGTCCGAACACTAAACACGGAGGCCAGGTCTTTGGCACAGATTGGCGGCTGCTCGGCGAGTTGATCGTTCGCACCAAGGCAGTGGCCAAACGACCCCTCATCGTAAAGCTCTCGCCCAATGTCACCTCCATCGCTGCCATGGCGCGCTGCGCAGAAGACGCCGGAGCCGATGCCGTCTCTCTCGTCAATACCTTCGTCTCGCTGGCCATCGACATCACGACGCGCCGCCCCCGCATTGCCAATATCACCGGAGGGCTCTCCGGGCCGGCCATCAAACCCATCGCCGTCCGCATGGTGTGGGAGGCCGCAAAAGCCGTCCAAATTCCCGTCATCGGAATGGGCGGCATCACCACCCCCGAAGATGCCGTGGAATTCCTCATGGCAGGTGCAACAGCCGTTCAGGTAGGCACCGCCAGCTACGCCGACCCCCGCGCCGTCGAACGCATCGCCACCGGCCTCGAACATTGGTGTTCGCGCCATCACATCGAGAAGGTTGCCAGCCTCACCGGAGCCATCGACACCGCGCCCCGGGAAAAGGAACAATAGCAGAAAAGAACAAAAAGGCCTCAGCGATAAATCCCTCGCTGAGGCCTTTTAAATTTAAAATCAGCTCTTCGCCTGTGAAGCCCGGTACAACGCAAAGAACACATCGCCACGAACGACCTCAAAATCAGCTCCCAAAGAGCTGACCAGCGTATTCGCATCCGTCGGCGTCATGTTCCATGATTCAAGCCCCGCCGCCACAAACAAAGGACTCTTTCCATCCCACGCCTGCGCCAGCGCCGCCAATTGTGCCTGTCCGCTTCCCAGGTCGTTCACCCCCATCAGCGTCGCAACCGGCACGCCGTCAATCAGGGAAATCTGGCTCTGCGATTCGTAGTTGTAAACAATGCCCTGCAGTCCCGGCACATAGCGCTTATACAAATCGATAATGCTCGACGTAAACGGCAGGTCGGTGCTGCCGTTGCGGTTGTAGGCAAACAGCACCTTCATTCCTGTCCGCGCCATGTATTGCCCGCTGCGTTGGATAAATCCCGGCAGCGTATTCTGTGGCCAGTTTGCCGGATAGGTATATCCCGCTCCGGATGGCCCTGCCACCAGCAGATCGTTCGCCGTCTGCGTCTGCTGGAAATACTCCAGCATCGTCGGAGCAATATCCAGTAGCAGCACGCTCACGCTCCAGTTCAGCGGCACCTGCCCGCGGCCCGAATCGTCCCATATTTGCCGCATGCGATGCTGGTTGTACTGGATGTTGTCTCCCTCCACCATCGTCATCGTCAGATAAATTTTGTTTTCGAGCTTCGGCACTCTTGCCGGGGGCTGGCTTGCCTTCACCCGTCCGCGCGCGCCGCTGAAGACCGTTCCGTTATAAAAGAAATCCGCGGCCACAACCGGCGAGCTGTTCTGCCCGCACAGCGTCACGCCCGTCATCTCGTGTCCCTGCGGGAACCATCCCAGATACGGTGAATCCGGCTGCAGCGTCTTCAAAACCCGCGCAAACATTGCCGCTTCATCTGCATCTTCCGGGTCCAGCCAGATCACCGGAGCATTCACGCCGACAATGTAGTCGCGGAAGAGAGCATTCGCCTCCTGCACACTTGGAGCGGTGCTCGTCGCCGTCAGGTAATACTCATTCCACATCACCGTCTGTAAAATCAGCTGCTTCGTTCCCGCAGGCGGCACAAATTTATAAATGAAATATTCCGTCCCATCCGCAAACCGCCATCCCGACGTGGTCTGCGAGCTGTCCGCGTCAAACAGATACGGCGCCTCCCCGGCACTCGCCGGTTGAAAGGAAGCAATCACATTCCCATCTGCCGTAACAGTCACCTGCGATACCGACGGCCCCCAGCCATCACCCGTATACGCGTCCTGGTACCTCACATACACAGCCTCTCCGCCAAGAAACGCCGAGAGATCGACCGTGTACGTCGCCTTATTCGAGCCATCCGTTACCGGGGCCGTAACCTTCAGCAAATCTGTCCACTGCACATTCGGAACCGCCACCGTATTCGTCGGGCTGATCGCCGTAATCATGCGGTTCGTCAGCTTCGGATAGATATTGGCCAGCGCCCACTCATATGCATTCAGCTTCGTGCTGAAGCGTCCGCGCAAATCATCCAGCACCTGCAGGTTCAGGCTCTTTGCCAGGTCCGCCGTTGCAATTACGCCGCCTTTCAGCCCAGCCAGGTTCGTCGCCAGGTTCACCGTATCCGGCAGGTTCGGGTCGTACACCACCGCTCCGGCAATCTCGTTCCGGTAACGATCAATCAGGCTCCACGGATCGGAAACAGTCCGATACGGCACATTCAGATTCGGCAGCCAGCTTTGGTTCGTCGGGTCCGTGCCCCAATAAAAATACAGCCGAGGCTGCCTGCGATTCACAATTCCCTGCATCGTCACCAGCAATCCCTGCTGATCGCTGGTAAGCGAAGACAAATCCGCCGCATCCAGAAACTGCGGCGCGGGAAAAGTCGGCAACGCCTGATTTGGCGGCCATACCAGCGAACTTTTACGAGCGCCGTCCAGCGACTGCGGAATCTGCGAAAACATGGAAATCGGCAACATGCTGACGCCGGCCGTGGCGCCGCTCAGAGCGAGAAACTTCCTGCGAGAAATGGACATAGCTCTTTCCTTTGCACTGCGGGAATGGGGGAGTCTGCAAAGTCAAGCAACAGACTGCGAATGGTAACGATTCCATTCGCAGCGAAAAGATACGCGTCTCGCCCGAAAATTGTCAACTCGCTTTTCTCTCCACCCGTCCCACGCCTCACTACAGCTGCATCAAAATCCCCCAGTTCCCGGAACATTTCCTCAGAAATTTCGTACCTTCCATAAAGGAGTTTTCAGGAATGCTCGGTTTTCTTCTCTGGTGCGTTCTTTTCATCTTCTGCTGGCCACTGGCCGTATTGGCGCTGGTCGCCTATCCGTTTGTCTGGCTGCTGCTTCTGCCCTTCCGCATCTTGGGCATCGCCGTGCACGGAGCGCTAGACCTGGTCGCCGCCATCATCTTCTTGCCCGGACGATTGCTCCGCGCCATTTAAATTTCGGCTCCGGAACGCAAAAAACCCTCGCAAAGCGAGGGTTTTTCATGCAAATTTAAGCGAATTAAGCGGCTTTTCGCGGCATTCTGGAACGGTTCTGGAAGACCCGCGCCTGCGCGATCGCCATATCTGTCAAATACACCGGAGCCGGGGTAGCAATCGCCACCAGAATCCAGGCCAGGGCCGAAACCAGCAGCCCGGCAACCGCAGCCGCCTGCAGGGTAAGAACCAGCTCAATCTGACGCAGATGGAGGTTCACAATGGCCCAGTTGCGCAACGGTTCAATGTGATGGATCACGGCAATCGCCAGTAGAAACGCCAGCATCGACAAAGTTGCCAATCCGATCAGGGTCACATCGATGGTGCGGTGCATCCGTTGACGGGAGCGGCAATGCTGGCATTCCACAAAATGTTGTTCGTAATCGGTGCGCATTTCCGGCGAGATTCCGGAAATGTCATATCTCCAACTCGAGAGTATGTCGCCAACGACTTGATCGGTGCAAGGTGTCATGTGAATCCGTTCTCCGCTCTTTGCTTGCTGACTACCAGGTAATCATCTTCCCTCTGAAATCCATGGATCAGGAAAGGGAGGAACCACGAGCGGCCAGGGAATCTTTATTCATTATAAATCAGTTACATCACAGCACAATAGATTCTGTTGCCGTTCGTTGTTCCGCCAGTACTAACCTGTTTCCTAACAAGCTCATACGATCCCGCAGCGCATATTCTGCGGCTACGCGGGCAAGCTCCGGCAAATTGTTACTCTCAGATAGATGCGCCAGCACTACATACGACGCTTGTCCGTCGTAATGTTTCTCCAAAAAATCGGCGGCGGCGTGGTTTGACAGATGCCCTACCCGCGACATCACCCTCTGCTTCACCGACCATGGATAGGGCCCATCCCGCAGCATTTCCAGGTCATGATTCGATTCCAGCATCAGGACATCACAGCCCCGAAGCTGCAGGCTGACGTTCGGCGGCATGTAGCCCAGATCAGTCGCTATGCCGACGCGAATTCCTTCAGCCTGAAACACAAACCCAACAGGGTCAACAGCATCATGGGGAATCGTGAAAGCGCTGATTGAAATATCGCCGATGGAAAAATTTGCCCCGGCGCGGAAATATTCGACACCCGGAAGAGCGCACGGATCGGATTCCGTCTTTTCCTTCGATGCCTTGAATTCCTCTTCCTCAGCCGCGCATTCCGCCAGCTCTGCCTCTCGATAAAACGGGCTTTCCAGCTCGGCATCCACATGGTCGGCGCTTGCCTCGGCCTCCGCCTTTTTGCGGGCTGCTTCCTGCTGGCGCTGCGTCAGCCACTCCGCATAGGTCAATCGTTTCCTGGGAGTCATCCAGCGCATCCAGGCCCGGTGCGTCGCCTCGGTAAAGTACACCGGAATGCCGAGCTTGCGAGCCGTAACCTGCAGACCCTGCACGTGGTCCTGATGCTCATGGGTAATCAAAATGGCATCCAGCGTCTCCGGGTCTTCGCCCACGGAACGCATGCGTTTGAAAATCTCGCGGCAGGACATTCCGGCATCTACCAGAATCCGCGTTTTGGAACTGGAGACAACTGTGCTGTTGCCTTTAGAACCACTGGCGAGCACAGTCATCCGAACCATATCTGTCAGAATACCCCTATATCTTGTGGAAGATACAACAGAAATCACCAAGCCGGAATCAATATCGGCTACATGATCCCCGGAATGGGACGAAATCGGCGCAGAGGGCTTCGCAATCGTGGCCCAGGCTTTCAAAAGCGCGCCTCCCTGCATCGTAGTGAGTGAAAGGCCACATCGGCCCGATGAGGAGAAATCATGGCGGACCAGAAAAAATGCGCTCATCCTTCCTGTAGCTGCATGACCACCGAAAAATACTGTAGCGCCTATTGCGAAGAGAACAAGAATACTGCGGAAATTGCCTGCAAATGCGGCCATCCCGGATGCAAAGGCGAGCACAGCTAACCCTGCATTTGGCGTCAACCCCAACGCAACCATATTGCCATCCCGAGCGCGGCGAAGGACCTGCTTTTTACGATGTCCTGATATTTCACTTGTTAAGATTCGCGGCAGAGCCGTAATAAAGCAGGTCCTTCCCCTTCGTTCCTCAGGGTCAGGATGGACAGCCTTGCATTCAAGCGAGCGCCAGATTCAGATTTTCGATAGCCTCATCGATCTCCTGCGTATTCTTGAATCCGACGGTAACACAATCCACGCCCGCATTCCGGAAGGCGAAGCGCATGGCAGCCTGACGATCTTCGCGCCGGGTAAAAGTGCCGTCGCCCACCAGCTTCATGCTGATCACGCCCATGCCCTCCCGGTGCACCTGTTTCACGTGCTCTACCACTTCGCTCACATTTGCCGGATTATCGTTATCCGCCCACGTCGGCCCATCCATGCGTGCGCCCTTATGGTTCATGCGGATCATGGCGATCTCCAGCCATTTGTTACCCGGCATCTGGCGCAGCGCAGGCAGTCCGTGAACCGATGCGCCCCGCGCGCGAATCACCTTTTTTGATTGCGCTTCCAGAATCCCATCCTGCCAACGCTCCGACTCCGATACCCAGTCCGGCGTGTGCTGCCAATGCAGCAGCATAATGTCAAAGTATTCTGTCTGCGAAGTCCGCCGCATCTCATCGAAGCGCTTCTGCGGATCGGGCTCATGATTCGTCGTCACCTTCGTCATGAGCTGGTAGCTGTCACGCGGCAACGGCTTCAGCGCTTCTCCCAGCATCGCAGGCGTCATGTAAGCCTCCGCCGTCTCAAAAAAGCGGATACCGCGGTCATAGGCATAGTGCACAAGCCGCGTAAACTCCCGCTGGCCCAGCGATGCCTGCACATTGCCGTTGTTGCTGCCGGTGCCGAAGGCGAGGCGCGTCACTCGTATGTTCGATTTGCCCAGAGTGACAACATCGGTCGCGGTACGTTTTTCGGCGGGTAAAGGAAACGTCCCCATGCTTGCCATGGTTCCGGCAACCAGTGAAGACTTGAGAAAATCGCGGCGGGAATACTGGCTCATTTAAACACCTCCGGTAGACGGAATCACTTGCCAGCTATCGGAAGAATCATACCACCGCCGCCGGATTCACTTCACCGGCGCCGGGCTGTTCCAGCCGTGAATTTGGGCGAATGACAATGATCCGCCCTGCGTTTTGATAACAGGAAAATCGCCCGCCAAAAATTTGGCGGCTCACGAAAAATAGCAGACCTGATCCCGGCCATTTCTCTTCGCCTGGTAGAGCGCTGTATCGGCTTCACTGAGCAGCTCATCTGCCCGGATGCTCCCGCGCTTCTTTGTGCCGGTAACCCCGAAACTGGCTGTCACGCGGACAGCAGCCGACGAATACAGCTCTGTATTTTCCCGCAGGCTTCGGCAAAGCTCCTCTAAGAGAGGAGCCGATTGCTCGAAATCGGTATGCGGAAAAAGCAGAATGAATTCCTCTCCCCCAAATCGTCCTACGATATCCGTTTTCCTCAATCTCTTGGCCAGAAATTGCGCCACCCCTACCAGAATCGCGTCACCGGCAACGTGGCCGTATTGATCATTCATCGCCTTGAAATGATCCAGGTCGAACATGGCGACGGTCAGGTTTTCGCCATAGCGATGGCAGCGCGCCAACTCGCGTTGGAGCGCCTGTTCCAGCCCGCGCCGATTAAGCACACCCGTCAATGGATCCATCAGGCTTTGCTGCAGAAGCTCCCACTCCAGCCGCCCTTGCATCATCCAGATATAAGCAATAGGCAACAACGAAACATTCAGGATGTAGGTTACAGTGCTGACAATCCCCAGCCAGGGAGTCGACATGTCCGGATCGCCGTGCATGGGAAAAGCAATCCAGACCCGCGCCAGCTCGACCAGCACAAAATAGATCAGGAATATGCCCATTAACAGGCGAGGCGCCCGTGTGGATCGCTCTCGATGGCCGAGGAGCAGAGCCGAGGTCACAATACATTCAAGCGCAATCAGCAGATCCCCGAGCGCGTCACTGTGTATGCGATTCGGAGAATTGCGCCACGCGATCAGAAACGGCAGCCCCGCCGCCAGCGTCAGAACCGATACCCAGCCCGCCTTCTTTCCGCGTCCATTGAAATAAATAAGCGAGATATTCAGCAGCGCATATGAGAGCGGGATCATGGCCCCATTGATGCCCTTCGTAAGCCACGCAGGCCAGTGTGAGCCCAGCAGATCGAAAACCGCCCCGGCAGTATTTGCCAGAAAACTGAACCATAGCCACCGCCGTACCGGATCGCTCCATCGTTGCAGAGCGAGCACACCAAAAACTACCGTAAAGCAGAGAAGCTGAACATCCTGAATGAGCAGTGCAGCAGGGAGCATGTACAAACAATCTTAGACCTGGTCGGATTTTATGAATCACTATATCGCTCTCTGCATATCTTCATCCATTCCCCGGCGCGTTCCTTCCGGCCCGGAAACCGCGTGGAAAGAATCGTGCCCCACAATGCTCCCTGCAGGTCGCGCGCATCGAAGAAGGGTTGCAATTCCGCCGCATCGAAGCTGCCGCCATACTCTGTCAACGCTTTGGCAAAGTCTTCCCCGGATGTTCGTACAAAGCAGCCCAAATCCCACGCAACGGGCCCGCGGCAAGCGTCCTCGAAATCCGTCCACACCAATCCCCGACAGGTCTTCAACACATTTTTCCGGTGCGCATCGCCGTGAATCGGCTGCTCCGGCAAGCTGAGCATATCGATCTCTTTAGAAATCCGCGCATAGCCACGCCGCAGCATGGCTATATCCTCTTCCGGCACCACATCCCAGCGCTCGACTTCATCCAGCCATCCCGGAATTTCCGTCACCGGGCTCATGCGGCGCATTTCGCCTTTATACCCGCGCAAAACCGCGTGCAAGTCGCGCAGGAACGGCCCCACTTCATCGATCCCTGCGACATAATTACGATCATGCTCCACAAACTCCCATAGCGTAAGCGCCAGCCCGTCCTGAAGATACGGCCCCGGCGCTGCTTCCGTGCTCGGCGGCACAACGGGAAAATTCTGCGTCGCAAGAAATCCCGCCAAATCAAGGTCAAGCTTCAGCCACCGCTCCACCGGCTTGCGCACCAGCCCTGTCGTCGTAGCGACGCGCGCCACCACCGGAGCCGGAGCCAGATGCACCAGCACATTGTCGCCGTCAGCCAGCACCTCCGGCTGATCGCAACGTAAGCCCTGTGCCCGCCCCACCGCGAGCGCGGCTGCCAAAGCGCGCCTGCTCAGTTCGTCCATTTGCCTATCCTAACCGGGCCCCACTTGCGCATCGAACACCATAAGACGCATCTTTATACGGCAGGAGGAATATTCATGGCAGCCACCGAACAGAAAAGCGCGCCCACATTGGCAACTTTCAACCTTGACCGGGAAATCGCAGACTCGAAACAGAAAAAGCCGTGGCCTTCCGGCCTCTATTCCAGGACCCTTTATAAGAGCGACGATTTTCGTGCGGTGCTCATCACCATGGACGCGTCGGCGCATATGAAGGAGCACCATACCGACGGCACCATCTCCATCCACGTGCTGAAGGGAGCAATTCGCGTCAAAGCACAGGGCGAAGCGCACGAACTGCGGGCCTCCAGCCTGCTGACGCTCGCTCCTTCCATCAAGCATGATGTGGAAGCGCTGGAAGACGCCGCGTTTCTGCTGACCATCTCCTGGCCCACCAGCGACAAGCTGCGCTCACTCGAACATCGCGGCTACGGCTCTTAAATAGAAATCAGTCCACGCGCATTACTGGCCAGAAACGCATTTCTCATGATCGGCTGTACGCACTCACGCATGGAGACGATGCCTTTTTATCGCCATTCGGGCACATTCGCATGAAAAGTGAAGATTTCCTGTAACAAAATCAACTTCTGACGCACTAAAAATTATTCGGTGCCTGCTCAATAAATGAGTTGACAGGAGTACCGGCGCAGGAGTTTATTCGACTCGCTTTTTCCCATGGTTTATATCTCTACCGCTCAGGCCCTGCAATTACAACTGTCCGGCATTTTCGCAATCAGCATTTTCTCCGTCTTGGAGACGGAGCACGCCTGACGGCGATCCCTTCCCCCTAGAGCATTCCTCAGGCTGTTGAATGCGAGAGAGTCGAAATCCAAAACTCCCAACGTATGTGCAGAGAAAGGGAGGGATATCCTCATGAATAGCGCATCTGACGATTCAGTTACCCGTCTCGCATCGCAAGCCGATGCGGTCGGACGCCTTGCACAAGATACCGGCGGATTCTCCGCCGTGTTCGCAGCCTTCGGTTCAGGTGACCCAAACGCATTTCGCTGGGTTCTGGATCGATTAGAGTTATTGCCGTATTGCGAATTAATTTGCGAATGGGTGCGGATCAAACTCTGCGCGTTACGCTGCGTGGAAGTTTGCGGTCCGCCTCTCAGGGATGAAGAGATTCCCAGTCTGCGTGACTTCGCCCAGGCGGCGATGCGTCTCTCCTCGAATGAGAAGCTCCTTCGCCGCGCCGTAGACGCTGTTTCGTGCGGCGACGCCGACGCTTACCACGCCATCATCAGTGAGCTTAAGCTCGTGCCCTACTGTCGTCTTCTTTGTCAGTGGATATGTAGCGTAGGCTACCGGCGCATCTGCCATCTGGTATGCAGGCCGGGAATCGTGGCAGTTTCTGACGCCGCAAGTGAGCTTGCGGCGAGCGGCAAAGAGCTATCCGCTTTGCTTGAGAACAGAAAGGCCCTGGACGCCATCGAGCAATTCATCATCGAGCCGAATTGCGAGAGGCTACAAACTGCAATCAAAGACGCCGAGTTTGCACCCCGGTGCCACACTATCTGCCTTTTCCTCTGCATCTGGCGGCGCGTCTGGGTGTGCCATACGCTGTGTGTAGAACCGCCGCCGATTCTCACCGGACTCTATGCGGTTGAAGAAGCGCAGAAGTTCGCCCTTGCCGTAAGGCAGTTGGCCGGTCAACCTCGGGCTTTGGCGGACCTTGCGAGCGCCGTGCAGGCAAGGGATGCCGAAGCCTTCAGCGGCATCGTAGCGCGTTATCGACTCTGGCCCTACTGCTGGCAGCTGTGCGCCTGGGTCACCTCGGTCACCTGCCACGAGCTCTGCTTCTGCGTCTGCCCGCCGGTCAAGGATCATCCGTGGTTCACCAATGTCGGAGACTTCAACATCGCTCCGGGCGCCGACATCGACACAACCACCGGACTGACGCTCCACAAAGCCAACGGCCATGGTGGTCCCAACTTTGCCTTCTTCGGCAATCTCAGCCTCGGCGGCTTCTGCCCGGCAAATCATCCGGTAACGAACGCTCCCATGGCATACCGCTTCCTTTACCAGCCAGCCGGCGCGCCCAAGCCGACACCGATCGCTACCAGCTATGTCTACGGAGTCAACGGCACAAGCGGGGTTATGGTTGGATATCGCAACGTCCTGTGGCATGGCAATCCAAACACGCTGCAGAAGGTCTACCTCACAGGCACCGGTACAACGTCGCCGACCCCACCCCCGTACTCACCCTCCCCTACGCCTCCCGATCACTACATCGTTCCCGATGCCGACGGCTGGGTCACCGTGGATCCGAACGCTCTGGGCGGCGTATTCGATGGTTATCTGATGGGCTTCGCCTCGTATGCGGCGTTCCCCGGAGGTGCGCCCCCGTCTGTACCAGCAGGAAATGCCGTAACGACCGCGAAAAATGGCGCCAATGCAGCGATCATCTTCCAGGCCACTCGCGTCAGCACCATTGCCGCCGTCAACGGAGGCGGTGCGCCCGACTACACGAACCAGTTAGATACCATCCACATCAACAACTGGAGCGAAGTCAACGCATTAAACTTCAGCCAGTTTGCCACCGGATGCTGCACGCCGATCGATAAGACACTCGATGTTGAGTTCACGGTCGATCACGAGCAGATGGCCGCCGGCGCCTGGTCGCTGGTCATATCAAGTTGCGCCCTGCCTTCTGACCTCGACATCACGCCCACTGCCTCAAGCCTCGGACCGCCGCCGGTCACAGTTTCGCCGCAGGGCGGCTACGGCACAGTGGAAGTGGACACAAGCGGATGGTGCAACTGTTCCTACACCGTTGCGCTTACTACCCGACCCGGGCTGACGGATGGTTTGATCGATCGATCCGGCAACCCCAACCCGCTCACCTTTGCGATATGCAATCACAAACCGTGTTGAGGTTCGTCCTGGCCGTCCTTGCTACCTGGCGGATCACTCACCTGCTGGCAAACGAGGACGGCCCGGCCGACATCATCGTCCGTTTTCGCCGCCTGCTGGGCAATAGCCTGGCAGGCAGCCTTATGGACTGTTTCTATTGCCTCAGTCTATGGATCGCCGCTGCTGCCGCCTTCTTCGTGTCGACACGTCTGCTGGAGTGGTTTTTTGTCTGGCTGGCGCTCTCCGGCGCAGCCTGCCTGCTCCAGTGTCTGGAAAGGACTCACGAAGCAATCCCACCAACCTCACAGCCCCTAAAAGGAGATTTGAACCATGTGCTGCGGATCGAAACGCTCGGAACTGAGAAACAGTCTTTCATCGGGGATCATGCCCCCGAATCGTCAGACGACAGCCCCACGCAGAATTGAGATGATAGGCATTTCCGGGGCGGAGCCAAATGCTCATTCAACCAATTCCGGTTCGCCTGCACAGATTTCATCCAGCGGTTCACCTGCGGAACGACCAGTGGTTGCCCTCCTCTACTTGGAGGCCTCTCCGGTACGAGTGCAGGGGCTCACTTCGGGACGGACCTACGAGTTTTCGTCCACAGATCGCGTTCGTGAAGTCGATGCTCGAGATGCGCCCGCACTTCTGTGCACGCGCTTCTTTCAGCGCGCATAGAGTCAAATCGCATTCGTCGCAAGCTCCCAGACCCCTTTTAGCTACTCTGGATACAGAGGGCAATTTTCAGGCTGATTCGGTCATCCCGTGTTAACTATCTTGTTAATCCCCTGCTAAATCATTGAAAACAAGAAACAGAAAATAAAGCAGGAGGAGGGGGAGCTACTCGTACCGGTAGAAGCCGCGTCCGCTCTTGCGCCCCAGCCAGCCTGCGTCCACCATGCGGACAAGCAGCGGGCAAGGCCGGTATTTCGGGTCGCCGAGGCCATCATGCAGCACGCGCATGATGTCGAGGCAGACATCGAGCCCGATAAAATCTGCCAGCGTCAGCGGCCCCATCGGATGCGCCATGCCCAGCTTGAAGACCTCATCCACTGCTTCCGGCGTAGCCACGCCCTCCATGACCGCGAACATCGCTTCATTCAGCAACGGCATGAGGACGCGATTCGAAACAAATCCGGGCGCGTCATTGACCTCCACCGGAGTCTTGCCTAATGTTTCCGCGAGCGCCTTCACCGCATCATAAGTCGCCTGCGAGGTCTGCAGCCCGCGAATGACTTCGACCAGCTTCATCACCGGCACAGGATTGAAGAAGTGCATGCCGATCACCTGCTCCGGGCGCCCCGTCTGCGCCGCAAGCTTCGTAATCGAAATCGAAGAAGTGTTGGAAGCAAGAATCACATGCCTCGGCAGGATAGAGTCGAGTTCGGCAAAGAGCTTGCTCTTGATCTCGAATTTTTCCGTCGCCGCTTCGATGACAAAATCGCAGGCCGCCAGTGAAGAGCGATCGAGCGTTCCCTGAATCCGCTTGAGTGTCGCCGCAGCTTCATCAGCAGCCAGCTTCCCCTTTGCCGCTTCGCGGTCCAGATTCTTCTGGATCGTCTGCAAACCGCGATCGAGAAACCGCTGCTCGACTTCACAGAGCTGCACATCGAATCCGCCGCGCGCAAAGACATGCGCAATACCGTTGCCCATGGTGCCCGCTCCGAGCACACCTACCATTCTGATCTCACTCATCCATCCACCTCAAAACAGATGAGTGTATCAGGAAGACCTTGCTGAAAAGCGGGTAGCAGGAAAGCGCTAAGAACCGGATAGCTAAAAACCGGAGCTGCTAAAGCCTGTTGCAAGAAAATCGAGAGAATCTCGGCAACTACAGATCGTCAGCCATTCGCTTGCGCCGCAGGCGCGCCAACCGCTTTTTAGCTGCTTTCCGCTTCTCAGCTCATCCGCACGAGAATTGCCGTGATGTTGTCGCTGCCGCCGTGAGCGTTCGCTTCCGCAATCAGCCGCTCGCATACAACCTGAAGATCGGAAGCATCGCCTTGCAGCAGCTCCGCGAGCCGCGGCTCCGGAACTTCCTTGGTCAGCCCATCGGAACAGAGCAGGAAAAGATCGCCCTCTTCGGCTGCCGCCATGTCAACATCCGGAGTGACCGTCGAGCGCGTCCCAACAGCGCGCGTAATCACATTGCGCAACGGCGACGCTTCCGCCTCAGCCTGTGTCATCTGTCCGAGGCGCACCTGCTCATCCACCAGCGAGTGGTCCTGCGTCATGCGCTCCAGCGTACCGGATCGCAAGCGGTAACAGCGACTATCGCCGACATGCGCAATCCACGCCTGTCCGTCGCGAACCAGGAGAGAAACCAGGGTGGTGCCCATGCCGTGCAGCGACGTATCGCGCTCGGCACGCGAGAAAACTCGACGATTCGCCTCAGCAATGCCGCGCTCCAGCAACTGCCGCGTATCCTCATCCGGCTGCGCCCCGCAAAGTATTTCGGTCATCGCAGCCACGGCCGTCCGGCTGGCAACCTCGCCGGCTGCGGCGCCGCCCATGCCGTCGCACACTACAAAGAACCCGGCCTCGGAGCAGAGCCCGTAAGCATCCTCATTGGCCGAGCGCACTCGCCCCACATCTGTCAACGCTGCTGTTTCCATGAGTATGGATGGGTGTAGCAATATCCACGATACACATCTGCTCGCCTGAAAGAAAAGGCCGGCAGCAAGCCGGCCTTCTTTATAGGGCTTTGAAGCACTCAGGAATGCGAGCCGGCGCTCTCCAGCTTCGATTCCGCCTCGGCGATCACGCGGTTTGCCTCTTCGTACTTCTCGGCGTCTTCTCCGGCTTCATTCCACATCTTCTCACCGCGCTCCAGCTGTTGCTGTGCGCGGCCTGTGTCGATCTCCTCCGGCTTCAGCGCGCTTTCTGCCAGAATCGTCACCCGTTCGGGCAACACTTCCACAAAGCCCCAGTTGACGTTGTAGCGCTGCTCGCCCGCGTGGCCGCCGTGTAGCCGCACCTCGCCCGCGCCCAGCTCCGCCAGCAGCGGAGTATGCCCGAAGAGCACTTCGAGATATCCCAAACGCGAAGGCAGCTCCACCGCATCCGCAGTCGTGTCGACCAGAATGCGCTCCGGAGTCACCAGCCGTATTTGAAGTTGATCTGGCATCGTCTTTCCTTACGCGGTTGTCTTCATCTTCTCGGCAGCTTCCAGCACGTCTTCAATCGATCCCTTCAGGTAGAAGGCCTGCTCCGGCACGCTGTCATGCTTGCCTTCGAGCACTTCCTTAAAGCTGCGCACCGTGTCCTCGATCTTCACATAGCGGCCCGGAATGCCTGTGAACTGCTCGGCCACGTGGAAGGGCTGCGAGAGGAAGCGCTGAATCTTACGAGCGCGCGCCACCGTGAGCTTGTCTTCTTCCGAAAGCTCATCGATACCCAGAATGGCGATGATGTCCTGCAGGTCCTTATAGCGCTGCAGAATGCGCTTTACGCCCTGCGCTACATCGTAATGCTCCTGACCGACAACGCGCGGCGTGAGAATGCGCGAGGTCGAAGCCAGCGGATCGACTGCGGGATAAATACCCAGCTCTGAAAGCGGACGCGAAAGCACCGTGGTCGCGTCGAGGTGAGCAAAGGTCGTCGCCGGAGCCGGATCGGTCAAGTCATCCGCCGGAACATATACGGCCTGCACCGACGTGACCGAGCCCTTCTTTGTCGAAGTGATGCGCTCCTGCAGCTCGCCCATTTCGGTCGAGAGGTTCGGCTGATAGCCCACCGCCGAAGGCATGCGGCCCAGCAGTGTCGAAACCTCGGAGCCTGCCTGCGTGAAGCGGAAGATGTTGTCAATAAAGAGCAGCGTGTCGGCGCCTTCGTTGTCGCGGAAATATTCCGCAACCGTCAGACCGGTCAACGCCACGCGCAGACGGGCACCTGGCGGCTCGGTCATCTGGCCGTAGATCAGCGCAGCCTTCGACTTCGAGAAGTCTTTCAGATCAATTACGCCCGCTTCCTGGAACTCTACCCAGAGATCGTTGCCTTCGCGGGTACGCTCGCCAACTCCGGCAAAGACCGAGAAGCCGCCATGCTTGAGCGCGACGTTGTTGATCAGCTCCTGAATGATAACGGTCTTGCCGACGCCGGCGCCGCCAAAGAGACCGATTTTGCCGCCCTTAAGGAAGGGCTGGATCAGGTCGATGACCTTCACGCCGGTTTCGAACATCTCTTCGCGCGTGGATTGCTCATCGAACGCTGGAGCAGGACGGTGAATCGGTAAATGTACCTTGGCATTCACCGGGCCGAGCTCGTCCACCGGCTCGCCGATGACATTGAGCACGCGGCCCAATGTCTCGTGGCCTACAGGAACCGTGATGGGGCCGCCAAGATCGATGGCGTTCATACCGCGCACCATGCCTTCGGTGGCCTGCATGGCAACGCAGCGCACGCGGCCTTCGCCCAGGTGCTGCTGCACTTCCAGAATGACGTTGATGGGTACGGGAACATCAAATCCATCGCTGACGACGCGCAGCGCCTGATAGATTGGCGGCATCTTCGCTTCTTCAAATTGCACGTCGACCGCCGGTCCCGCGATCTTGATGACTTTGCCGATATTTTCTGCCATAGAAATTCTTTCTCTCTTAAAGAGCGGCTGCGCCGCTGACAATTTCGATCAGTTCCTTGGTAATCGCCGCCTGGCGCACGCGGTTCATCAACAGCGTGTAATGGTCGATCAACTCCGAAGCGTTGTTCGTGGCCGAATCCATCGCCGTCATGCGCGCCGCAAATTCCGCAGCTGCCGATTCCAACATCGCGTGATACAGCTGCGAGGTAATGTATCGCGGCAAAATGGCGTTAAATAGCTCTTTTGGCCCCGGCTCGTACAGGTAATCGACCTCTGCCGTACCAAAGCGCTTTGCCTCGTCCTCTTCCTGTTTCGCTGCTGCAATGGCCTCAGCGGAATCGGGGCTGACGCCGGACGAAATCGCCGCTGCGGCTGCCCGCTCGCGCTCTTCCGTCGTTGGAACTTCAGCATGCGCTACTTCCTGCCTGCCGATTTCCACGATAGGCAGAATGCGCTCAACCACAACGCGCTGCTGAATTACCGATTTGAACTCGTTATAGACGATGTAGGCCGCGTCAATCTTTTCGTGCGTATAAAGCGAGACAATCTCTTCACCCAGCTCGCTTACCTGATCGAACGAAAGCTTATGCAGCAGGCCGCGATAGCGGTCATCCATCATTTCCACAGACGCGGTGCGCTGCTTGCGCTCTCCACGAGGCCCGGCGCCATCTTCGTCGTGCCCTTCCCGTGCGGGCTCCAGAAACTGCGCCGCGGGGTAACGCCGCCGCAGAATGTCGCGGCCTTTGCGTCCGATGGCTTCGACGTCAATTTGCAGGTCTTTGCGTTCCGCAATAAAACTGGTTGCGGCCTTGATGATGTTCGCGTTGAAGGCGCCTGCGAATCCGCCCTCACCGGAGACAACGACGAGCAGCACATTCTTTTCCGGACGCGTCAACAACAGCGGATGCCGCACCTCGCCCGTTTCCGGATCGTAAATCTCAATGCGCCGCTTCAGCGATTGCAACACGCTCGCCATCATCGCCGCATATGGACGAGATGATAGAGCGCGCTCCTGCGCACGGCGCAGCTTCGCCGCAGCCACCATCTTCATGGCCTTGGTGATCTGGCGCGTGTTTTTGATACTGCGAATGCGCCGTCTTAAATCGAGAACGTTTGCCATGCTTCCTGCCGGATATTCCCGGTATCTAACCTCTATCGATCAATAAAACTTTGTTCACCCTGACGCTGAGGAACGAAGCGGAAGAACCTGCTTTTCCACTTCGCTGCCGCTCGAAACCTACTTTGCAGCCGCTACCACCTGCGCCGACTCATGCTCCGCAAAGAAGTTCTGCTTGTACTCATTCACTGCCGCCTTCAGCTTCGCGCGCAGATCATCGTCCAGAGCCTTCTTTTCCGCAATCTCTTTCAACAGCCCTGTCTGCGCGGAGTCCAGGTACTTGTGGAACCCGTCTTCAAACGAACGAATGTGCTCGACCTTCACGTCATCGAGCAAGCCCTGCGTTCCCGCAAACAGAATTGCCACCTGGTGCTCGGCGGTAAGGGGCTGAAACTGCGGCTGCTTCAGTAGCTCTGTTAAGCGTTGGCCGCGATTGAGCTGGTTTTGCGTTACCTTGTCCAGGTCGCTGCCGAACTGGGAGAATGCCGCCAGCTCCCGATACTGCGCCAAATCGAGCTTCAGCGTCGAGCCTACCTGCTTGATGGCCTTGATAGCCGCCGAGAAACCCACGCGCGATACCGAAAGACCCACGTTCACAGCCGGACGAACGCCGGAGTTGAAGAGATCCGTCTCCAGGAAAATCTGCCCGTCGGTAATCGAAATCACGTTTGTCGGAATGTAAGCCGAAACATCGCCCGCCTGCGTCTCGATAATCGGCAGAGCCGTCAGCGAACCGCCGCCCTTTTCCTTGCTCAGCTTCGAAGAGCGTTCCAGCAGGCGCGAGTGGAGATAGAACACGTCGCCCGGGTACGCTTCGCGGCCCGGAGGACGGCGCAGCAGAAGCGAAATCTCGCGGTAAGCGACAGCGTGCTTCGAGAGATCGTCATAAATGACCAGAGCGTGCTTGCCTCGGTCGCGGAAATACTCACCCATCGCAGTTGCAGCGTATGGCGCCAGGTACAGCATCGGGGCGGGCTCGGAAGCGGTCGCGGCAACGATAATGGTGTAATCCATCGCGCCGTTTTCCGTCAGCGTCTGCACTACCTGCGCCACCGAAGAGCGCTTCTGCCCGATCGCGCAATAAATGCAGATCAGGTCGTTCTTCGCATTATTGATGATGGTGTCGAGCGCAATCGCCGTCTTGCCCGTCTGGCGGTCGCCGATAATCAGTTCGCGCTGCCCGCGTCCAATCGGGATCATGCTGTCGACGGCCTTGAGACCGGTCATCATCGGCTCTTTTACCGACTGGCGATCGACCACACCCGGGGCAATGCGCTCCACTGGAAGCGTCTCCGTCGTGTGGATTGGCCCTTTGTCGTCAATCGGCTCGCCCAGAGCATTGACGACGCGGCCAATCATGGCATCGCCCACGGGAACGCTCAGAATCTTGCCCGTGCGCTTCACCTGATCGCCTTCGCGAATCTCGGTGTAGTCGCCCATGAGCACGGCGCCCACCTGCTCTTCTTCAAGGTTCAGCGCGAGTCCGGCCACACCATGCGGGAACTCGATCATTTCGCCGTACATCACCTTGTCGAGACCGTGGATACGGGCAATGCCGTCGCCCAGAGCGATGACCGTACCCACTTCATCCACGCGGATCTTCGCGTCGTAATTCTGAATCTGCTCTTTCAGGAGCTGTGTAATCTCGTCTGCTTTAATCTGAGCCATGCTTCACTTTCCCAACAAACTCTTTTAAATTGTCATCCCGACCGAAGCGCATAACGCAAAGCGAAGGGATCTGCACTTAACCGGCGAGTTCTTCCTTCAATCTTTCCAAACGTCCTCGTACTGAACCGTCATACACCGTGCTGCCCACGCGCACCACAACGCCCCCGAGCAGCGATTTGTCTTCCCGATACGTCGCCTGCACCTGCGTTCCCGTCATCTGGGCAACTTTCTGCTCGATGCTGCGTCGCTCATCTTCGGCCAGGGGGCGCGCGGTTGTTACCTGCACTTCAGAAATACCCAGCCGCTTGTTGACTTCCCTGTGATACTCGCCGAGCACCTCATCCAACAGGCTCAACCGGTCATGCTGAATCAGCACTGCAATAAAATTTCGAACCTGCTGCGACATGCCGAGCCGCTCATTCAGCTTGTCAAGAATTGCGACCTTCTGGTTCGCTGGAAAGGAAGGGTCGAGAAACACCTCGCGCAAATCCGCGCCTTCCCTCCATGCGGCTACAAAGCTATCGAGCTGTTGCTGCACATCGTTTGCATTGAGATGCGCCTCAAAGACCACTTCGGCAAAGGCGCGAGCATAGGGAGCTGCAATCGCAGCCATCAGTTCTGTCCTCCCTTGGTCTGCGTGCCGGCCAGATCAGCGGTAAAGTTTTCCACCAGAATCCGGTCCGCATCCGCGCCCAGATGAATCCGCTGCAGAGCGCGCTCAACGGCAAGATCGGCAGCCAGGCGTTTCAAATCACGCTGCGCCGCAGAGGCGAAAGCCTCGATTTCCTGCTCGGCTGACTCGATGATGCGCTTGCGCTCTTCCTCAATCGAAGCCTTGATGCGCTTTTCATCTTCGGCGCTGTCGTGCTCCGCCTGCTTGCGAATCGCTTCAATCTCGGAATCAAGCTTCGCCAGACGATCTTCCACTGCGCTCAGACGCTTGCTTGCATCTTCGGTCGCGGCGCGGGCTTCAAGCAGCTCTTTCTGAATTTTTTCTGACCGCGAACGGAAGGCCTTGGGAAGAAACTTCACCAAAAACCAGACGATGGCCAGGATCATCACCGCCGAGTTGAAGTCCTCAAAAATCTTTGCTGCTGTCTCCGTATCCGTATGCAGCGTCTTGGCGATCCACTGGACAGACGCAGAATGACGATATTGCTCCACCTCGGAATTCGTCTCCGGAGCATCCATTTTTTCGTAATCGGAATGGAAATTCGCAGGAGGCGGCGCGTTCTTTTCCTGAGCAAAAATACGCGGAGAAACTGCTCCCGTCAGCAGGACAAGAACGGCCATTAAAACGGCAAATCGTTTTCTAAGGAATGTCAACGGGCACTCTCCACGGGAGCTACATTTGCCGGAAGAATAGCCCGGAGAATCTGCGTAGCAAGCTGTTCCGTCGATCCTTCTATCTGCGCGCGGGCTTCAGCAGATTGCGCTTCCAGTGCTTTTTGTGCCGCACGCACGCGTTCCTGAGCCGCCAGTCGCGCTGAGGCCAGCGCATTTTCACGCTCTGCGTTCCACTGCTGTAAAAGCTGATCGCGGTGGCGGAAGATGTCCGCGCGCGCGGCCCGCAGGCGAGCCTCATATTCCTGCGTTCGGGCGTCGGCTGTTGCAATCGCATCGGCAGCTTTCTCTATCGCTCCCTGCGTGCGTTTGCGGCGCTCCGCCAGCGTACGAATCAGCGGATCATAAACAATGATGCGATAGGCCGCTACCAGGAGAACAAATAGGATCGCCGTCGGTATGGAACCGATAAACAAATCGCCGAGTTGGTGAAGAATTTCGTCCATGCTTCTGGTTCTAACGTTTGCCGTAACTCATTAAAAATACTTAGTTTCTACACGTTCAGCCCGGCCATCCACACCTTTTCCAATGCCTTGCGCCTTGCTTTGGCGCGCTTTTAAGCTGCCTATAAGCCTTGGAATATCTGATCTGGAAGGTCCTGCAGAACTTACTGGTTGTAACAGAGTGAAAAATACGGTGTCAATGCGGGGCAGACACTTACTTCTAAGGTGTATCACAATTAGTTGATTTTTGCAGAATTGGTGCTTGACGGCACCCCTGTCCGGCGTAGACTGGATGTATCACCTATGACCCGGATCAGGGTCCAACGGGCCGGATGCTTGGGAATCTCCACCGCTCCCACCTATCCGGCCCGTTCTTGCGTCCACCCGATACTCCCGATAGCGTCCCAGCAGCGAAGCAGGTCCCGCCACCGTCATCTTTACCGTGTTGCCGATAAATTCCCGCTCGCGCAGAACTGCCCCAGCGCCCAACGCGGCCAGCACTTCGCCTCTTGCCTGTGGAATCGTAAAGGTCTGCTCCACGATAGGATCGGCCGTCAATTCCCGATCCACCCGCGTTAAAAGCGCTTCGATGCCGATGCCCATTTTTCCCGAAGTAAGAATGGCGCCGCTTTTCATCCATTCCGCCCGCTCGCCCTCCGAAAGCAGGTCTACTTTATTCATCACCTCGAGGCGCGGCTTGGCCAGAACGCCCAGCTCTCCTAATACCTTTTCAACTTCAGCTTTCTGCTCATCCCGTGTCGGGCTGGAAGCATCCCGGATATGCAGCAGTATCTCGGCCTTCTGCACCTCTTCTAATGTGGCGCGAAATGAAGTCACCAGCGTATGCGGCAAATTGCGGATAAACCCCACCGTATCGGAGAGGAGAATTTTTCTACGCGAGGGTAACTGCAGTGCCTTCAACTTGGGGTCCAGCGTTGCAAACATCCGCGCCGATTCAAGAACCCCTGCCCGGGTGAGCGCATTGAATAGTGTGCTCTTTCCGGCATTCGTATACCCCACAAGCGCAACTGTAGGCACTGGAACGGCCTCGCGCCGTTGCCGCTGCTGCCCGCGCACGCGGCGCACGGCCTCCAGGTCGCTTTTGACCTGGACGATACGTCGCTGAATTTTGCGGCGGTCCGTTTCAAGCTGGGTTTCGCCCGGTCCTCTGGTGCCGATACCGCCGCCCAGCTGAGACATGGACTTGCCGCGTCCAGCCAGCCGCGGTAGCATATACTCCAGCTGCGCCAGCTCTACCTGTAACTGGCCTTCGCGCGTACGCGCATGACGCGCAAAAATGTCGAGAATCAGCTGTGTGCGGTCCAGAACGCGACAAGGAAGCCGGTCTTCAAGATTACGCAACTGCGTAGGCGTCAGGTCGTGATCAAAGAGAACCACATTGGCTTCTGCGGACGCAGCAATCCCAGCCAGTTCTTCCACCTTGCCGCTGCCAATCAGTGTTGCCGGATCCGGCTTGGGCCGCTTCTGCACCAATTCGCCCGCAATTTCAGCGCCGGCGCTGGTCACCAGCTCGCGGAACTCAGCCAGAGAAGCATCGAGGTCATCATAAGAGGCAAGCGAAACAGAATTGCTCTCCCCTTCAGCTAATAGGCGCGCAGCTTCGCGTGCCTGGATCGCTGCAGGCGGAATTGGGTTGCGTCGTGCAGCGAACTCCACTGCAACCAGCAAAGCGCGGTCTTCTGCAACTTCCGTGCTTGTGCGTTGAAGCTCGCCCACGAAACGCTGTTCCTGAAGTTTTACTGTCAGTTAGGCGCTCTGTTCGGTCGCCGAACCAGCCCCTGAGACTACACTGCCCGCGGAATGCATCGCAGGTGGTCTATGGTCGGTGTGCAGCACAGACCTGGAACTGACAACCGTTGAGATGGCATGTTTGAAGATCAATTGTTCCTGGCTGTTGTTTTCCAGCAGCACGGAATATTTATCGAAGGACCGGATCTTTCCTGTCAGCTTTACTCCACTGACTAGGTAGATCGTAATCGGGGTCTTGTCTTTACGGACCGTATTAAGAAACGTGTCCTGAATGTTCTGTGCCGGCTTGTTATCCATGTGCCGATCTCCTGTTCCTTAAAAACTACTGGGATTTGGTTCTGCAACGCTTAAAGCTTCATGACAGTGCCCGAAGGCGATGCAATGTTTGTAAAAACGATACGAGGTTTAGATAAATCAGGCAATGTCTCCCGAGTGAGCTACAAAGCCCTTATCCCTGACTTCAACAAAGAGGCATAACCACGCCTCAGACGTACTTGGATGCAGAAAACGCATAAAGGATGTATCTTCTTAAGCATTCCCGCTCCAAATAGTGCAGCTAAGGTCATACCCGTTTCATTCAGTTGCAGCGCAAACGAAATTTGTACCCGCCCGGGAGAAAATAAGTCTAGCGATGCTTGTGTTTCCTTGCATGCGCGGCAGCATGAGCAGCATGCCTATGACCTTTTTTCTCCTTTTTTGCAGGAACCGCCGGCTCCTGCGGAGCGGGAGCGGGAGTTGGAGTAGCGCCGGGCGGCTCCACCTTCCGCACAATCACTCCTTCCAGTCGATAGGTCTGAACCGTGGTATTCGCCGGCTTTGCGGATCCGGTGGCAGGATCGATGGAAATCGTGTCATCTGCCGCTGTCTTGAATGAAAAGATCGGGACCGTGCCAATCTTGTCGAAAGTCTGCATACCAACGTGCACCGGGAGATATCCCTGCAGGTCTCGCTGCCGATAAGCCGTTTCGTAGCGGTGCTTTTTTACATTCCAGGTAAAGACTCGCACCTGATCAAAGTCATACGGCAGGCCGTCTTTATACGGTACCAGGACGGTCACATATTCCGGCACTTGCCCGTTCGGAAAATCCGATTCCGGGTCACTCACGGTTGTCAGAACATAGGCCCCGATCATCCGCTGATTCTCCGCGTATCGGCCAATCGCATCCGGAACATCGATATCCAGCCGCCGCGACAGCATCCATCCTACCCGTCCACTGGAGTCGCGCACCAGCCACCAGTCTTCCAATAACGGAGGCGCCGGCGCGACAGCATCCGACTTAACCGCGGCATCTGTCTTTACACCAGTCTTGGATTTCGTCGCGTCCGCTTTGGAATTTCCAGGTTTGGCGGTTGCCGGCTTCGCCAGTGGAACCGCTTGCGGCGGCGCATCTTTCGGGACGGAAGCGCGCACCAGCATCTGCAGCTTGTCATTCTCCGGAAGCAGATAAAAACGATCTTCCTTCCGTCCGGGCTTTACATGAAGATACAGATCATCGCGGAGCGTTGCCGTTGCGATAACGGGATCCTTCTGATGTTGTTTTGAAAGATCGAGGAACTGTTGATAGGTGGACTGGTCAATCACGCCATGTTCTTCAATCCAGCCAATCTCCCCCTTTGGAGTCTTTACTTTAAGAAATCGGCGCGAATGCTCAACGACTTCCAGCCGTTCTCCATTGGTTACATTTGCCACGCGGTTCGATACGGCTGCAATGCGGTCCCGAAGATACGTCTCCTTCGCAACAACATAGACATACTCGACGGATGGCTTTGATCGCAGATGGTTACAACCACTCAGGACGATCAGCAACACAACCAGCGGCAACAGCCGTACAAACCAGAAAGAAGAGCGGGGAGAATGCATGCTTTATTCAGGAAAAGCAGAAAAAAGGCAATGGCCGGCTCTTCTGCTTTTATTCCTAGAGGATAGCATTGCCGGCCATGCTTTTCGGCAGTTGTCGGCCTGAGCCGGAATCAACTTTTGGACGATCTCCCCGTATTCCAGCTAGTTTGATTTGGTTCGCCTCATCTATCGCGTCCCTACAATCGCGCTTGCCAAAGTAGGATCGGTGCCTGTGGTTTTGCTGGAGAAGGCATCCAATTTGCCCGGCGTTGTCGTATCGATCGCAAAGACCTGCATATCCGGGTTTCCGCCTGCGCAAGCGACTGCGATGTAACCGCCCGTTTTGTCTTCGGTGATATCTACAGGATTCGTTCCTGTCGTATACGGGGATCCGGAAATGGCTGTGAGCGCTCCATTTGCGGCCAGCGTGAAGCCGCTAATCGTATTATCGGTCCGGTTAGTAACGTAGACATAACTGCCGTCCCGCGTCACGATCACCTGCGACGGCCCCAGGCCCGTCTTTACCGGGGAGTTGGATAGTTCTGTTAATATGCTGCTCCCTGTGGAGTTGATGCTCAATATGCGCAGAGCATTTATCCCGGTTTCAGTCACAAAGAGGTACTTGCTGTTCGGATCGCTGGCCAGCCCATAATCAGCATTGCCCGAAGATGTAGGCTTGAGCCGCTGATTCAAGCCGATAACGCCAGAGTTGGTGTTGAAGGTCAAAATATCTACGCCGCCCGTACCCAGAGAGATGAAAACATAGCTTCCGCTTGGCGTGATGTAGAGGTTGCTGACCGTGCCCGCATCCAGCCCTACCGCATTTCCGGCGGGAGTCAGAGCGCCGGTGCTGCTGTCAATACTGAAAACATAGACACTCGGCGTAAGATCGGCCACAATCAGCCATTTGCCGGTAGGATCGACTTTCATCGCCATCGGGGTAAGATTCTGCACCACTGCGCTGCCGCCGTTGGCAATTGAGAGCGTTCCATCTGAATTGATGGTGTAAGCAAAAATGCCCCCAGAGAGACTGCTCGCATACACGTAGGTGTCGCCCGGTGTGATGGCCAGCGCATTCGGCGGCACGCCTACTCCATAGGGTGAGTTCGAGAGCGTACTCAAGGCGCTGTTCGCAATCGTAAAGCCTGCAATCGAGCTGACGCTGGTCGAAGAGTTCGCTACATATAAATAATTGCCGCTATTCGTTGTCGCGCAATTCGTCTTGCAGGGTGCGGGAAAGAACTTGCCTCCGCATGACGTTAGCGTCAATAATCCCGCCATACATAACCAAAGCAAATATCGTGGGTTGATTCTTGATTTCACGCGTCCAGACCTTCTTGATTTTCATGCCCCATCGTTAAGCCCTTGTTTCCACGGAAATGCGCTGCTTCTTTTACTTTCGATATACTGCGCTCACACTATGCGCACGATTTTCCGCCTTGTCTTGGTCATATCATTGCTCGCACCCTTTTGTCGCGTCGCCGCTGCCGCCAGTCATCCCTCCTTCTGCAATGCCTGCGTCAGCGCAGACGAGAACTTTCTCGCCTCCGATGCCCTTCATGGCCGAGGCAGCGCCACACGCGACGAGCACATCGCCGCCACCTGGGCTGCCTCGCAATTCGAGAGCTTCGGCCTCGAACCGGCAGGCGATAACGGCACCTTTATCCAAAAGGCGCGCCTTCCCGATCCTTTGCCGGATCGCCTGAAGCAGCATCTCGCTAAGTACGAAGATACGCCGCGCACCGAAACCTGGAACGCTGTCGCCATCCTTCGTGGTTCCGATTCAAAGACGCAGCAGGATGCCATTCTGCTCACGGCCCACCTTGACCACCTCGGCATCGGCCCAGCCGTCAACGGCGACACCATCTATAACGGAGCCGATGACGACGCCTCCGGCACCACTGCGGTCATCGAGCTAGCCCGCATTCTCAGCCAGGGAAAACGCCCCAGGCGCACAATCATCTTTGCCCTGTTCGGAAGCGAAGAGATCGGCGGCTTCGGCAACCGATGTTTTATGGAGCGTCCACCTGTTCCGCTCGATCACATCGTCGCTAATCTTGAGTTTGAAATGATTGGCCGGCCCGATCCAGCCGTGCCCGCGGGCGATTTCTGGCTCACAGGCTGGGAACGTTCCAATCTCGGCCCGACGCTGGCGCAGCATGGCGCCCATCTGGCCGGTGATCCGCATCCGAAAGAGCAGTTCTTCCGGAGAAGCGACAACTATGCATTGGCAAAGAAAGGCATCGTCGCGCAGACCGTCTCCAGCTTCAATCTGCACAAGGATTATCACCAGCCCAGCGATGAAGTCGGCAAGCTCGATATTCCCTATATGACGACCGTAATCTCGTCGATGGTAAAACCTATCGAATGGCTCGCCAACACTAACTGGAAACCGAGCTGGAATCCGAATGGAAAGCCCTGAGACATTTATGACGCCAAAATCCCAGAATTCATCTTCGCTTGGAAGAGATGCAAACCTTGAACCGGAAATTCGGAATCGTATTTCAGCAGATCGTTTCGGACGTTTCGCGGCTCTTGCCTCCGGCTGGCTGGGCTCCAAATGGGCCTTCGCCATCGCCGGAGCGTCCATTCTTATCTGGGGCGCCACCGGCTTCTTATTCCACTATTCCGATACCTGGCAACTCGTCATCAATACAGGAACGACCATCGTCACGTTTTTGATGGTTTTTCTCATCCAGAACACGCAGAACCGCGACGCTCGCGCCATCAATCTGAAGCTCAATGAGCTGATCCGCGCCATCGATAACGCCCGCGACCAGATGATCGACATTGAAAAACTCAGCGATCTCGAGCTCGATGAGTTGCAGCTGAAGTACGAAAAAATTAAAGAGGCTTGCGAGCGGCGCAAGGAAAGAGCATAACCATTGATTCGCTTCTATTACGGAATATCGCTATGAAAATGCTGCTGCGCATTCTGCTTTTTGCCGTAATTCTGTGCCTGCTTTATCCGGCTGTGCTTCTTGGTTTTTATTTCTTTGCTCCCAGGCAGAATGCCGGCCTGAATCACGTGGATACTCTGATCGTCCTCGGCTGCCCTACAAAATCCGACGGCTCGCCTACGCCGGAACAGCGCGAACGTGTCATGGAAGGGGTGCGCGAATATAAGCAGGGTGTCAGCAGTCATATCATCATGACGGGCACCGCAGCGCATAATCAGTTTGTCGAAGCCCATGCCATGGCAGTGCTGGCCGAAGCCAATGGAGTTCCCGCCTCAGCGGTCATCGAGGAAAATCAGGCTCATGACACACTCCAGAACATCTACTACTCAGACAAAATCATGGAAGCGAACGGCTGGAAAACGACAGAAGTGATCAGCTCTCCCTATCATCTTCCCCGCGCCTCTCTGATCCTTGGTCATTACCCGCAGTTGCAGTGGACAACGCATCCGGCACAATGGCCGCCGGAATACGGCATAAGGAAAAAGCTCGATCTCGACTGGAAAGAAGCCCGAAGCTGTATGCGCATTCGCCTTCATGGTCTGAAGCCCTCGCCCTATCTGCCCCATTAGCCACTATCGTCATGAGTTCGCAATCCATGACAAAATTTCTCCCGCAGCCTGCTCTGCCTCAGCTCTTTTTCCGGCATAGCAACCAGCTCGCGCGATCGCTCTCTGAAACTTATCGATCATGTCCGGAGATTCGGTCAAAATGTGCGGCGTATTGCGAAGCAACCCCAACAGCGCCTCGCCCTGGCTCAATCGAGCAATCTGCCACCCTGCTGCAGGCTCGAATTGAAGAAATAAAATCCACCCTACCTCGGCGGGAGCGTCCCCTATCTGGGCGCCATATTCCCGGGCAAGGACCGGCACTTGTTCCGGGCAATCCTCGCGCACCATCAAAGGACGGGCATAAGGATGCACCTTGCCCTCTGCGTCAATCAGCGCATATTCGTCAGAAAAATAAGTAGCGCCCTGCTGCAACAAGGCCGCCACCAACGAGGACTTCCCTGCATGCGACATGCCCGGCAACAGCAGCGCCCGCCCGCGCCATAACACGACACCCGCATGCACCGCCCGCAGATCCGTCAATTGCTTCAATACAGATTCATCCAGCACATGAATCAGGTGGGGAATGATGTCCGGGGCCCGAGCGGCAGACGCCACCGCTATACCGTCTGCCAGCAATCGAGCCCCATCCCCCACGCGATCCACGCGGATGGAGATTTCATCCTGGTTATGCAAATTCTCCGCGCGCGTCAGCCATGGAAAGACATAGCGCTCCAGCATGTCGTGCATCTCGGCGCAGTCGGTCGTTATCCGAATCCTGCAACCGAAAGCACAGGCATGGAGACTCAGTGCTTCCAAAGCTGGAGTTGCCGCGGCCAATGATTACAATCCCAGCAAGCCCAACAACCAGCCAAGAAATCCTCCGATTCCTCCGCCATTGCTTGGGGGAGGCTGTGTTCCATGCGAAGGAGGGGCGGAGCGCGCATGCTGCGCATACGCCCTTTGTTCCGATGCCGGAAGGGCAACAACAAGAGGAAGAGCAAGAGCGCCAAGTGATCCAATGAACTGTCGCCGTGTCGGCGATGGTCCGCAGGTTTTTACTAATTTTTGAGTTTGCAATTCTAAAATGGCTGCTTCCGCCAGCTCTTCGGATACTGATGCATTCAGAGACTTCTGCATGCTTTCCTTGACGTCTGAAAGCGTCGTAGGACCATGGCAGGCATCCCAGGCTGCGCCGGCGGTAGCATTTAATGCAAATACTGTTTCGTGATTGGAATCGACAATAACGCGGGAACCGTCGGGGAGCTTTTGTACAACCAGGCTATCGGAATTGGTACGTTCTACCTGCATCCTCACTTCTCCGTTTAAAAAATCTCAGCCTGGGGGAGACGTTCTGGAAATGCTGGTAGACGGAAGTGTACGCGCTCGATACACATTTGTACCTTGTCCTTTAGTAACCTACTCCACTTTCTGGTAACCGGTTACGTTTTCATCCGTTCCCAGGTGTGTTAAGCCTTACAAGTGGGCAAATTCTCCCCGGCCTGCGCAAGTTCTCTCAGGGGGAATCATGACGGTAGACAACAAAGCCGACCTGCTGCTGCGCTCCGTCATACAACAGCCTCTTTCTGCCGGCTCCAGCCTCCTCTTTCAGCTTGCCGAACAAACTTCAGATTGGGATTCGCTCCTGGGCGCCGCGCGACAGCATCGCATCCTGCCGCTGCTCTATCTGCGCCTCGCCGATGTAGCTCCCGCTATTCCTCCTCTGGTATGGGAACGCCTGCAGGCGGCATACCAGCGAAATACCTTCCACAGTCTCGCCAATACAGCGGAGCTACTCGCCATTCTCAATCTCTTTGATCAGGCAATGATTCCGGCGATGCCTTTCAAGGGTGTTGTGCTCGCAGCTGCCATCTACCAGGACCTCGCAGCCCGCACCGCCGGTGATCTCGATCTGATCATCAATGAACGTGATTTGAAGCGGGCATCCGCTATTCTTTTTGAAAGAGGCTTCGATCTAACCATTCCTGATCGACATGAATACCGCTTTGAGCGTCAATCTGACGGTATGATCGTGGAGCTGCGCTGGAAACTGGACCTCGCATATCAACGATTCCATACCAATCTTGGTTTGCAATGGGTATGGCCGCATCATCCGAGCGTCGCTCTGGCAGGAGCGCGCGTTCCTTCTATTTCTCCTGAAATAAACCTGCTGGCTCTCTGCATGCATGGATGCAAACATATCTGGTCGCGCCTGCTCTGGATATGCGATATTGCCCAGCTCATCGCTTCGGTTCCCGATCTTGACTGGATGAAGGTAATAGAAGAAAGCAGGCGCACAGGACTGGAAAGAACGCTTGCGCTGGGTGTGCTGCTGGCACATCGCATCGGCGGGGCCATCGTTCCGAGAACAATGCTGAAACGCTTCGCATCAGACTCGACTGCCGGCAGGCTCGTGAAGCATATTGAGAGCACTCTCTTTACCGCACCCGGGACTCCTCCGGAAGGGAGCATTCCCTACAACATCAAATTGCTTAGCTTTCGCGATCGCACAAAGCTCTTTCTGTCACCCGCTTTTTTGCGCCCCAATGAAAGAGATCGTGCGGCCATTGCTCTGCCCCCATCTCTCGATGTTCTTTATTATGCTGTGCGCCCTATCCGGATTCTTTGCGACCGCTCGCCCAGAGCATAAAATGGAGACACGTTGCATGTCTCCATTTCGCTTCAGCGATTATGGCTAAACAGTAACCGCTTCACTCTGAGCAACACGCTCCGCATCGAGAACCGTGCCGATAGCGTGAATAATCGAAGCAATGCGGACAACCGCGAGCACCGTTTCCTCGGTAATGCCCTTGTCGCGAACTACCTTCTCGTGCGAATCAACACACTTGCCGCAGCCATTGATGGCAGAAACTGCCAGCGACCACAGCTCGAAATCATTATGGTCGACGCCATGCGTCCGCATCACGTTCATGCGCAAACGCGCCGGCATGGTTCCATATTTTTCATTCGATGAGAGATGAAGAAAGCGATAGTAAATATTATTCATCCCCATCACGGAAGCCGCCGCCTTCGCCGCATCGAACTCCTGTGCCGAAAGCTGCTTCGCGCCCTCTTCCAGTGCAGCAGCGGTCAATTCGGGATTCCGCGTAGCAATCGCGCTCGCTACCACAGTCCCCCAAAGCTGCTGCTTGGTGAGCTCGGTGTTCTGGCGCACCAGGCTGGAGTAATTCAGCTTCAAATCCTTCGCATGCCCCGGCAGGCTGTCAATCAATTGATCCAGTTGCATAACAATTCCTTCCTCATCCACGGAACAGCGCGCAATAGCCATTCCATCATTCTGAACGGAGCGCAGCCCCTGATGAAGAACTTCACCGATTCTTCCCAGAGGCCGCGCTCTTCAGATTTGTTTGCCAATCCTTAGACGGTGAGCGTCTCTTCGCCCTTCTGCCAGTTGCAGGGGCAAAGCTCATCGGTCTGCAGCGCATCGAGCACGCGCAGCACTTCCTGCGGGTTGCGGCCTACAGAAAGGTCCGTCACATACACAAAGCGAATAATGCCTTCCGGATCGACGATGAAGGTTGCGCGCTGCGCTACGCCCGCTTCAGGGTCAAGGATGCCGAGTTGCTCGGTCAGATCGCGCTTGACATCGGCCAGCATCGGGAACGGCAGGTCCTTCAAATCTTCGTGGTTGTTGCGCCACGCAAGATGCACGAACTCGGAATCGATGCTGCCGCCAAGAACCTGGGCATCGCGGTCCGCAAACTCATTGTTGATCTTGCCGAAAGCGGCGATTTCCGTCGGACAAACGAAAGTGAAATCCTTGGGCCAGAAGAAGTAGACCTTCCACTTGCCGGGATAGCTCTCGTTCGTGATCGTTTCAAATGCGTTGTTCTTATCGCGGCTGACAGTTGCGGTTACGGAAAAGACGGGAAATTTTTCGCCTATACCTAACATGTATGACTCCTTTAAGTAAGTAGTTGGTAAGTAAGTTGGTATGAAATGATCGAAATTAATCAGAGTTCTTCTGGCAATCAGCGCATAGCCCCAGCACATCGACGGCAAAACGCTGCGCCAGAAATCCACCGGGCAATTTGCCGTACTGCGTGGCCAGCCCCAAATCCTCCGCATCGATATCGACGATCGTTTTGCAGGAGGTGCAGACAAGGTGATGATGCGGCTTATGATTCGTTTCCACCCGCAATGTGCCGTGATGCAGGCTCACTTCGCGGAAAACGCCGCTCTCAATAAATAGATGAAGATTTTTGTAAACCGTCGCAAGCGAGATTGCCGGGATGCGGCGCTTCACTCTCGCATAGACTTCTTCCGGGCTCGGATGCCCGTGCATATTTTTCAGGATTTCATAAATCACTTGCCGCTGGTGCGTCGCCGCCAGTCCGGCGCGCTCACACAGCTCGCGAAATTCCTTGATTTCCTGCGCACTCATTATTGTTATTAAACAATAATAATTATTATTTGTCAAAAATTATCAAAAATAAAAGCGCCTCGAAAGGCGCTTGGAATAATCCGGAATCTTCCGGCTACGAAGCTAAAGCAGCAGGTGTCGGTGCTTCCTGGGCGTTTTCCCGAACCACCCGTATGCGCGGTATTTCCTGCCGGGTAACCAGCCTCATTCCAGTGTCTTTCCCATATTCCACTGTGAAATGCTGCGAACATTGTCCACATAACCAGAAATGCTCGAGGCAATGAATAAAAGGATGATCGGCCCCTTCCTTTGTGCGGCTTTCCACCTCAAATACGAAAATCCTACCCTCTCGAAGATAATGTAGAGGCTTGGCACACTGAGGATTTGCGCAGTTGCTCACCATGACGATTTCTCCACTGCGCCTGCAACGGTCCTGCCGTTCAGGTGCTACTCTCGATTTTTTATGTGGGGGAGATGAGAGTGTTTCATCTCCGCAGCCCTTCCTGATCTATAACTTTGGATGCGACGAGCGTCGGGATTGTCACCTGAGTTGCAAAAATTCATATGAGATTTTCACAATGGCGGACAACCCGAGCATCCCTGCTCCGGCGCGAACCTGTGCGAAAATGAAAAGTTCGGCCATTTTCAAGGAACTCATGCCCATTCTTCGCTCTGCCTTTATTGCACTCTCTCGCAACTCATCCCTGAGAAGCTTTTTTGAACGCTCTACGATAGGTCGTCGCATGTCCTCCCGTTTCGTTGCCGGAATGACAGTCGAAGATGTCCTGCGGTCAGCCGAATCCCTGCAAAACCTGGGCATCGCCTCTACGCTCGACAGCCTGGGCGAAAACGTCTCGACGCCGGAAGAAGCCCGTCATGCGGCCGATATCTATCATCGCCTGATCGATGCCATCCAGAGCCGCCGTCTTAACGCCAACGTCAGCGTCAAGCTCACCCAGATGGGTATGGATCTCGATCCCGGCCTGGCCGAAGAAATCGTCGCCGGGCTGGTCGAACAC